>CAIZNH010000009.1 GCA_903934325.1 uncultured Alphaproteobacteria bacterium | reverse complement strand
TCGGCCGCCAGCTCCGGAAGCGGCGACGCCGCCATGGCTGCCCTCCGGTTCCGCTTCGCTCCACCTGCGGCCAGCCATGGCACCAGAGCCGGTTTTACACTAACAAACATAGCGGACCACTCAGTGGGGGCCGGTCACTGGGTCTGGATGAGCAACCCAACCTGCCCGGTACTGTCGACGTCCACCCCAACTGGCGCCGCCGGATAGCCACACCAGCGGCCCGGATGCTGGAAGACACCCATGTCCAGCGCCGCTGCGCGATCCTCAGGCAGGCGCGGAAGGGGCTCGAACCGCCAGAATAGCCCGTAGCCAGCCTATCGGGTGGCAAGGCTCTCGCGGATCATCGCGATCGCTGCCGGGCTGTCCCATTCATAACCGCCCGCCACGCGCAGCACTTCCTTGCCCTTGGCATCGAACAGGATGGTCAGCGGCAATGCGCCCTCGGGCGTGAACTGGGCCGACATGGTGGTATCGGGATCAAGCCAGGGTTCGAGCCGGACGAAACCCTTCTCGGCAAAGAACGGAGAGACGGTCTCGGCTCCGCGCAGGTCCTGGCTGATGGTGATCACACGCACCTCGCCCTCAAGCTCGCCCGCAAGGGCATCAAGCTGCGGCATCTCGATCACGCAGGGGCCGCACCATGTCGCCCACAGATTGATCAGCACTGGCCCGTCCTGCGCGCCCAGATCAAGCGCCTTGCCCGCCGGATCCTTGAAGGTGAGCGCGGGGAGCGGGGTGCCGGCAAACTTGCGGTCCACCACGCCCGCTGCCGCTTTTGCATTGTCTTGCGCCGCCTCGCCCGGTTGCGCTGGCGCACCAGCGGGCCTATCGCATCCGGCCAGCAGCAGCAGCGGTATTGCAAGAATGAGCGACAAGCGGGACATGACAGGCTCCGAAGAAAAGGCGGCCAACGCGATGTGGGGCGGGCGCTTCGCTGCCGGCCCTAGCGCGATCATGCGCGAAATCAACGCCTCGATCCCGTTCGACAAGGCGCTGTGGGCGCAGGACATCACCGCATCCAAAGCGCATGTCGCGATGCTGGGTGCACAGGGCATCATCGCCGCCGAGGATGCCGCTACGATCAGCGCCGGGCTCGATCAGGTCGCGGCCGAATATGCCGCCCATGGCGTGCCCGAGAACTGGGACCTCGAGGACATCCACATGACCACCGAGGCGCGGCTGGCCGAGCTGATCGGCCCGGTCGCCGGGCGCCTCCACACCGCGCGCAGCCGCAATGATCAGGTGGCGACCGATTTCCGCCTGTGGGTGCGCGATGGCTTCGCTCAGATGGATGAAGGCCTCGCCGCGCTACAATGCGCGCTGGTGGCCCGTGCGGGCGAGCATGCGGACAGCATCATGCCCGGCTTCACCCATCTCCAGACCGCGCAGCCGGTGACGCTCGGCCACCACCTGATGGCCTACTACGAGATGTTCCGCCGCGACCGGGCGCGGATCGCCGACGCGCGGGTGCGGATGAACGAATGTCCGCTCGGCTCGGCGGCGCTGGCAGGCACCGGCTTTCCGATCGATCGCGACATGACGGCGGCCGCGCTCGGGTTCGACCGCCCCACTGCCAATTCGCTCGACGCTGTGTCCGACCGCGATTTTGCGCTCGATTTCCTGTGGTGCTGCTCGTCGAGCGCGCTGCACCTGTCGCGCCTCGCCGAAGAGCTGATCCTGTGGGCGAGCCAGCCCTTCGGCTTCATCCGCCTGCCCGACACTCTGTCAACCGGCTCCTCGATCATGCCGCAGAAGAAGAACCCCGATGCCGCAGAACTGGTGCGCGGCCATTCGGGGCGAGTGATCGGCAGCCTCACCAGCCTGATGATCACCATGAAGGGGCTCCCGCTCGCCTATTCCAAGGACATGCAGGACGACAAGCCGCCGGTTTTCGAGGCCGCAGGACTGATGGCGCTCAGCATCGCGGCGATGACCGGAATGATCGCAGGAGCTTCGTTCAATACCGCCCGGATGCGCGCGGCGGCGGAACTGGGCTATGCTACCGCCACCGATCTTGCCGACTGGCTGGTGCGGGCGCGCGGCATTCCGTTCCGCGAGGCGCATCATATCACAGGCAGCGCGGTGAAGCTCGCGGAAAGCCGGGGGATTGCGCTTGATGCCCTGCCGCTGGCCGATCTTCAGGCCATTGATGCGCGGATCGATGACAGCGTCTATGCCGCGCTGTCGGTCGATGCTTCGGTGGCAGCGCGCGCGTCTTATGGCGGAACCGCACCCGATCAGGTCCGTTTGCAAGTGGCCCGTGCGCGGGCAGTGCTGGGGATGGAGGAATGATGCGTATCGTGATTGCCATTGCTGCCGCAGCGCTGCTGGCCGGCTGCGGTTCGCGCGCGCCGCTTACTCCGCCCGAAAGCGCGAGCCTGCCGGTCGCCCCGCATGGTGCCACCGCGCCGCCCAATGCCGATGAACTGCTGCGCCGCGATGCCCTCGCCGCGCCCGAACGCAGCGTAGAACTGCGCCGCCGCTCGGAAGAACGGCAGGACGACCCCTTCGATCTCCCCCCGGAATAAGACCCCGCTTCGTCATGGATCATTTTGCCCTCAGAAACGGCGTCATGCACGCCGAAGACGTGCCGCTGCCGCTGATTGCGGAGGAAGTCGGCACGCCCGTCTATGTCTATTCGCGCGCAACGCTGGAACGCCACGCCCGCGTCTTCCGCGAGGCGCTGGAGGGGGTGCAGGACAAGCTCATCGCCTTTGCCGTGAAGTCGAACCCCAACCTGGCCGTGCTGAAGGTGCTGGGCCAGCAAGGCATGGGCGCAGACGTCGTCTCGGTTGGCGAGATGCGCCGCGCGCTGGCGGCCGGGATTGCGCCGGAAATGATCGTCTTTTCGGGGGTGGGCAAGACCGCAGCAGAGATGGTCGCCGCACTCGATGCCGGGATCGGCCAGTTCAATATCGAGAGCGAGGAAGAGGGCGTCGAGCTGGCCGAAATCGCGGCGGCGCGCGGGATGACGGCGCAGTGCACCTTGCGCATCAACCCCGATGTCGATGCCGGCACCCATGACAAGATCTCGACCGGCAAGGCCGATAACAAATTCGGCGTGCCGATCAGCGAGGCCGGGCAGATCTTCGGCACGCTGGCCAAGTTGCCCGGGGTCAACCTGCGCGGCGTGGCGGTGCATATCGGCAGCCAGCTCGCCGATCTCGCCCCGCTGGAGACCGCATTCGAAAAGCTCGGCGCGCTGGTGACGGCGCTGCGCGGTGCGGGCCATACCATCACCCATGTCGACCTGGGCGGCGGGCTCGGCGTGCCTTACCGCGTTAGCGAAATCCTGCCGGAACCCGCCGCCTATGGCGCGATGGTCGCGCGGGTTACGAAGGACTGGGGCGTCAAGCTGATCTTCGAGCCGGGCCGGGTGATTGCGGGCAATGCCGGCGTCCTGCTGACCCGCGTGGTGCGGGTGAAGCGCGGGATCAAGGACCCTTTCGTGATCGTCGATGCGGCGATGAACGATCTTGCACGCCCGGCGCTCTACGGGGCCTATCACCACTTCGAGGCGGTCGAGCCCAAGGGCGCACAGATGACCGCGAACATCGTCGGCCCGATCTGCGAGACCGGCGATACCTTCGCCATGGGCCGGGAATGCGACGCGCTGGAAGCGGGCGATCTTGCCGTGTTCCGCACCGCGGGGGCTTACGGCGCGACCATGGCATCATCCTACAATTCGCGCGGCTTCGTGGCCGAAGTGCTGGTGGATGGCGACAGGTTCGCCGTGGTGGCCGACCGGATCGAAGCGGGCGCGATCATGGATGCCGAACGCGTGCCAGAATGGCTGGTTTGAGGCTCAGATGAGCCAGATCGCCAGCCTGCCGCTGTTCCACCAGATCGCCGGACAACAGGTGCTGGTACTGGGTGACGGGCCGGCGGCCGAACCCAAGCGGCGGCTGGTCGAGCGCGCTGGCGGCTTGGTGGTAGACGATCTGCCCCGAGCGATCGATAAAGGCGTCCGGCTCGCCTTCATCGCTTTTGATGATGCCAAGGCCTGCGAGGTTGCAGCGGTCAATGCGCGCTGCGCGGGGATGCTGGTCAATGTGGTTGACCGGCCCGAGCTGTGCGATTTCACCACGCCTAGCATCCTCGATCGTGATCCGCTGCTGATCGCGATCGGGACAGGCGGGGCTTCGGCGGGGCTTGCCAAGCATGTGCGGCTGCGGCTCGAACGGGTGCTGCCCGAGACGCTGGGGCTGCTGGCGCGCGCGCTGGAGGCTGCGCGGCCGGTCTTGCGCAAGCGCTTTACCGATGGTGCCGCGCGGCGGCGGGTGATCGATGCGGCGCTGGCTGAAGGTGGCCCGCTCGATCCGTTTGATCGCGATGCGCATGTGCGGGTTTCGGATTGGGCCGAGGGCGCCGCTCCGGCCCGAACGGGACAGGCAGCAGAACTGATCCTGACCAGTGCCGATCCTGAGGACCTCACGCTGCGACAGGCGCGCCTGCTGGGCGAGGCCGATGTGCTGCTGATCGACGGGCCGGTGCCGTCCGCCATTCTCGCCCGGGCGCGTGCCGATGCGGCGCGGGAGGCTTGGGACGGCGCGGCAGAGCCCGTCGCTGGCGACACTGGATTGACGGTGGTGCTGCGCTTCCGCCCCTCGGCCTAGGCGGCAAGCGTCATGGGGCTGCGCAGGCTGGCGAAGTTACCCGCCATCGCCGTCAGCGAGCGATCGCTGAGCGCGATGAAGGCGCGGCGCTTGTCGGCCGGATCGGGGACCCTCACGAAAATCCCGCTCTCCACCATCTGCGTGAGCCAGCGCAGCGCGGTGGTCGCCGGGACAGCCGCCGCGATGCACAGCGAGGTGACCGAGACCTGCGCCCCTTCACCATGCGCGGCTGTGAGATCGAGCAGCATGTCCCACGCCGGATCGCCGAACAGTTCCGCATCGAAAAAGCGCGCACGTGCCTGCCGGTTGGCAATCACCTGGCGCACCATGCGCGGATCGGGAAGCTGGGTCTGGCCAGAACCGGCAAGCACGGCAGGCGCGGGTTCCGTACTGCGCTTGTAACCGGAGATCAGCGTCGCCGCAGGGTGGCTCTGCTGCGCCAGCGGCTGGGTCATCCGGTCAAGCGACTGGGCAATCGCTTCGACCTGCTGTGACAGGCGCAGGAGGGCCAGCCGGTCTTCCTCCGACATCTCGCGCACCCGCGCGGCACCCGCCTCACCCATCACCCGGCCGACGGCAACCACACGCTCGGCCCGGCTGGGGGAAATCAGTATCTGCGGGGCGGATTGATCAAGCACGGCGAAGACATCATCGAGTCCTGCCATCGAGGTGGACACGATCAGCTTCGCGCCTGCGCGCGCCACCCGCATATCGAGCCGCGCAAGCCCCGCCAGCATCATCGCATCGAGCCTGCGGCTGCCGGTTACGGCGCAATCCACCATCACCACATCGCCCAGCAGCGCAATCGGCCCTTCAAGCAGAGCAGCGATACTGCCACCATCGATCGTGCGGAACCCTGCCCCGCCAAAATCGGCTGCGATCTGATCACGCAAGGAAGCATTCTCGCCATAGATCGCCACGCGGGCGGGCAGACCGGCGCCATCCTGCGCGATGTCGTAGGAAAAATCGGCTTGGGGGGCAGCATTGATCAGCATCGACTCGACTCCAACAATGTTGGACCGAAACTAGAACAAAACGGGATCAGGTCAAGTATATATGCGTATTGCTGTCAGACCTCCCGCCCCGCCTCCCCACCCGGCCACCATAGCCTGATGATATCATTGGTGGCCGGGTGGGGAGGCTGGGCGGGAGGTCTGCGCGCGGCCGGCCGCGCCGCAAATCAAGGCCGGATTTCGATCACCGTGCCGTCCGGTACGATGCGCCACAGCTCTTCGATTTCCGCGTTGGAGAAGGCGATGCAGCCGTCGGTCCAGTCGCCCGGCATCCGCCCGATTGGCAGCGCGTTCGGCTGGCCATGGAGGAAGATATCGCCCCCCGGCGAGCGGCCAAATTGCGCGGCATAGGCGCGGTCGGCAGGCGCAGGGTAAGAAACCTTCAGGCTCAGATGATAGGCGCTACCGGGATTGCGGCCTTCGATTACGTAGCGGCCTTCGGGCGTGCGCTCGTCGCCCTCGAAGCGCTTGTGGCCGACCGGCTGATCACCGAACTGCAAGTCCCGCCACGCCTTGACCGGCTGACCTTCGGCATAGCCGATCATCAGCCGCTCGGACTTGTCGACCAACAGGTAATCGACATGGGTAAAGCTCGGACGCGGTTCGATCCGCTGGACATCGCGCGCCAGCGGCGGTTGCGCGGTGGGTGCCTCGGCCACCTTGGGCGGCGGATTGGCACAGGCGGCAAGAGCCAGCAGAGCAAGGGCGGCAAGACGCTTCATCAGCGCCGAGGATAACGCGCCCTGCCCGTTGCGATCAATCCACGAAAGGATCGCGCATCAGGATCGTGTCGTCACGCTCGGGCGAGGTCGAGACCAGCGCCACCGGACATTCGATCAATTCCTGGATGCGCTGGATGTACTTGATCGCATTGGCCGGAAGATCGGCGTAGGAGCGCGCGCCCGCAGTGCTCTGGCTCCAGCCTTCCATCTCTTCGTAGATCGGCTCGCATTCGGCCTGATCAGCGGCGTGGCTGGGCAGGTAGTCATAGACCTTCCCGTGCAGCCGATAACCGGTGCAGATCGCGACCTTCTCCAGCCCGTCGAGCACGTCGATCTTGGTGAGCGCGATGCCGGTGACACCCGAAATCGCGCAGGACTGGCGCACCAGCACCGCATCGAACCAGCCGACGCGGCGCTTGCGGCCAGTGACGGTTCCAAATTCATGGCCGCGCTCGCCGAGGCGCTGGCCGATGTCGTCCTCGAGTTCGGTCGGAAAGGGGCCGGAGCCGACGCGGGTGGTGTAGGCCTTGACGATGCCGAGCACGAAGCCGGTCGAATTGGGGCCGAGGCCGGAACCCGACGCCGCCGTGCCGCTCACCGTGTTGGACGAGGTGACGAAGGGATAGGTGCCGTGATCGACGTCGAGCAGTACGCCCTGCGCGCCCTCGAACAGGATCTTGGCGCCCGCACGGCGGACCTTCTTGAGGCGCTTCCACACCGGCTGGGCAAACTTGAGCACAAAGGGGGCGATTTCGCGCAGTTCTTCGAGCAGGGCGGCGCGATCGACTGGTGGTTGGCCGAAGCCTGCGCGCAGCGCATCGTGATGCGCGCAGAGGCGATCGAGCTGGGGCTCCAATGTGTCGAGATGCGCCAGATCGCACACACGGATCGCGCGGCGGCCAACCTTGTCCTCGTAGGCGGGGCCGATGCCGCGCCCGGTGGTGCCGATCTTGCCCTTGCCCGCCGCGGTTTCGCGCAAGCCATCGAGATCACGGTGAAGCGGCAGGATCAGCGGGCAGTTATCCGCAATCGCGAGGTTCTCGTCGGTGATCGAGACCCCCTGCCCTTCCACCTTGGCGACCTCGTCACGCAAAGCCCAGGGATCCAGCACCACACCATTGCCGATCACCGACAGCGTGCCTGAAACGATGCCCGAGGGCAGCAGCGAAAGCTTGTAGGTCTTGCCGTCGATCACCAGCGTGTGGCCGGCATTGTGCCCGCCCTGGAAACGCACCACCACATCCGCGCGGCTGGCGAGCCAGTCGACGATCTTGCCCTTGCCCTCATCGCCCCACTGGGCGCCGATCACGGTGACGTTGGCCATTTCAATCCTTATCCGGTGGCGACAAAACCGCAGGCGCACTAGGCGCTCGGGGGCATGGTGGCAAGCTGTGCGAAGGGTTGCGGGGCTGTGCGCGTTGAAGCACAGTCATGCAATCACGCGAGGACGCATAATGAACACCGCCACCCGCACCCTGCTCGCCCTCTCCGCGGCCGCCGTACTGGCGACCCCGATCCTTGCCCAGCGGAACCGGGACGAGCGTCTGCCGCGCGAATGCCGCGAGGAAATCGTGCGATTGTGCGGGATGAACCGCGGCGAGCTTCGCAACTGTCTGCGCGAGAAATACACCCAGCTTTCTGAAAGCTGCGCGGCCAGCATCCGCGAACGGATGGAGGCCCAGCGCGGTGCTGGTGAAGGTGCAGGCGCAAGGCGCGGCCCGGGCATGGGCGCGCGCGCCGGAGCGGGTGCCGGTGCAGGCGCCTATGCCAGCGCGAAGATCAGCAGCACCGTGGTCTATGGCGATCACCTGCGCCAGCAGGTCGATGTCTATACCCCCGATAGTGCGGTGGGCGATGCACCGCTGGTGGTCTTCATCCACGGCGGCGGCTGGCAGATCGGCAATCGCGGCCTCGTTCAGGCCAAGCCGCAGCACTTCAAGGACGCAGGCTATGTTTTTGCCTCGGCAGGTTACCGGCTGCTGCCGGACGCGCCGGTGGAACAGCAGGCCGCCGATATCGGTGCCGCGATCAAGGCGCTGCGCGGGCAGGCGCAATCGGGCGGGTTCGATCCCGACACAATTGTGCTGATGGGGCATTCGGCAGGCGCGCATCTCGCCGCGCTGGTCGCCACCGATCCGCAATATGCCGGCGATGAAGCCTTCGCGGCGATCAAGGGCGTCGTGCTGCTGGACGGGGCAGGCTATGATGTCGTCACCGCCGCCGCCACGCCGACGATGGAGCTGCCGACGCTCTACAAGGACGTGTTCGGCACTGATCCGGCGCGGCAGAAAGCCCTCTCGCCGATCACCCATGTCGGCGGCAAGGACGCGCCCCATTGGCTGGCACTCTATGTCGCGGAACGTCCCGGCTCGAAGATGCAGTCCGAGGCGCTGACCCGTGCGCTCGCCAAGGCCGGTGCGGATGCGAGCGCGGTCGCCATCACCGGCACGGATCACGGACGCATGAACCGCGATCTGGGCACCGATGCCGGAAAGGCGCAGACAGACGCGGTCGACGCCTTCCTGAAAAAGGTGTTCGGTTAGCCCCCGACAGCAGCTGTCGCGATCACGTCGATTTCGACCATCAGTTCCGGCAGTGCGAGGCCCTTTACCTCGACCGTGGTATCCGCAGGGTATGGCGGGGTGAAATACCGCTCCCGGGCCTCGAGAATCTTCGGGAAGTTGCCCATGTCGGTGAGGTAGATCGTCACCTTCACCACGCGCGAAAGATCACTGCCCGCTGCGGCCAGCACAGTCTCGATATTGGCGAAGGTCTGGGCGATCTGCGCGTCGATGTCGCCTACGCCGACAATGCTGCCGTCTTTGCCGATGCTGGCTTGCCCGGACAGGAACAAAAGCTCCCCCACCTGCCACGCGGGCGCGATCAAATAGGGCGCGAGCGGATCATTCGGCAGGGTGATCGGCTTGACGCGGTCGGTCATGCGCGCGGTGCCAGCTCAACCAGCGCATCGCCCTCGAGGATATGCGTGCAGCCCAGCGCCACCGGATCCTCGCCCTCGGCCAGTTGCGCAAGCGTGCGCGCGCCGCTCGCGCGCAAGGCCGTTGCAGCGGCCCGGTCATAGCCCAAGGGCAGCCACACCAGCGGTGCGGCTTCGGGCTGCGGTGCCACATCGGCCAAGCGATCAAGGTAGAGCGTGAAGCCGGTTGCCGGCTCATCGGTCCCGGCGATGCGGTAGGTGCCGCCCCGCCCTGCCGCACGGCGCAGGCCCTCGGCATAGAGGGTGAAGCCGAACCACGACTGGTATTCGAAGCCATGCCGCTCGGTCGGATCGAGCGTGATGCGCGCCGCATCCCCGATGCTGGTCGCAATTGCTTCCAGCCCGTCGAGCCGCGACTTCAGCGCCCCACCCGCGTCGACATCCCGCAGCGCGGCAAGCGCCTTGTCGAAGGGGCCTGTGGCATAGAGCAGCGGCAGATATGCCGCCCCGCCCGCGCTGCGAAGGCCACCGGCATCCTTGGTATCGAGCTCGCGCCGCACCGCCTCGATCTGTTCGGACGCCAGAGGGAAGGCCTTCTCTGCCAGCGTGTCGACCAGATCGGGCAGCGTGAAATCGACCGATATGCCGGTGAGGCCAGCCGCCTTCAGCGCCTCGATGGCGAGCATCACCGCCTCGCTTGCCGCAGCGACTGTGTCTGCGCCGATCAGCTCCGCGCCCAGTTGCAGCCGCTCGCGCGCGGGATCGAGCTGGCTGGCCTTGATCACCACGGTGTCGCCAGAATAGGCAAGCCGCAGCGGGCGCGGTGCATTGCGCAGGCTGGTGGCGGCAATCCGGCCAACCTGCGGGGTCATGTCGCTGCGCAGCGCGAGCGTGCGCAAGGATGCCGGATCGACGAAGCGGAACATTGCCCGCCCCTCGCCGCCAGCAACCCCCGCCATGCGCCCCGCCAGCGAGGCTTCGAATTCGAGCAGCGGCGGGCGCACCCGGTCATAGCCATGCGATTCCAGCACCGCGAGGCAGGCGCGCATCGCAGCCGTGATCCGCGCTGCTTCAAGCGGCAGGCGGTCTTCAAGGCCTTCGGGAAGGAGATCGTTGGGCTGGGTCATATTGCTCGTTCGTCATCCCGGGCTTGACCCAGGATCGCTATCGTCAGGCACCCGACTGACCGGACAGCGGCCCCGGGTCAAGCCCGGGGCGACGCCATCTCGATCAAAACGTCAGCGCGGTCACCGTCTTGACGCCTTCGACCTTCTCGGCCTCGGCGACGACTTCCGGGGTCAGCGCATCGTCAAGGCTCAGCAGCAGCACCGCTTCCCCGCCCGCGGCGCGGCGGCCGAGGTTGAAGGTGCCGATGTTGATGCCGTGATTGCCCAGCAGCGTGCCGATGCGGCCGATGAAGCCCGGCTTGTCGTCATTGACGATGTAGAGCATGTGCCCGGCGAGTTCGGCTTCGATCCCGATGCCGAAGATTTCGACCAGACGCGGCGCTTCCGTGCCGAACAGCGTGCCCGCCACCGAACGTGCGCCGGCCGAGGTCTGCACCGTCACCCGCACCAGCGTGTTGAAGGCGCCTTCGCGCTCGTGCCGGATCTCGCTCACGTCAAGCCCGCGCTCCTTGGCGAGGAACGGCGCGTTGACCATGTTCACGCTGTCCGAATAGCGGCGCATGAAGCCGGCCAGGACTGCGGCGGTGATCGGCTTGCCGTTGAGTTCGGCGGCCGCGCCCTCGCGTTCGATGCTGATGTGGGTGAGGTTGCCATGCGCGAGCTGGCCCACAAGGCTGCCGAGCTTCTCGGCGAGCGCCATGTAGGGCTTCAGCTTCGGGGCTTCCTCGGCCGAGAGGCTGGGCACGTTGAGCGCGTTGGTGACACCGCCGTTGACGAGGTAGTCAGCCAGCTGCTCGGCAACCTGCAGCGCGACATTGACCTGCGCTTCGTTGGTCGAGGCGCCAAGGTGCGGGGTGCAGATGAAGTTGGGCGCACCGAACAGCGGATGATCGGCCGCCGGCGGCTCGGTCTCGAACACGTCGAGCGCCGCGCCTGCCACCTGTCCGCTTTCGAGGCAGTCCTTCAGCGCCGCTTCGTCGATCAGCCCGCCGCGCGCGCAGTTGATGATGCGAATGCCCTTCTTGGCATTCTCCAGCCGCTCGCGGCTGAGGATGTTGCGGGTGTCTTCGGTCAGCGGCGTGTGCAGCGTGACGAAATCGGCGCGCGTCAGCAGCGTGTCGAGATCGACCTTCTCCACGCCCATCTCGACCGCGCGCTCTTCGGTGAGGAAGGGATCATAGGCGATCACCTTCATGCGCAGGCCGAGCGCACGGCTGGCGACGATCGAACCGATATTGCCCGCGCCGACGAGGCCGAGGGTCTTGCCGGTGACTTCCACGCCCATGAAGCCGCTCTTGGGCCACAGGCCGGCCTGGGTCTGGGCATTGGCTTCGGGGATCTGGCGGGCCAGCGCGAACATCAGCGCGATGGCGTGTTCGGCAGTGGTGATCGAGTTGCCGAACGGGGTGTTCATCACCACCACGCCCTTCGACGAGGCGTAGGGAATGTCGACATTGTCGACGCCGATGCCGGCGCGGCCGATCACCTTCAGGTTGGTGGCGGCATCGAGTACCGCCTTGGTCACCTTGGTCGAGGAACGGATCGCGAGGCCATCATAATCGCCGATGCGGGCGATCAGCTGTTCAGGGGTTTCGCCGGTGATGACATCGACGTCGCAGCCGCGCTCTTCGAAGATGCGGGCGGCATTGGGGTCCATCTTGTCGGAAATCAGAACTCTGGGCTTGGTCATTTTGAATACCTTCCACTCGTCATCCCGGGCTCGACCCGGGATCGCGCGCGACACGCGCATTGGGAACAGGGGAGAGCGGCCCCGGCGCCAAGGCCGGGGCGACGCGAATTGGACGGCCTCAGCCGTTCTTGACCTTCTCGTAGGCCCACTCGATCCACGGCAGCAGGCGCTTCAGGTCCTCCTGCTCGACAGTCGAGCCGCACCAGATGCGCAAGGACGGCGGCGCATCGCGGTAGCCGTTGAAGTCATAGCCGACATTGCGCTCTTCGAGCAGCTTGACGATCTTCTTGGGAACGCCGGCCTTGTCCTCGTCCGAGAGGCTTTCGTACCACTCGCCCTGGAACATCATGCACACGCCGGTATTGGTCTGCTGGGCCGGATTGGGCACCATGTTGCGCAGCCACGGGGTGGACTCGATCCAGTCCTTGACGATCTTGGCATTGGCATTGGCGCGTTCGACCAGCGCCTTGCGCCCGCCGATCGCCTTGGCCCATTCCAGCGCCGCGATGTAATCTTCGGTCGCCAGCATCGAGGGGGTGTTGATCGTCTCGCCCGCAAAAATGCCGGCGTTGATCTTGTTGCCCTTCTTCATGCGGAACAGCTTGGGCAGCGGCCAGGCCGGATCATAGCTTTCGATCCGCGCGACCGCCTTGGGGCTGAGGATCAGCATGCCGTGCTGGGCTTCCGAGCCCATCACCTTCTGCCACGAATAGGTGGTGGCATCGAGCTTCGACCAGTCCATCTCCTGCGCGAAGATCGCGCTGGTGGCGTCGTTGATGGTAATCCCCTCGCGGCCCGGTTCGAGCCAGTCGGCATTGGGAATCATCGCGCCCGAGGTGGTGCCGTTCCAGGTGAAGACAACGTCATTGCGCTGCGGGATGGTGGTGAGATCGGGGATCTCGCCATAATCGGCCGTCAGCACCTGCAGATTGGGCAGCTTCAACTGCTTCACCGCGTCCTGGATCCAGATATTGCCAAAGCTTTCCCACGCCGCGACCGTCACCGGGCGCGCGGGATCGAGCATCGACCACATGGCGGCTTCGATCGCGCCGGTGTCCGAGGCAGGCATGATGCCGATCAGATAGTCATCGGGGATGCCGAGCAGTTCGCGGCTGAGGTCGATCGCGTACTTCAGACGCGCCTTGCCCAGCGCGGAGCGGTGCGAGCGTCCAAGCGATTCGGTTTTGAGCTTGTCCAGCGACCAGCCGGGGAATTTTGCCGTGGGGCCCGACGAAAAGAAGGGGCGCTCAGGCTTAAGCGTCGGCTCGTGTGCGAGCCCGCGTGCATACTCAGTCATGTATTCTCTCCTTGCAGAGAGCTCGCGCGGCGTTGGGACCGCGTGGCCCGCTGGCCGCTCTAGTGGGGCGGGGCGCGGAGTCAATCGAATAAACCCCGTAGCCGTGCGAATTGCCGGGGCCACCCCAATGCTCCCTCTCGCAATATTCGCAGACCTCGCCTAAACGGGCCGCTCCATGACCATTTCCGACCTCCGCATTGCCCTGTTCAGCGGCAACTACAATTACACCCGCGACGGGGCCAATCAGGCCCTCAACCGGCTCGTCGGCTCGGTGCTGGCCAAGGGCGCGAAGGTGCGCGTCTATTCCCCCAAGGTCGCCAATCCCGATTTTCCGCCGACCGGCGAACTGGTCGGCCTGCCCAATGTGCCGATGCCGGTTAAGGGGCGCGGCGAATATCGCCTGCCGACCGGGCTGGGCGCAGATGTGAAGCGCGATCTTGAGGCCTTCCGCCCCGACATCATCCACGTCTCCTCGCCCGATCCTTCGGGCAATGCCGCGCTCAAATGGGCGCAACAGCACGATATTCCGGTGCTCGCCAGCGTCCACACCCGGTTCGAGACCTATCCGCGCTACTACAACATGGCCTTCCTCGAGCCGCTGGTGATCAAGCTGCTCAAGCGGTTCTATAACCGCTGTGACGCGCTGGTCGCGCCGTCGCAGAGCATGATCGACGAACTACTGGCGATGGAGATGCATCAGGATATCGGCCTGTGGACCCGCGGGGTGGATCGCACGATCTTCTCCTCCGCCCGCCGCGATCCGGAATGGCGCTACGCGATCGGCCTTGCCGAGACGGACGTGGCAATCGTCTTCCTCGGCCGTCTGGTGATGGAAAAGGGGCTCGACGTCTTTGCCGAAACCATCGTCCGGCTGCGCGCGCGCGGCGTGGCGCACAAGGTGCTGGTGATCGGCGACGGCCCGGCACGCGGGTGGTTCGAAGCGAACCTTCCCGAAGGCATCTTTGCCGGCTTCAAGACCGGTGATGCGCTGGGACAGGCGCTCGCCAGTGGCGACATCTTCTTCAACCCTTCGGTCACCGAGACCTTCGGCAATGTCACGCTCGAAGCCATGGCCAGCGGGCTGCCGGTGGTGGCCGCCGGCGCAACGGGCAGCGCCAGTCTGGTAACCGACGGCGTGACAGGCCGGCTGGTGGTGCCGACCAACAAGCAGGCCGATGCAAACGCCTTTGCCGAAGCGCTCGCCCCCTATTGCATGGATCCGGCCCTGCGCGCCGCGCATGGCGCCGCGGGCGAGACCCGCGCTTGCGAATACAGCTGGGAAGCGATCAACGCAGTGGTGGCGGACATCTATGTCCGGCTGGTAGAGGAACGGCGCAGGCTGCGCGCCGCCTAGGAGCCGGAACGGCTATTTCAGCGCGCCAGCCTTCACCATCCTGCGCGAATAATACAGCAGGAACAGCGTCACCACCCAGATCGCGACGTCGAGCGCAGGGGCTTGCATGCTCGCCGGCACATCGGCCATGCCGTAATTGTAGGCCGTCGTCCCGATCAGGCCGAGCAGCGCGACCAGCATAGCCGGAACCGCCCAGCGCATACGCAGCAGCAGGAGCACGGATCCGGCAAAAGCGCCCCACACACCCAGCGCCCACAAGGCGCTCGCCCATGCAGGATAAGATTCCATGAAGGCGATCTGTTCGGGGGTCATGCCGAGATCAGCCAGCTTGCCCAGTTTGGTCATGGTGTAGCTGAACACGCCCATGGCGTTGAACAGCAGCGTCGCAATGCCGACCAGCCAGAGGTGCCACGGCGCTTTCGCGCGCCGGTTCAGATTGCTGTTCACAGGCGTCTCTCCCCATCCGCTGCGACCCGGACGGGGAGAGACTACGCCTCAAACGGCCTTGCGGCAATCGGCGGCGGTTCAGAGCCGCTCGATGCGCTTGGCCATCTCGTCGATCATGTCGACGATTTCCTTGATGGTGTTCTCGTCGAGCTTGCCCGCCCGCGCGCGGTTCTTGAGCACGGAGCCGAGGTTACCCATGGCGCGGAACACGTCATGCGAGCGGACCGTGGTGGTGCGTTCGCCGTGACGGCCGAGGCGGCGGAGCAGTGCCTTGACCTCGTCCTTGCGATCCTCGAGCTCCTCAAGGCCCTGCGCGGTGGCGGCAAAGGGCTTCTTCGCGCCTTCGGCCTCGGCTTCCTCGATCGAGCCTTCATCCTCGAGCAGCTGGAGCGTCGGGTAGACCGCGCCCGGGCTCGGGGCATAGTCGCCGCCAGTCATTTCCTCGATCGCCTTGATCAGTTCATAGCCGTGCGACGGGTTTTCGGCGATCAGCGCCAGCAGCGCGAGGCGCAGCTCGCCCTGACCGAACATCCGCCCGCGCCGACCACGTCGACCGGGACCGCGTTCTTCGCCCTCGCCATCGGCTTCACGCGGGAAATCCTCGTCAAAGCGCGCGCGCATCTTGAAGCCCGGCCCGCCGAAATTGACGTTTCCGTTCATCGCCATCGTCGCCATTGCCTCGGCGAGCTTTTCCCAGCCGCCGCCACGCCCGTACTTGTTCCAGGTCATGCTATCCTCCATGCATCTTCGATACATCCAAGATATATCTTAGACCTATCTTATCAAGAGGCGCACCGCGAGGCGTTTTCCTTTTCCGCCCGAGAGCCTATCACAGCCGACGAATGACTGATCTTTTCGGACAAGACGCATCCCCGCGTGCATCAGACGCGCCTGCGGCCGACGCGCCGCTGGCTGACCGGCTGCGTCCGGCGAGCCTTGCCGAAGTGATCGGACAGGAGCACCTCACCGGCCCCGAGGGCGCGATCGGGCGGATGGTGGCGGCGGGCCGGCTGTCCAGCATGATCCTGTGGGGGCCGCCGGGCACCGGCAAGACCAGCATCGCCCGTCTGCTCGCCGATGCCGTGGGCATGCGCTATGCCGCGATCAGCGCGGTGTTCTCGGGCGTGGCGGACCTGAAGCAGGCCTTTGCCGAAGCGGAGAAGATGGCCGCGGCGGGCCGCAAGACGCTATTGTTCGTGGACGAGATCCACCGTTTCAATCGCGCACAGCAGGATGGTTTCCTTCCCTTTGTCGAGCGCGGCGTGGTGACGCTGGTGGGCGCGACCACCGAGAACCCGAGCTTTGCCCTGAACGCCGCGCTGCTTAGCCGCGCGCAGGTGCTGGTGCTGAACCGGCTGGACGATACAGCGCTGGCCGCCCTGCTCGATCGCGCCGAGGCGCTCGAAGGCCCCCTTCCCCTCACCCCCGAAGCCCGCAACGCACTGGTCGCAAGGGCCGATGGCGACGGGCGATTCCTGCTCGGCCAGGCCGAAACGCTCTACGCCGCCGGACTGTCAGAGCCGCTTGATCCCGCCGCGCTCGGCCAGTTCCTGCAGCGCCGTGTCGCCGTGTACGACAAGGACCGCGACGGGCATTACAACCTCATCAGCGCCCTCCATAAATCCGTCCGCGGTTCTGATCCGCAGGCCGCGCTTTACTGGCTGGCGCGGATGCTCGTGGCGGGGGAAGACCCGCTGTTCCTCGCCCGGCGGCTGGTGCGCATGGCGGTGGAGGACATCGGCATGGCCGATCCGCAGGCCCTGCCGCAATGCATGGCAGCGATGGAGGCCTACCGCTTCCTCGGTTCGCCAGAGGGCGAGCTGGCGCTGGTGCAGGCCTGCCTCTACCTCGCCACCGCCCCCAAATCCAACGCCGCCTACATGGCGCAGAAGGCGGCGTGGAAGGCGGCGAAAGACACCGGCAGCCTCGCCCCGCCCGCCAACATCCTGAACGCGCCGACCAAGCTGATGAAGGATATCGGCTACGGCGCGGGCTACACCTATGATCATGAAGCGGCCGAGGGCTTTTCGGGTGACAATTACTGGCCCGAAGGCATGGCGGCGGAGACCTTCTACACCCCCGTCGAACGCGGCTTCGAGCGCGAGGTGAAGAAGCGTCTCGATTATTGGGACAAGCTGCGAGCCGGACGGCAGTAACTGTCACGCCTCTAACATGCGCTCGCCCTGAGTTTGTCGAAGGGCCCTTCTTCTTTGTTTACAGCGCAGAAGAAGAAGTGCGATGCTTCGACAAGCTCAGCACGAACGGGGTCATGGGGACAGGGGATGCGTGATTTCGATTCTTTCGTGGTGATCGACTGGTCAGGCGAGCGGGTCGCAAAACCCAAGGGCCTTGCGGTCGCTTTTGCCGATCAAGGCCTGTCAGCCCCTTCCTTGCTTACCCCTGAAGAAGGCTGGAGCCGCTCCGGTATCCTCGAATGGCTGATCAGGCATGCCGATGCGGGCACCAATATGCTGGTTGGCCTCGACCTGTCTCCCGGCCTGCCATTCGTCGATCGGAACGCCTATTTTCCCGGCTGGGACGATAGCCCCAAAGATGCGCGCGAACTTTGGCAGATTGTCGACAGTGTGTGCGAGATGGATGATCATCTCGCCGCCTCTTCCATCATCAGCCATGCCGAAATGCAACGCCACTTCCGCCATCAGGCCGGGCGCGAGACGATTTGTGGCGATCTGTTCGAGCCGGGGCGCGGTAGGCTTCGCGTCTGTGAGGAAGCGCAAAAGACTATGGGCCTGGCTCCCAGCAGCTGCTTCAACCTCGTGGGCGCAGCGCAGGTCGGGAAATCCAGCCTCACGGGCATGCGTGTATTGTCGCGTCTGGGCGGTCGGATTCCCGTCTGGCCATTCGACCCCATGCCGCCGAGCGGGCCTGTCATCGTCGAGATTTACACCTCGCTGGCGGCGCGCGAGGCGGGAATGCCAAAGGGGCGCAGCAAGATCTTCGATCCGGAAACACTTGATGCGGTGCTGAACGAACTCGGCTCTCGTCCGCATGCTCCGATCAGCAGGTATACGGACCACGCGACCGATGCGCTGCTCACCACGGCTTGGCTGCGCAAGGTGCACAAGGAAGAAAGGCGATGGTACCCGCCCGGACTCACTGCCGATGTTGCGCGAACCGAAGGCTGGACTTTCGGCGCGTTTTAGTCGCCCTACCGCTTCGCTACTTGAGGGCGGGCCGGATTGGAGTTAGGGCGCTGCACGGTCAGCCGGCTTAGCTCAGTTGGTAGAGCACCTGATTTGTAATCAGGGGGTCACGGGTTCGAATCCTGTAGCCGGCACCATATTTTTCAACAATTTAAGTTTCATTTTCAGTCGAAACCAAGAAGCGCGCCAGCGGATAGGTTTCATATAGGTTTCACCGTCATGATGACGGCTGGAATAACTGGCCACCTCACCAGCAGTTCGAGTGCATGGCGCCTAACTCGCGCTTCACCTACCCCCCCATCGAAATTCTGAACAGCAACACCCCTACCCCGGGGGTACCCCCCATATCCGTCAGATGGGAACCACGCTTCCTCTATGCATAGGATTGTGCGCGTTTGATGGGGTGGTTTGCACACACAGGGGTGTGGCTCTAAGAGCTGGCACTTCGGGCTACGTTGACTAGTCGAGAATGACTGCAAATGGGACAAAGCCGCCGTTCCGTTGAGTTCCAGCATACGGCAGGTTTGCGCACAAGCGGACAGACCCGCCGTCGCGGTGACCGGCCCCCACTGAGTGGTCCGCTATGTTTGTTAGTGTAAAACCGGCTCTGGTGCCATGGCTGGCCGCAGGTGGAGCGAAGCGGAACCGGAGGGCAGCCATGGCGGCGTCGCCG
>CAIZNH010000008.1 GCA_903934325.1 uncultured Alphaproteobacteria bacterium | reverse complement strand
TCGGCCGCCAGCTCCGGAAGCGGCGACGCCGCCATGGCTGCCCTCCGGTTCCGCTTCGCTCCACCTGCGGCCAGCCATGGCACCAGAGCCGGTTTTACACTAACAAACATAGCGGACCACTCAGTGGGGGCCGGTCACTGCCCCGGGCCGCAGAGCAACGGTAACGCCGAGTCCGAAATTGGTGCCGTAAAGGCGCGTGGGGGGCTGCGCATCGGCAAGGCCCTCACCCCAAGTGAAGATGCATTGCTTGTCCTTCACCTCGAGCGCGCCCGATATGACACCGCCTTCAGGCAATTCGCGCGCTACCACTGCGCGGTCCCGGTTGGCGGCGAGTTCGTGCAGCGCGATCCGGCCGTCGCTGATCAGCGGCAGATCTATCGTGTAGCGCGGCGAACCGGGCGCGCATCGCAGCGCGTCAATACAAACCGGTTCAAGTGTAATGCGAGACCATCGCACGGCATCCTCCTGTCCGTGTCGAGGTGTTTTATCCCAGACCGGGACAGCGCGCGGCAACTTGGGGAATCTACGCAGACAATCCCGGCGACGAGCAGTTTCGTCCCTAAATGCCTGCCAGAAGGCGTACGCCCACGACCAGCACCAGCAGCGCTGTCAGCCAGCGGATCCACTTGGGCGGCAGCAGGCGCGCGGCGAGCAGACTGCCGATCTGGCCGCCAATCACCACCGCCACCAGCAGCGGCAGGGCCGCGCCGAGCGCCGCGCCCAGCAGGCCGGGGCCATTCTTCACCATCTGGCCAGCAAGGCCGAACAGCGAGTTCACCAGAATAAACAGGCTCGCCGTCGCCGCGATTCCCCGCGCCTCGTGCCAGCGCGACAGATGCAGCAGGGGCGCGAGAAAGATCCCGCCGCCGATCCCCACCAGCCCCGCGAAATAGCCCAGCGGCGCGGCCGCCAGCGGCATCCAGCGCGCCGCCTTTGTGGGTGTACCATCGTCATTTTCGCGCACCGGAACCAGCATGGTCAGGCTCGTCAGCACCAGACTGGCGCCGAGCAGCGCAAGGAAGGTCTCCTCCTTGATCGGCGTGAGCCCGCCCACAAAGCTGAGCGGCGCGCCCAGCATCACGATCACGCCCGCCTTTTCCCACGGGGTCAGGCCAGCGCGGGCGAAGCGGATGCTCGATCCGCTCACCACCACGATATTGCAGGCAAGGCTGATCAGCGGCAGCAGCCGGTAATCAAGCCCGGAGAGCGCGAGCAGTGCGGAATAGGTCGACCCGCCGCCAAAGCCGACACTGGCATAGAGCAGCGCAGTGACAAGGAATGCGAGCGCCAGAAGCGCCGGCACTGCTCCGATCATCATCGCCCCTGCCCCTATCCCAAGACCGGATGCGCCGGACCTAGCTCACCGCGCCGTGGCAATGCTTGTACTTGTTGCCGCTGCCGCAGGGGCACGGCGCATTGCGGCTGATGTCGAGATTGGCGAAGGGGTTGTCGCCGCCGCCAGTCGCCGCAGCCACAGCGCTGTCCAAAGCGCCGAACGTTTGCGGGACCATCGGCGCGTTGTCTTCAATCCCGGCAAAGGGTTCGAGCGGGCCGGTGAGGAAATCGGGCAGTTCGGGCAGGCTCTCGGTCTGCGGCGGCTCGATGCGCAATTCCGCGCGGAACAGGATCTTGGTCACCTCTTCGCGCAGGGTGTCGAGCATGGTCTCGAACAGGCCGAAGGCTTCCTGCTTGTATTCGTTGATCGGCTGCTTCTGCGCGATCGAGCGCATCCAGATCACCTGCCGCAGCGCATCAAGCGTGGCGAGGTGTTCCTTCCAGTGGTGATCGAGCTGGCGCAGCAGCACGTCCTTTTCGACAATCCGCCAGATCGCCGGATCCGACGCGCTGATCTTGGTCTCGGACATGGTGTCGGTCAGCTCGCGCAGCCGCTCTTCGAGCAGTTCGGGTTCGACCTCCTCTTCAGCGAGCCAGTCGTCGAGCGGCGGCTCAAAGCCGAAGGTCTCCTCGATCTTGGCCTTGAGCCCGGCGACATCCCATTGTTCGGGATAGGAGCCCGGCGGGCAGGCAGTGCCGACCATGGTGTTGATCGTATCGTGGCGCATGTCGATCACGACATCGTCCACGGCCTCGCTATCCATGATCTCGGCGCGCTGTTCGTAGACCACCTTGCGCTGGTCGTTCATCACGTCGTCGTATTGCACCACCTGCTTGCGCATGTCGTAGTTGCGCGCCTCGACCTTCTTTTGCGCGGTCTCGATCGCCTTCGACAGCCATTTGGAGCCGATCGCCTCGCCGTCTGCGAGGTTTGACTTCATCATCTTGGAGAACAGCGTGTCGGGGCCGAAGATGCGCAGCAGATCGTCTTCAAGGCACAGGTAGAAGCGCGACAGGCCCGGGTCACCCTGACGACCCGAACGGCCGCGCAGCTGGTTGTCGATGCGGCGCGATTCGTGGCGCTCGGTGCCGAGCACGAACAGACCGCCGGCAGCCTTCACGCGCTCCTTTTCCTCGGCCACTTCGGCGCGGATGGCAGCGACCGCGGCGTCGCGTTCCGGGCCTTCGGGCAGATCGCGCAGTTCATCGGCGATACGGAATTCGACATTGCCGCCGAGCTGGATGTCGGTGCCGCGCCCGGCCATGTTGGTGGCGATGGTCACCGCGCCGAACCGCCCGGCCTGCGCCACGATATGGGCTTCCTGCTCGTGGAAGCGGGCGTTGAGAACCGAGTGCCTGACCCCTTCCTTGTCGAGATAATCGCTCAGCAGTTCGGACTTCTCGATCGACACTGTGCCGACCAGCACCGGCTGTCCGATTTCCTGCTTTTCCTTGATCGCCTTGGCAATCGCGCCGAACTTGTCGGCGGTGTTCTTGTAGAACTCGTCTTCCTCGTCGATGCGGGCGACCGGAAGGTTTGTCGGGATTTCGACCACGCCGACCTTGTAGATGTCCCAGAATTCCGGCGCTTCGGTGGCGGCCGTGCCGGTCATGCCGGACAGCTTGGGATACATGCGGAAATAGTTCTGGAAGGTGATCGAGGCCATGGTCTGGTTCTCGGGCTCGATCTTCACGCCCTCCTTGGCTTCAACCGCCTGGTGAAGCCCGTTCGACCAGCGGCGGCCATCCATCATGCGGCCGGTGAATTCATCGATGATGATGATCTTGCCGTCCTTGACGATGTAGTCGGTGTCGCGCTTGCGGGCGAAATTGGCGACCAGTGCCTGATCGAGGTGATGGACGACCTGAGTGTTCTCGACGTCGTAGAGGTTGCTGGTGGCAAGCAGGCCCTTTTCAGCCAGAATCTTCTCGACTTCCTCAAGCCCGTCCTCGGTCAGCTGGACGCGGCGCACCTTCTCGTCGATATCGAGCCATTCGAGCGGCAATTCGCGCGCCACGGCATCGAGCGCCACGTAAAGCTCGGACTTGTCCTCGGTCGGGCCGGAAATGATCAGCGGGGTGCGCGCCTCGTCGATCAGGATCGAGTCCACTTCATCGACAATCGCGAAGTTGAAGGGACGCTGCACCATCTGCCCGCGCTCGTGCTTCATGTTGTCGCGCAGGTAATCGAAGCCGAACTCGTTGTTCGTGCCGTAGGTGATGTCAGAGTGATAGGCCTCGCGCTTGTCCTCCTCCTGCATCCCGGGAACAATCACGCCAACGCTGAGCCCGAGCCAGTTGTAGAGGCGCCCCATCTCGGCCGCGTCGCGCCGGGCGAGGTAATCATTGACGGTGACGACGTGGACGCCCTTACCCTCGATCGCATTGAGATAGACCGCCAGCGTCGCCATCAGGGTCTTGCCCTCGCCGGTGCGCATTTCGGCGATTTCGCCGCGGTGGAGCACCAGACCGCCGATCAGCTGCACATCAAAATGGCGCATCCCGAACACGCGCACCGAGGCTTCGCGCACGGTGGCGAAGGCTTCGGGCAGGATGTCGTCGAGCTTGGAGCCGCCTTCGATCAGGTCGCGCAGCTTGGCAGTCTGGCCCTTGAGATCCTCGTCCGAGAGCGCCTGGATTTGCGGTTCGAGCGCATTGATCTGCGCGACGATCTTGCGCAGCTGCTTGACGTAGCGATCATTCGAGGAACCGAAGACCGTCTTGATGATGGTGTTGAGCATAGAAAAATCGAGCCTTTGAACGCTTGTGCCCCTGGCGCGAAAGACGCTTGCCGAGGGCCTGAATGCTTGCGGGGGTTACGGCTCCGCGATCATGCGCGGCGCCGTCAGAATCGGGATATGTGATCGAAAACGCGGGCCTATTCGTAGGCGCGCTCGATCCCCATCAAGACCGGAAGACGCAGCGCTTGCGGCGCAGCAGGGCGCGCCTCAGGCGCGGCCAGAGCGCGGGTTGCGCGCAGCGAAGCCGGCACGGGTTGCACCGCAACGCTCTCGCTCCCCGCAACCTCGTCCCCGGCGGCCGCAGCAATGCTCGACGAGCACGCCAGCGCCTCGGCCAGCGACGCGTGCGCCGGGCTGCCGAGCGCAGCAAGGCCGGTGAGCAAGGCCAGAAGGGCGAAGAAGTGCCGGGTCATCGGACAGGCAGATAGGGAATCGCAGCCGCTTCGTCCACCAGCTTTGCTGATTTACTGCACGGGCCTGCCCGCCTAGAGGCGCAAATCATGCAGATCGATACCTCGCCCCTCGCCCGTCCTTTTCCGCAAATGCCCGCAATTGCCGGGGTGACCCTGCGTGTCGCCCGCGCGTGCTACAAGGCGTGGGACCGCGCCGATCTGACCTTTGCCGAACTGGCCGAGGGCACCAGTGTCGCGGGTGTCTTCACCAAGAGCGCCTGCGCCTCGTCCGAAGTCGAACTGGGCCGGGCCGATGTGAAGCAGGGCCATGCGCGGGCGCTGATCGTCAATGCGGGCAATTCCAACGCCTTTACCGGCTATCGCGGGCGCGAGGCGGTGGACGCGATCCGCGCGCAGGTGTCTGAAGCTCTGGGCTGCCCGCAGGACCACGTGTTCGTGTCCTCCACCGGCGTGATCGGTGTGCCGCTGCCCAAGGACAAGGCCCGCGCCGGGATCGAAGCCGCGCTGGTGGCCGAGCCTTGCGGGTGGGAGGATGCGGCGAACGCGATCGGCACCACCGACACCTTCGCCAAGGGCGCGGGCGCGAGCGCGATGGTGGGCGAAACCCGCGTCGAACTGGCCGGGATCATCAAAGGATCGGGCATGATCGCCCCCGACATGGCGACCATGCTCGGCTACATCTTCACCGATGCCAACGTCGCGCCGGCCTTCCTCCAGGAAGCGCTCGAACGCGCCAATGCGGCGACCTTTTCCTGCATCACGGTCGACGGCGACACCTCGACCAGCGACACGGTGATGGTCTTCGCGACCGCCAAGGCGGGCAATGCGCGGATCGAGGGCTGGGACAGCCCGGGCGCGGATGCCTTTGCCGCAGCCCTGTCCGATGTGTGCCGCAACCTTGCGCATCTGGTTGTGCGGGACGGCGAGGGCGCGCAAAAGTTCATCACGATCCGCGTGAGCGGCGCGGCGAGCGATGCCAGTGCGCGTGTGATCGGCCTTGCCATCGCCAACTCTCCGCTGGTCAAGACCGCCATCGCAGGCGAGGATGCGAACTGGGGCCGCGTGGTCATGGCGGTTGGCAAGGCGGGCGAACCGGCGGACCGCGACCGGCTCTCGATCGCTTTCGGCGGCATCTGGACGGCGAAGAACGGGGTTCCGGTCGAAGGCTACGACGAGGCGCCGGTGGCCGCGCATCTCAAGGGCGAGGAAATCGATATTGCGGTCGATCTCGGCCTCGGGGATGGTCGTGCGAGTGTGTGGACCTGCGATCTCACGCATGGCTACATTGCGATCAATGCGGATTACCGCTCATGAGCGCCCTCGATGATGAAATCCGCGATCTGATGCGCTTTGCAGCGCAACGCTCGATGCTGCCGCGCTTCCGCCAGCTCGCTGCTCACGAAGTCGAGATGAAAGGCGCGGATGATCCCGTCACCATTGTCGACCGCGAGGTCGAGGCTTTCCTCACCGAAGCCCTGACCAAGCTCGCCCCCGGGGTTGCCGTGGTCGGCGAGGAAGCGGTCCATGCCGACAAGAGCGTGCTCGATCACCTTTCGGGCCAATGCTGGATCATCGATCCGCTCGACGGCACGGCGAACTTTGCGGAGGGCAAGGAGCCCTTTGGCATCATCATCGCGCTGGCCGATGCTGGCCGCGCGGTCGCAGGGTGGATCTATGATCCGGTGCGCGACCGGTTCTGTCATGCGCGCCTTGGCGATGGCGCTTTCGTCAACGGCGAGCGGATCACGGCGCGCTCCACAGGGGCCGAGCGGCCCGTCACCGCGGTCAGCCGCATCTTCCTCACCCCAGAACAATCGGCGATGGTCGATGCCAAGCTCGCCCCGCATTACACGCTGGTCGATATTCCGCGCTGCGCCGCCGAGCAATATCCGCGGCTTGCGCTGGGCGAAAACGACGTCTCCAGCTTCAAGCGCACGCTCGCCTGGGATCACGCGGCAGGCGTGCTGTGGCTCAACGAAGCCGGCGGCAAGGCCGCGCGGCTTGATGGCAGCGAATATCGGGTGGACCAGCACGACGCCCCCGGCCTCGTCGGCGCATCAAGCCCCGCGATCTGGGACGAATTCGTCGGCCGGGTGCTGGCCTGAGAGCAAGCGGTCCCGGATCAAACCCGGGACGACGCCGCCATCAAAGCTCGCTTTCGATCCACGCCTTCAACTGGCCCTTGGGCGCAGCGCCGACCTTGCGCGCGACCGCTTCGCCGTTCTTGAACAGCACCATCAGCGGGATCGACTGCACGCCCATCTGCGCGGCGATATCGGTGTTCTCCATGATATCGACCTTGGCGATGGTGAGCTTGCCAGCCAGCTCGTCGCTGATTTCTTCCAGCGCCGGAGCGATCATCTTGCACGGCCCGCACCAGTCGGCCCAGAAATCGACCAGAACGGGGGTGTCGCTGCCCAGCACATCGGCCTGAAAGCTGGCGTCGGTGACATTGATGGTGGCCATGTCTCAAATCTCCTTTGGGCGGCAGCATAGGACTGCCGGTCACAGGAATGCAATCTAGGGCTTCGCGTTCTTCACTCAATATCGGGCAGCGAATAGGATTGCTGCGCGGCCTGCAATGCGTTCTTGTGCGCCGCGAGGGTTTCCGGCGACAGATCGAACAGCACCGGGGCATGGGTATAGAGCACGCCCGCACGCACATCGCGCCCGGGATAGATCGCTTCGAGCGCTGCGGCATAGGCCGCCATCTGGCGCAGCGTGGCGAGCGGAATCTCTGCGGCACTCGCGGGCGGACGGCGGGTGGTCTTGAAATCGACCACGGTGACGCGCGCCTCCTCGATCAGCAGGCGGTCTGCCGTGCCCGCCACCACCACGCCTTCGATTGTCGCGGCCAGCGGCACTTCGGCTAGCGCGGCATCGGAGAATATCGCCGCAAAGCCCGGATAATCCAGCACCGCCAGAACGCTGGCGAGCATCTCCTCGCGCAGCTCCGAAGGCAGATCGCTCGCCTGGCGTTCCAGCCAGCGGCGGGCTGCTTCGACGCGGGTCTCGGTCGGCACATCGGGCAGGCGTTCCAGCAGGGCGTGGATCAGGCTCCCGCGCCTTGCGGCATGGCGCGCGGCCTCGGGCGGAAGCGGCGGCTCGGCACCCGCCTCCTCGCCCACCGATGAAGGCGCAAGCGGGCGCGGCGGGCGCGGTTCGGCCCCGATCGGTGTCACCGCCCATTGCGGCAGTTCCGGCTGCGCATCGGCCCGCGCCTCGACCTGAGCCGAGGTCTCAAGCGGCGCGGCGCGCTCGCCCCATTCCTTTCGCCACGTCCAGACCGGATCGGCAAGCTCCTCGCCCTCGAACAGCGGCGCGAGCCGCGCGTACCAACTGTCCGGGTGCGGCTCGCCTTTCTTCGCCTCGTTCTTGTTGAGCGATCCGCCGATGAACAGCGCCTCCTCGGCGCGGGTGAGCGCGACATAGAGCAGCCGCCAGTGCTCCTCCATCTGCGCTGCCTTGGCCGCTTCCTCGGCCTCGGCAATCGCGCCCTTCTTCTCGGTCTTGCCGAGCGGGGGGAGCGGGACGAAGCGCGGGTGCTCGCGCTGCTGGCCGGGCGCGTTGTCCTCAAGCGCCAGATCGCCCGCATCGCCCGGAGCGCCGGTGGCATCGGCGAGGATCACGATAGGCGCCTGCAAGCCCTTGGAGCCGTGCACCGTCATCACCCGCACCTGCCCGCTGGCGCTATCGGGATCACGTTTCAGATCGCCCGTCCCGGCATCGAACCACGTCAAAAAGCCCGCAAGGCTGGGCCAATGCTCGGCCTCATAGGCGAAGGCGGCGTTGAGCAATTCGTCGAGCGGGTCATTGGCCTCGGCGCCAAGCCGTTCGACCAGACTTGCGCGGCCCTGCCACGGGCCGGTGAGCAGCCATGCGATCAACGCCTGCGGGGTCTGGAAATCGGCGCGGCGCAGCAATTCCCTGAGCCGCTCGGCGGCGGCAGCGGCAAAGGCGGGTGCATCCTCGCGGCGCAAGTGATCCCACAGCCGGACATCGTAATCGCGCGGCACATGGGTGAGGATATCCTCCTGCGTCCACCCCATCAGCGGGCAAGCGAGCAGGTTGGCAAGGCTCAGGTCATCGCGCGGCTGGGCGGCAAAGCGCAGCGCTGCCAGCACATCCTTCACCGCCAGCGGCGCGCCCAGCCGCAGCCGGTCCACCCCTGCCACCGGCACGCCCTTTGCGTGCAGCTTGGCGACGATCTGCTTGGCGAGTTCCTTGCGTTGGCGCACCAGCACCATGATGTCGCCCGCCTGCGCGTGGCGACGGGTGCCCTTTTCGAGGACGAAGGGCTCCTCAAGACTGACCCAGCGGTGCACCTGATCGGCGATATGTCCGGCGAGCACCGTGTCGTGCTTGGGCAGCCAGCCCTGCCCGCCTGCGCTGTCATCGGTGTTGTTGTCGCCCTCGTTGCTCTCCTGTTCGGCCTCAGCTTCGGCCTCGGCCTCGCGTTGCTCCTTATCGGGCACCGCCGGCGGCCACAGAGTGACAAGGCCGGGACGGACATCGCCCTTGTGCTCGGGCGGCGCCTTGTCGAGCCCGAAGGCGGGAAAGCCGAGGTCGCCGATCATCCGGTTGACGAAGGCGAGCACGATATCGGCGGTGCGGAAGCTCTCGCCGAGATCGAGATCTTCCCAGCCCGGCTCGCGCAGATTGTTGCGCGCGGAACGGATGCCGCGCCGCGCCGCTTCGATCCGGGCGTGGACGCGCTCCTTGGAGCGGGCGAAATTTTCCGGGCTGGTGCCCTGAAAGCCGAATATCGCCTGCTTGTAATCGCCCACGGTGAAGATCGTGCGCAAGCGGTCACCGCGCGCGCCCTCGCCGGCGAAGAAGTCGTCAATCAGCGCCTCGACGATGTCCCACTGCGGCTGGTTGGTGTCCTGCGCCTCGTCGATCAGGATGTGATCGAAATGGCGATCGAGCTTGTAGCGGATCCAGTCAGCCGCGACGGATGTGCCGAGCAGATCGGCGGCCTTGCGGATGAGATCGGGGAAATCGAGCAGGCCCTCGCGCGCCTTCCTTGCCTCCCAGCGAAGGGCAAAGGCGCGGCCCACTTCGAGCGCCGAGGTGATGATCCCGGCGGCTGCGATGAGAGCCAGACGATCCCCGTGCATGCGAACGGCAGCGGCGATCTTGTTCTGGCGGTCCTTGAACCCCTTGTCTTCCTTCTCGGGCGTCGGCATCGCCCGTGGCTCGCCATCGGCCTTCAGCAAGGTCTTGCGGAAGCCCGCGACGATGTTCGCCCGCGCAGCCTTGTCCAAGGGCAGCCATTGGCGGATGAAAGCGGCACTTTCCTGACCCGACTTGGCCTTCCACCCGTCGAGCAGCGGCAGCATCACCTGCAATTGGTGATCAGGGAAAAGATCAGGGTGGAGCGGCTCGTTGGCCCAGTCCTCGTCGGCATCGGCGGGCATCCCGAGCGTCTGGCGCACCCGCCCGTCCATCGGCGATTGCCAGCCGTCGCGGCCCACCCACAAATCATGCGCGCCAGCCGCGCGCATCAGCCAGGCGTGGAGCGCGCCCGGCTCCTTGCGCATCACGAAGCTCCGGATCCCGTCCATCAGGCGCGCATCACCGCTGCGTTCGGCCTCCTCGACCATGTCGGCCAGCACCTCGCGCGCGAGCAGTTCGCGGCTGCGATCATCCATCACCCGCGTGCCCGGAGCGAGATCGGCTTCCTCGGGGAAATTGCCGATCAGGAACTGCGCGAAGGCGTGGATGGTATCGATCCGAAGCCCGCCGCCCGGACAATCGAGCACGCTGGCAAACAGCGTGCGGGCGCGTTCCTGCGCGGTGGGGCCATAATCCGCGCCGAGGTGCTTCAGCTCCTTGCCTAGCGCCCCCGCGTCCAGCCGCACCCAGCGCGCCAGCACCGCGTTGATGCGGTTTGCCATTTCCGCAGCGCCTGCCTTGGTGAAGGTGAGGCACAGGATCTGCGACGGGCTCACATCCTCGCGCAGCAGCAAGCGCAGCACGCGGGCAGAGAGCACCTGCGTCTTGCCCGTCCCCGCCGAGGCCGAGAGCCAGACATTGTCCTCCGGGTTCGCAGCCTTGAGCTGATTGTCCCGCAGCGGAAAGACCTTGCCGCTCACCCCGCTCATGTCCCGCGCTCCGTCTCGGTCAGGCGCACGAGCCATTCCTCCAGGCGCATCAACTGATCGAACTCGTTATAGCCCTTGTAGTCGGGGTTTTCCCGCGCACGGAAAGGCTCGGTGCCCTTGATGAACCGTCGGATGGCTTCTGCGAGTCTTTCCTCGTGGTGGGGCAGGAATTCCTCGGGCGGCAGGCCGCCCTGCTTGTCGGAGAGCTTCATCGGGCTTTGCACTTTGCCGAACGCGCCCGTGTCCTTGTCCTTGCCGAACGACCAGTATTCAAAGAGAGTCGCGGGATCAGCCGGCACGCCCTTGTCTGCAAAGCCGCCCGCCTCGGCGATCAGTCCAAGCAGACCAAGCTGGAGCGCAAGGCCCGCTTTCACCTTCGTCTTGGAAGGCACAGTGCCGGTCTTATAATCGACAATCGCGAGACTGCCGTCGGCCAGCCGGTCGATCCGGTCCGCGCGGCCTTTGATCTTCACGCCATTGAAGACCATCTCGCCCTTAATTTCGCTCGCAACCACCTTGCGGTCTTCGCTTGCCTCGGCAGCGGCGATTTTCTGTTCGAAGGTTTCAAGCGCGGCGACGAGGCGCGGCTGCCACAGGGCGCGGAACAGCGGGTGGACGCGCTCGCGGGCGAAATGGGCTTCCGCAAAGGGACGGATGGCCAGCGCCGGGTCATCCACCTTGGCCTTGTGCCAGGCATCGAGAACGGCGTGGACCAGCGTGCCGCGCAGAGCGGGATCGCTGAAGGGATCGGCGGCGAGCGGTTGAAGCTGGCGCAGGCCGAGGATCGCATTGGCGTAGAATTCGTAAGGATCGCCCAGCAGCCGGTCGAGCGCGGTGACATTGATCGTCACATTGCGCAGGTCCGGCGCGGGATCGGGAGCGGGCCGCTCATAGTCGGGCGCTGGCGGACGGTCACGATCGAGCAAGGGGAGCAGCGCGGGGATCACCCGCTCATGGTGCTCCTTGCCCAGATCCTCACCCAGCAGCGCCTCGACCCGCAAGAGAAAGCGCGAGGGCAGCGTCGGCCCCTCGGCATCGCGCAATGATCGGCTGAGCACGACATCGGGCGCGCCCAGCGCGCCTGCAAGGTCATGCGCGGCAAGGCCGATGCGGAACTCCGCCCCCGGCACGCCCAGCGCGCGCAGGATCGCCGGGGCCAGAAGCGCATCGGCACCGGGAAGCTGCGGCCAGGAGCCTTCGTTGAGCCCGCCGCAGATGAGCAGATCAGCCCGCGCCATGCGCGCCTCGAGCAAGCCATAGATCGCGACGCGCGGATGGCCGCCATAGCCGGGACGCACCGCCACCTCGTCCATGCAATCGCGCAAGGCACCAGCGAGATCGGCAGTCTCGATCTGCGTGCCCGCTGCCTGCGCCTGCCCACGCAATTCCTCGATCAGCGTGCCGAGCGCGCGCCCGTCCTCGCGCTCCCATATCGCGGTCTGGGCAAAGGCCTCGGCGACTTCGGCCAGCCGGGTGAGCGCCTCGGCGAGTGGGATAGTATCGGGCCAGTTGCACAGCGGTCCGATCAGCCCCTCGGCCTCGGACCACCATTCGCCAACCCCGGCCTCGTCCGCCGCCTTGCGCAGCGGTTCCATCCCCGGCGCCGGCGAGGGGCCGCGCAATTCGCGGTCGAACCCGCGCAGGCCCTTGAGCCACAGGCGGCGGGCCTCATCGTCATAACCGCGCACCAGGGGATGGCCGAAGGCGGCGACCAGGTTAGCCGGATCGGGGCCCTCGGCAGCGATCTGCGCGATCAGGCCGAACAGGCGGCCTGCAGGCGCGAGCGCCAGCGGACGACCCGCCGAATCGTCCGCGACAATGTTCCAGCGTTCGAGATGCTGCGCCACGCGGCGCGCCAGCCCACGGTCGGCAGTGACCACCGCGATGCGCTTTTCCGGCACCTCCAGCCCCTCGCGCACCAGCAGCGCGATGGCCTGCGCTTCCTCTTCGATAGTGGCGCTGGTCAGCAGGCGCACGCCCGCCAGCCGCCGGTCTGCCGGATCAAGCGTGGCCCAGGCCCGGCTCGCCAGCGGGGGAAGGAACAGCGAGGAAATCGCGCGGCTGCGCGCAGGCTCTGCCGCCGCCGCCCCGCGCCGGTGCCATGCCTGCACCTCGGCGCGGTTCACACCCATGCGGTTCAGCAGCAGCTTGAGGTGGTATTGCGGATGGGTGAGCGCGTCGCCCGCCGCAAACACCGGCCCGCCCGGTTCCACCGAAGCCCCCGCAAGGCCAAGCTCGTCCCACGCCTCCCCGCTCATGTCGCGATCGAGATCGGGCAGAACCACTGCGCCATTGGGTAGATCCGCGATCACCCGCAGCAACCGTGCCAGCGCGGGCGAGGCGCTGGTGACACCGGCGGCAACAATCGGGAAAGGTGGCGGGGTCTCTTTCCAGCGCTTGGCGGCGCGATCGAACAGCGCGTTGCGGCGGGTGGCGGCATCGACCTGCCCTCGTTCAGCAAGCTCCACCTGCCAGCGGGCATCGACGCGCGCAAACAGGCGGATCGAACGCTTCCAGTGTTCCGAGAGGTTGCCGAGCTGATCGAGCACCCTATCGTCCAGCAGGTCTGCGCCGGTCTTCTCCTCCACCAGCAGCCGGTCCATCGTGCGCGCCATCTCGCGGGCAAGGTTGAGCCGCGCGCGCCCCGGCAAGGCGGTCATTCCCTCGGCCGCGCGTTCCTCGCCGATCAGCTGATCGAGCGTAAGCCAGCGCGAGACCGGATCGCAGGCGGGGGGAATGTCGCTTGCACCCAGCGGATCGAGCGCAGCGCCGAGCTTTTCATCGAGATCGAGATCGCCCACCGCGATCATGCGCGGCATCAGCAGGCCGCCCTCGCCGCTGGCCCCGGCGTGGCGAATAAAGGCTTCGGACAGGGTGCGCGCCGCGCGGCTCGAGGGCACCAGCAAGGTCAGGCGCGCAAGGCCGAAGCCGTCCTCGCGGTAACGCGGCACCAGCCCTGCGACCAGCGCATCGGCAAAGCCGCGGTGCGCGGCGATGGAATAGACGAGAGGACCGGTGCGGCGCGGATCAGCCACCCAGCAGCGCCTCCTCGGTCGGGCGGATCGCCTGCGGCGTGCCGACTTCGAACCACAGCCCGCCGAAGGACAGGCCGAAAAGTCGGCCTTCCTCGATCGCGCGGCTCCACAGGATGTTGGTCGAGAAGGGGCCTTCGGGCGCAGCGCGCAGCAGGCGGTGCGAGACGAGCTGGATGCCGGTGTAGATGAAAGGCGCCACCCGCCCATCCCGCCGCCGCGAGACGCGGCCCAGCGCGTCCATGTGGAAATCGCCCGGCCCGCTGAAATTGATCGCCCGCGCGTGCGGCACCAGCAGCAGCAGCGCGTCCATCTGATCCGGGTCCCAGCGGCGCGACAGCTCGGCAAAGGCGTTGTTCGGCCCGTCGAGCCAGATGTTGTCTGCATTGAGGGCGAAGAAGGGATCGGGCAGCATGTCCTGCGCCTTGATCATCCCCCCGCCGGTTTCGAGCAGCAGCGCGCGTTCGTCAGACACTGCCACCTTGGGCGCGGCGCGGGCGGTGACATGGGCCTCCAGCGCATCGGCCAGATAGTGGACATTGACCACCGCCTTCGCCACCCCCGCATCAGCCAGACGGTCAAGCGCGTGATCGATCAACGGCTTGCCCGCAACCCTCACCATCGGCTTGGGCTGGGTTGCAGTGAGCGGACGCATCCGCTTGCCGAGACCGGCAGCAAGCACCATCGCGGTGTCCGAGACCAGTCCGCTCATGCCGCAAAGGCTCCGCGGGCAAAGCGCAAGGTATCGGGGATATTGGCGTCGAACCACGCGGCCACCGGCGCCAGCGCAGGGTGGGCCAGATCGCGCTCCAGCGCGTCCCACACCCGCGGGATCATCGAAAGGTAGCGCGGCTTGGCATCGCGGGCGTTGAGCCGGGTGAAGATGCCGACGATCTTGGCATTGCGCTGCGCGCCGAGCCGGGCGTAGTCGGCCAGAAACTCCTCGTCCGCGACACCCGCATGATGGGCGTAATGGAGCAGCATGGCGGTTTCGAGATCGACCGACACATCGCGCCGCGCATCCTGCAACAGCGAGACGAGATCATAGGCCGGATGGCCCACCAGCGCATCCTGGAAGTCGATCAGCCCCTGCGGCGCATCCGCCTTGCCGCCCAGCAGCATGATGTTTTCGGCATGATAGTCGCGCAGCACCGTGACGCCCGGGCTCTGGCGCGCCAGCATCGGGGAGAGCACCTCCTCCCACGCTGCCGCATAGCCTGCCACGTCAACCTCGAGGCCCTGCGCGGGGCAATACCATTCGATCAGCAGCGCCGTCTCGCGCTGGTAGACCGCCATGTCATAGGGCGCGAAGGGCCCCGGAGCGACACGATGGAGCGCGACCAATGCCTCGACCGCAGCTTCATAGGCCGCGCGCTCGTCCGCCGGGTTTTCGTCGAGCCAGTCGCGCATCCGGTCATTGCCGAAATCCTCGGTCAGCACCCAGCCCTGTGCGGCTTCCTCGGCAAGGATCGCAGGCGCGCGCAGGCCATTGTCCGTCAGCCAGCGGGCGACCGACAGGAAGGGCGCAGGATCCTCGTGCGGCGGCGGCGCGTGCATCAGCATCGCGCTCGTCCCGTCCCGCACCAGCCGGAAATAGCGGCGGAAAGAAGCATCACCGGGCAGCGGCTCGACAGCGGCGTCGGCCCAGCCCGCGCTGGCGGTGAATTCGGCAAGACCCTCAGGCAAGTGGTTCATGGGGGGAAGTTCGCTCATGGCATCCGCCCTACCCAATCCGCGCCCCCGCGGGCAATCGCAATCCGCCCGCCTTCCCCGCTTTCTCCCAAAGCTTCGAGCGTGATGTCGAGGCATCCGGCCTCATGCATGAAGCCACCTGCGTGATCGGGCCATTCGGCGATCAGCACCGCGCCCTCGCGGTAGTCGTCGAGCCCGATTTCGGCGATTTCGGACGGGTCTTCGAGCCGGTAGAAATCGGCGTGCGCCACGGCCAGACGCAGCGGCGGGGCGGCGTAGGTCTCGATGATGGTGAAGGTCGGCGAAGGCACCTCGCCCGCGTGCCCCAGCGCGGTGAGGATCGCGCGGGCGAGCGTCGTCTTGCCCGCCCCCAGCCCGCCTGTAAGCGACACCACATCCCCTGCCCGCAGACGTGCGGCAATGCGCGCGCCGTAGGTTGCCATCGCCGCCAGATCAGGCAGAGCCTCGCGCGTCCCGCTCACGCCAGATACCCCGTCATGGTAGCCGGATCGTCGCCATGGTGCCCGCGCCCTGCCGGCTGACAATATCGAGCGTGCCATCATGCGCCTCGATCAGTTGGCGGGCGAGCGGAATGCCTAGGCCGGTGCGGCGTTCGGGCTTGCCCGCGCGGCCCTGCGCCAACCCGCCCATGGCGCGCGCCAGTTCCGCCGAGGACATGCCGCGGCCATTATCCGATATCGTGATCTCCGCGCCGCCCGCCGCCGCCGCGTCAGCCGACGTGGGCGCTTTCCTGATCTCGATCACGATACGCCCGCCTTCGGGGGTTCCGGCAATCGCGTTGTCGAGCAGGTTGCCGAAAGCGCGCCCCAACTGGCGCGGGTCGCCATCGATGATGCGCCCGCGCCGGCCCTTGAGATCAAGGCTGAGGCCGCCGCCGATGATCGCCGCCTCGCGCTCGCGCACCAGCGTGGTGAGGAATTCGAGCAGGTCGAGCCGCTCCTTGCGGATCGGCAGCAGCCCCGCCTCGCTCTGGGAGAGATCGAGCACATTCTCGACCTGCTCGGTCAGGCGTTCGACCGCAACGAGGATCGCATCGACATATTCGCCCGCGCTTTCCGGATCGCTCGCCGCGCCCGATTTCAGCAGCTCGGCATAGCCGCCGATGGTGGTGAGCGGCGTACGGAATTCGTAGCTCATATTGGCGAGGAATTTGGCCTTGACCGCGTCGGCCTCCTCCAGCGTTTCGGCGCGTTCGCGCAGGGCCTGTTCGGCCTTCTGCGAGGCGGTGATGTCGAGCACGGTCAACAGGCCATTGCCATCGGGAAGCGGGATGCCGGCAAAGCGCAGGGTGCGCCCGTCGGCCAGCTCCACCTGCCCGCCCTTCTCGCGCCGGTCGAGCGTGGCGGCACGCACCGCCGCGCCGATCAACGCGGCTTCATCGGGGTTCAGCAGGTTGCGCCCGATCGCGCCGAGCAGTTCATCGGCGCTGGGCCGCGCATCGAGCAATTCAGGGGTCAGGCCCCAGGTCCCGGCAAAGCTGCGGTTCCACAGCTGCGCCGAGCAATCGGGCGCGAAGATCGCCAGCGCCTCGAACAGGCTGTCGAGCGTTGCCGTTCGGGTGCGCAGCAGCGTATCGCGCACCGCCGAAAGCGCCAGCTGTTCGGTGCGATCCTCGGCGATCAGCAGCAGGCCGCCATCGGGCAGCGGCTGGGCGACGATGCGCAGATGCGTGCCGCCGGGCAGCGGCCAGGCCTCCTCCAGCGTGGCGCTCGCCTCGAACCAGCCCGCGCGCTCGCGCCGCCATTCGGGGAAGTCGCGCACTTCGGGTGTGCGTCCGCGCTCGCGCGCTTCGGCAAGGAAGCGCTCGAACGGCGTGCGCGCCTCGATCGCCTCGTCGGTGAGCGAGAACAGGCGGCGGAACGGGCGGTTGGCAAAGACCAGCTGCTCTTCGGCATCGAACTGCGCCACGCCGACCGAAAGCTGATCGAGCAGCGCGCGCTGGGCATCGCGAAAAGCGCGGAACTCGCGCGCGACCTGCTGCTGCTCCTCGATGTCGATGGCATAGCCTGCCACCCCCTCCTGCCCCAATGGCAGATCGGAGACGCGCAAGGTGCGGCGCGCGCCGTGGATGGTGGCGGCGACAGAGCGTTCCGACTTGTCCTGACTGCGCAGCGTGTCGCGCGCGATTTCAGCCGGAGAGCGGCCGTCTTCGGGTTCGAGCAGCTCGATCTGGCCTTGCACCACCTCGGCCGCGCTGGCGGCGCCCACGGCATCGACATAGGCCTGATTGACGAGCTGGAGCGAGAGGTCGCTGCCGCGAAACCACATCGGCATGGGCGCGGCCTCGATCAGGCCGACCAGCGCGGCGAAATCTCCCGTCGCGCGCGATGCCGCAGCGCGCAGGCGGGCCATTTCTGCGTGGCTCTCGGTAAAGTCGAATACCCACACCAGCGCCGCGCCGCCGGGCGAGACCGCCGGATCGGCGAGCGTGCCATAGAGCGCGAGGCTGCGCTGCGAGCCGGGGGGATTGAGCGCCATACGGAAGGGCGCGGCGGTTTTCTGGGTAGTCTGCACCCTGCTCCACAGCTGATCCAACTGATCGGAGGCCAGCCCTCCGGCGCGCGTATCACCGGGCGGGGCGACCAGTTCGGAGAGATATTGCGGCATGGCCTTGAGGCCGAGCAGCCGCGCCAGCTTGTCCGGCGCTTCGATGCGTCCGTCCACCCGCACCAGCAGCGGTACGGCAGGGGCCACGTCGAGCAGGGTCTGCACCCGCTTCAGACTGCCCTTCAAGGCGCGCGCGCGCTTCATCGAGCGGCTGGCGCGCAGCACTACCACCGCCGCGCCCGCCGCCCACGCGGCGAGCACCAGCGCAATCAGCACAAGCGAAAGCGGTGAGGTGTCCATCACCTCACCGCTATGCGCCTGCTGGCGTCAGTGCAACCGGGTAGAACCCGCTCGCCCACCACCCATTCACAAAAGGGGTGGAAGCGAGCGGTTTCAGGCGATCAGTAGCGGTAATGATCGGGCTTGAACGGGCCGGCCTGCGGCACGCCGATGTAGCTCGCCTGCTTGGTGCTCAGCTGGGTCAGCTTCACGCCGAGCTTTTCAAGGTGCAGCGCGGCGACCTTTTCGTCGAGATGCTTGGGCAGGACGTAGACGTCGTTGTCGTATTCGTTCGCCTTGGTGAACAGCTCGATCTGGGCCAGCGTCTGGTTGGTGAAGCTCGCGCTCATCACGAAGCTCGGGTGGCCGGTGGCGCAGCCGAGGTTCACGAGGCGGCCCTTGGCCAGCACGATGATCGACTTGCCATCGGGGAAAGTGACGAGATCGGTGCCTTCCTTGATCTCGCGCCATTCGTAGTTCGAAAGCGCCGCAATCTGGATCTCGCTGTCGAAGTGGCCGATGTTGCAGACGATCGCCATCGGCTTCATGTTCATCATGTGATCGGCGGTGATGACGTCTTCATTGCCAGTGGCGGTGACGAAAATGTCGGCGCGCTTCACGGCGTCTTCCATGGTGACGACCTCGAAGCCGTCCATCGCGGCCTGAAGGGCGCAGATCGGATCGATCTCGGTCACCATCACGCGCGCGCCGCCATCACGGAGCGAGGCCGCCGAACCCTTGCCGACGTCGCCGTAACCGGCAACGCAGGCGACCTTGCCGGCCAGCATGACGTCGGTCGCGCGGCGGATCGCGTCGACCAGCGATTCCTTGCAGCCGTAGAGGTTGTCGAACTTCGACTTTGTCACCGAATCGTTCACGTTGATCGCCGGGAACGGCAGCTTGCCCTGCTTGGCGATCTGGTAGAGGCGCATCACGCCGGTGGTGGTTTCTTCCGAAACGCCCTTGATCGCCTTCACCGTCTTGGTGAGATAGCCCGGCTTGGCAGCGACGAAGGCCTTGAGCGCGCGCTGGAACTCGATTTCCTCGGCGTTGGTCGGCTCGCCCATTTCCTCGCCCGCTTCAAGGCGCGCGCCCCACAGTGCAAACATGGTGGCATCGCCGCCATCATCGAGGATCATGTTGGCGGTGAGATCGGGATCGGCTTCCGTGGCCCAATCGAAGATGCGGCCCACATAGTCCCAGTATTCGGCCAGCGTCTCGCCCTTGATGGCGAAAACGGGGATGCCGGCTTCCGCGATGGCGGCGGCGGCGTGATCCTGGGTCGAGAAGATGTTGCAGGTCGCCCAGCGCACTTCGGCACCCAGCGCCACGAGGGTCTCGATCAGCACGGCAGTCTGGATGGTCATGTGGAGCGAGCCGGTAATACGCGCGCCCTTCAGGGGCTGGGCCGCACCATATTCCTCGCGCAGCGCCATCAGGCCGGGCATTTCGGTTTCGGCGATCAGGATTTCGTCGCGGCCGAAACGGGCGAGCGCGATGTCCTTGATGACATATTCGTGGGTCGGGGCGGCAGCGAGGGTGGCCATGTGATTATCTCCTGAGGACAGGTCGCCGCATTGGGGGCACGGCGCTCTGCTGATGACCGCAGCCCCTAGACGGACTGGCGACGGGAGGCAAATATAAACTTATCTTTATATGTCTATTTGTTGCCCGCTCCGTAAGGGGCGCTATAGGAGGGGCCATTCATCCCCACCTTGCAAAGGACACCCCGATGACAATTTCCGTTGGCGACAAGCTCCCCGAAGTGACGCTGATCAAGGCCACCGCCGAAGGCCCGCAGCCCGTCAAGTCTTCCGACTATTTCGCCGGCAAGCGCGTCGCGCTGTTCTCGGTCCCGGGTGCCTTCACCCCGACCTGCTCGGCCAAGCACCTGCCGGGCTTCGTCGAGAAGGCCGCCGATCTCAAGGCCAAGGGCGTCGACGAGATCGTCGGCACCGCCGTCAACGACCCCTTCGTGATGGGCGCGTGGAACAAGGCTGCGGGCAGCGACGACATCACCATGCTGGCTGACGGCAATGGCGATTTCGTCGAGGCGATCGGCCTCACGATGGACGGCTCGGCCTTTGGCCTCGGCAAGCGCGGCCAGCGCTTCTCGATGGTCATCAATGATGGCGTGGTCGAGCAGCTCAATGTCGAAGAGCCGGGCGACTTCAAGGTCTCGAGCGCGGACCACATGCTCGGCCAGCTGTAAGGCCGTCATCTACCGGACAACGAAAAGGGGCGCTTCCCGCGATGGGAGGCGCCCCTTTTGTGTGTCGGCCTGGCCCGTGTGTCAGGTCAAAGGCGGTACGCCAAAGGTGATCCACAGGGCAAAGCCTGCGGCCAGCACAATCGCGATTCCCCCGCGCAGCCACGGCATCGGCCCGATCCCGCTCACCCCCGCCATCGGCGGACGCGTGCCGCCCATCATCGGGCCCAGCAGATCATTGCCCTTCATCGCATACCAGCAGATCGCCGCGAGATGCAGCACGATCAGCCCGGCCAGGACGTTGAAGAAGGCCTCGTGCACTTCGGTGATGGCATCGGCCAGCATCACCCCGACCAGCGGATTGAGCGGCCCGGTCATCCCGTCAAAGGGATCGCCCGCAAACAGTCCGAGGCTGACCTGCACCAGCATCGCCCCCAGCAGCGCAAGCGTGCTCCACCCGCCGATCGGCGAGTGCCCGATCGCGCTCGGCCCCGCGCTCGCGCCGCCGTGCCAATAGGCCAGCACCGCGCGCGGCCCCTTCACGAATTGCGAAAAGCGCGCGGTCTCCGGCCCGATGAAGCCCCACACGAAGCGGAACGCCAGCACCCCCAGCAGCACCAGCCCGAGCCGCTTGTGCAGCCCCCACTTGTCGTTCTCTGCCGTCCACCACATGGCGACAATCAGCAGCGGAAAGCTCCAGTGGGTGAGGCGCAGCAAAGGGTCCCACACCCGGATATCGGGCGTCAGGAGCGCCGGGCTACCGGACGTCTCGCTCATTTCTTGTCGTCGAGCCGGAACTTGTCGTGGCAGCCCTTGCACGCGCCGCCCATCGCCATAGCCTGCGCGCCAACAGCGGCCTTGTCGCCGCCGCCTGCGAGGGTCACCAGCTTGGCGCTTTCATCGACCAGCTTCTGGGAAGCGGCCTTGAACTCTTCGGGCTGCTGCCAGATCGTGGCGAGGGCTTCGGTCTTGAGCCCGTCATCGACACTGGTGCCTGCCGGGAAATGGCCTTCGATCTTCAGCGCGCGGGAGTTGATGTCGCTCGCCTTGGCGGCGATCAGGGTGAAGTCGGGCGCATCCTTCTCGAGCTCGCCGCGCAGCGCCTTGAAGCTGTCACCGATGCCCTCGAAATTGTCGTGCCGTTCCTTGAGCACTGCCTGCACATCGACCGGCGCGGCCACATCGCCCGGCGTAGCGGCATCGCTGGGTGCATCGGCAGGCGCATCGGCCGGAGCCCCGCCCGAACAGGCAGCAAGCCCGGCAGCAAGCGCAGCGGAAAGAAACAGGCGGGTGGCGGATTTGCGCAGCATCAAGAATCTCCTTCGGTAATGCCTTCCGGCTGATCCCGATCCGCAGGCTATGCCGCTTTGACCCCGCGCGCAAATACGAAAAAGGGGCACCTCCCAGCCGGGAGGCACCCCTGTTCGCGGGGAAGACCTTGAGCGGTCAGCCCTCGCGGCGGCGCACGCCGTCCGCCTCGGCGACAATCGCGCTGCGATCCTGCTCGACCAGTTCGAGCATCGCAGTGCGGAAGGTGTCGCGGCGCGCGGCCACCAGCGCATCGATCGCCTTGGTCTGGGTTTCGCACCAGCCCGGCTTTGTCCCGCGGGCGACATCGTCGCGGGACAGGGTGCGGCGGGTCTGGAGCGCCTGACCGAGCTTGGCGGTCCGCTCGACATTGAGCGTCGCTGTCCATTCGCACGCCAGCGTGCTGGGACGTCCGGCAACGCCTGCGGCCCCCACCTGACGGGTCTCGATGGTCACCGCACCGCTATAGTCGGCAGCGATTGTCCCCGCGGGGTGTTCGATCACGACTTCATGCTCGAGTGCAAGTGCGGGTGCAGCGAGGCTAGACGCCAGCGCCGCCCCGATAAGGGCACGTTTCATCATGATTGCTTCTCTCCTGCATAAACGCGAACCTTTTGGCCGTCGTCACAGGACAATATAGCAGGCCGGAAGAACCGGACCAATCACCCTCAATTGCAATTTCTGCAATATCGGATGAACCCCCTCAATCTGCCAAATCACGAAGATTTGCAGGCAGGCCCGAGGGGGAGCGGGATCAGTAGCCCATCAGGCTCATCACTTCCTTGCGGCTGCGATCATCATCCATGAAGCAGCCGAGGATGCGGCTGGTGACCATTTCGACGCCGTGGGTCTTGACCCCGCGTCCGGTCATGCAGCCGTGCTGCGCCTCGATCACCACGGCCACGCCATGCGGTTCGAGATGGTCCCAGATGCACTGCGCCACCTCGGCGGTGAGACGCTCCTGGATCTGCAAGCGGTGCGCAAACCCGTGGAGCACGCGGGCGAGCTTGGAAATGCCCACCACCTTGTTCTTCGGCAGATAGGCGATCGCGGCCTTGCCGGTGATCGGCGCCATGTGATGTTCGCAATGCGACTGGAAGGGAATGTCCTTGAGGATCACGATCTCGTCATAGCCGCCCACTTCGGTGAACTGCCGGCTGAGATGGATCGACGGATCTTCCTTGTAGCCCTCGCAATATTCAAGCCACGCGCGGGCCACGCGCTTGGGGGTGTCGAGCAGGCCTTCGCGCTCGGGATCATCACCCGCCCATTCGATCAGGGTGCGGATCGCCTGCTGCACGTGGGGCGGCACATCCGGCTTGCCCAGCGGGTTGTCCGGATCGAAATCGTCATCATGCGCGCAGGCGTAATTCATTGTCTCGTCTTTCTTCGCAATCTGTAAGGAGCGCAGCCGCGCCCTTCCCCCCTGTCGAGCGCTCAACCGCCAAGCCCGCCGCGTGTTCCGCACGAATGCGCATCGCTTGCGGCCATTGCGACTTTGGCGGCCTTGCCCCTAATACGATATGTAAGGCGCGATTGACGCAATTCACCCCCGCAGCTGTCAAAAAGCGAGCCGAATAAGGAGCCCCGCGTGCACGAGCCCAGCGTCGCAGAATTCGAGGCTCTCGCGCGCGACGTGCTGGCGCGCCTGCCCGAGCCGTTCCGCGCGCATCTGGACGATGTCGTGCTGCGCATCGCCGAATTCGCCACCGACGAGCAGCTGGACGGGGTCGACATGGACGATCCCTGGGAGCTCACCGGACTTTATGAAGGCATTGCCCTCACCGAACAATCGCAATGGGATCACGAACGTCTGCCGCCGGTGATCAGCCTGTTCCGCCAGCCGCTGCTGGCCGAGATGGAGGAGACCGGCGTCGGCTTTGCCGAACTGGTGCGCCATGTCGTCATTCATGAAGCCGGGCACCATTTCGGCCTGTCCGACGAGGACATGGACGCGCTCGAAGCGAGCGTCGCGGATTAACGCGGCGTACCGGTCACCTGCCGATAGAAGGCCCAGTTGCTCTCACCCATCGCGGCAAACAGGGCGAGGACATCATGTCCGACGCCGGGAACCTCGACATAGTCATGCGCGATGCCCTGTTGCCCGAGGTGCTGGTGAAATCGCTGGTTGTCGCCTGCGGTGGAGTCGGCGGTGCCGATCACAAGCCGCATCGGACCCGGTGCGGTATCCTGCCGTGCCCGCATCGCCGACAGCTCCCATGCGCTCTCGGCCCGGAAGCGTGCGAGGCTTCCGCCATGGACCTCGTCCAGCACACGGCGGCGCAGCGCGGGATTGCCGCGGGCTCTCGGACCGTCGAAGTCGGGGTCAAGCGGGCCTGCCGCGATCATCGAGATCGTTCCGAACAGGCCCGGATGCCTGAACCCGATGCGGGCAGCACCGAGGCCGCCCATGCTGAACCCTTCGAGGATGCGTCCCTCGGCGGTGGCGATGGTCCGGTAGGCACGATCCACCTGCGGCACAATTTCGCTGACGAGGATCGTCTCGACCGGTCGCCGGCCATCTGCCGAATCGGTCCACATTCCAGTCGCAAGGCCGTTCGGGAACACCGCGATCATCGGCGCAATCTTGCCGGCAGCGATCGCCGCATCGAAATGGGCGGTCACAGGAGCAATGCCGCGCTCGCCGCCGCCGGTTCCGTGAAGCCAGTAGAGCACCGGAAAGCGCCGGTCGGTTTCGCGATCATACTGGGGCGGCGTGTAGACATGGAAACTCACCCGCGCCGCCGCCGCCGCACTTTCATAGGTCACATAGGCGAGACCGGGCCGGGTGATGCGCGGCGTTGTCCATTGCGCATCCTCCGCCCCTTCCGCTTGCGCGGCCGCGGCACGGTCTTGCGCCCGGGCGGTGGCGGCACTGGCCTGCGCAATGCCGGCCGCAATCAGGACCGCGAGGAGAATGCGTGCCAGGCGGCGGGGGAAAGACGTTTCCATGGGCACAATCCTAGCGCCGACCCGGGCCAAGGCCAACGGCGCAAGCGCAGGGGCGCATCCGAAAGGATTACTCCGCCGCTCCGTCATCTGCGCGCCTGCGGCGCTCCGGTTCCGAAAGTTCGCTTCCCTTCATGATCCGCCAACAAAAAAGCCGGCCCCGACAGGACCGGCTGTTTTGTTGGCGCACCCGAAAGGATTCGAACCTCTGACCCCCAGATTCGTAGTCTGGTGCTCTATCCAGCTGAGCTACGGGTGCGCGCTAGGGGGCGGCCTTTAGGGGGGTCATTCAGGCTTGGCAAGGGGGTTCGGCGCGAATTCGCGATTTTGGAACAGCTGCCCAGCGAGCACCGCATCGAGCGGCGGTTTGGCGAGCGAGGCTATCTGATCCGGCGTGAACCATGCGGTCGCCCCGCCCTCCAGCGCCGCCGGCTCGCCCTGCCATGCGATGAGCCTGTAAAGCAGGATGACAATCGCCGGCCCTGCCTCGCCGGATGCTGTTTCGGCAAATCCTGCGGGCACAAAATCCGCCGGATTGCAGGTAATGCCGAGCTCTTCAGCCAGCTCTCTTGCCAGAGCTTCTACCAATTTTTCAGTAGGTTCGACCTTGCCTCCGGGAAACTCCCAGAGCCCCGCATGGTGCTTGCCCGGTGGCCGGCAATGCATCAGCCAGCACCCGTCACCCCGCTCCATCGCAGCGGCAACCACCAGCATCCTGCTTTCCTGTGCGTCGGTTTTTTTTCCAATCATCGGACGACCATCAACTCTTTCTTAACCCGTACCTACGATTTTGAGAGCATCAGGACGCAGGAAAGCGGATCAACCCAAGATGCTGACGAACCTTCTCAGGACCATCAAGGCCGACACGTCAGGTTCTTCCGCTGTCGAATACGGCCTGATTGTGAGCCTCATCATTGTGGCCATACTCGTGGGGATGCAAGAAGTTGCAACCGAAACCATCGCGATGTGGCGCGTTGTCGAGACAAGCACACTGGGCGCCATGGGGGGCTGAACTTCGAAAATAGTATTCGATGTTAGGAATTCCTCAATAGCACACAGATAAACACAACTACACCGGGCCGGGCCAAGCGGAACGGTATGGGTACCGAAGACCGAAACCAGGAGACTAGACATGACCACCATCAAGAACCTTTTCCGTGACGAAGCTGGCGCGACCGCCATCGAATATGGCCTGATCGCCGCCCTCATCGCCGTTGCCGCCATCGTCGGCATGCAGGCTCTGGGCACCAGCCTCAACACCACTTTCGGCGGCGTGTCGACCACGCTGAACACCGCCAACGCGTAATCGCGGGCGTTCGCCAAAACACGAAGCGGCGGAGGGCAACCTCCGCCGCTTTTTGTTTGTGGGCGGTTCGCGACAGCGAACCCGCGCAAATCTAACGCGCTCTAACCACCAGCTTGACCTTCTGCCCGGGCGTCAGGGTCGCGGTGTTGCCCAGCGCATTCAAAACGCGGAAGCGAGCTTCCTGTTCGTTGGGATAGGCCATCCGGCGCGCAAGGCTGGCGATGGTGTCGCCGCGTGCCACGGTCACCACCTGCAACTTCTTGGGCACCACGGCCCCGGCTTCCGCCGCCGAGATCCGGCGCATCGACTGGAACATCGGGTTGAAGGTCGCCGCGCTCCCGGCCGGTGCGATCGCGACGAAGTGGTAAGCCCGGTCGCGCGCGAATTCATAGGCGTAGACGACCACGTCCACCTGTCCCTGACCATTGCTGACCCGCGCAACGCCATAAGCGGCGGGCAGGCCGTTCACCGTCGTGCGCTCGAGCTGCTGCGGCGCGAGATTGCCGCGCTCGCCGCCCAGCGCAGTGAAGGCAGCGCGCACATAGGTGTCGAGATTGCCATTATAGGGTGCCAGCGTCATCTGCGCCTGCCCGCCCTGCCCCTGGATCGCCACCGCCCGCGTGCCGTTGACCATGTAGAAGCCCTGGGGCGCGGTGAAGGCGAGGCGCAGTTCGGGGTGGATGAAGCTGCTGCCTTCGATCATCCCTTGCGCCGGATCGTCGCCGTAAAGCAGCCCGTCGATCCGCGCGAGGAAGGTGTCGCGGTTGGTGATCCCGCCGCTTGCCCCTGCCCCGCCAGCCTTGGCCAGCGCGCCCTGCACCCGGCTCGCCGGATCGGGGTGGGTCGAGGCCCATTCGGGCACGCTGGCATTGCGCCCTGCCAGCCGCGCTTCCAGCGCGTTCTGCGCGGCAAGGCTCGCCAGCACCGTGCTCATCGCGCGGCGATCATAACCGGCGCGGGCGAGATACTGGATGCCGAGATTATCCGCCTCCAGCTCCTGCTTGCGCGAGAACCGCAGAGTGAGGAGCTGCGAGCCTTCGAGAAACCCGCGCGACAGGGTGCTGCCGATCCCCGAATCGCCCAAGAGGATCGAGGAGCCGATCGCGCCGAGCACACCGAGGATCGAATTGCGCTGCGCCGCCTTCTGCCGCCGCTGCGAATGGCGCGCGGCGACATGGCCGACCTCGTGGCCCATCACCGCGGCCAGTTCCGCCTCGTTGTTCATCAGCGTCACCAGCTGGCGGGTGGTGTAGATATAGCCGCCCGGCACCGCGAAGGCATTGTGGACCGACGAATTGAGCAGGCTGACCGTAAAGCTCTCGCGCGCATTGCCGAGGCCCGATTGCACCGCGATATTCTTGCTCACCTGCTCCACGTAAGCGGCCTGCGGCCCGCTCATCGCGCCGCCGAATTCGGCGAGGAACTGCGGGTGATATTCTGCGCCCATCCGGGCTTCCTGCGGCGTGATCGGGGCAGAGGACGCGGGGATCTGCGCCGTGGCCACGCCGACGCTGCTGGCCAGTGCCAGCGCGGCAACGCCGACCGCGAGGGTCTTGCGCGTGATTCTATGTGCCATGGCCTTGTCTCCCGCTGTTCTGTCCGGCCCCCAGACTATCGGGAAAGCCGTCTGCGACAAGGGCTTGCCTGAGCGAAGCTTAACCGCCGATGGCGAGGAAGCGCTCTTCGCGCTGGGCGATGATCTCGGCGCGGGTCTTGGTGGAGAGCCCGTCAAGCTCCTCGGCCAGAGCCTGCCCCAGCAGGCGCGAGGCCGTCACCGGATCGCGCTGCGCCCCGCCGACCGGCTCCTTGACGATCCGGTCGATCACATTGTCGCGCTTCAGATGCTGCGCGGTGACCTTCATCGCCTGCGCGGCGTCAGCAGCCTTGTCCGAAGTGCGCCACAGGATCGAGGCGCAGCCTTCGGGCGAGATTACCGAATAGACCGCGTGCTCCATCATCAGCACCCGGTTGGCCGAGGCGAGCGCCACCGCGCCGCCCGATCCGCCCTCGCCCACGATCACCGCCACCATCGGCACGCCCAGCGCAAGGCAGGCTTCGGTCGACCGGGCAATGGCTTCGGCCTGGCCGCGCTCTTCCGCCTCGATCCCCGGAAAAGCGCCCGAGGTGTCGACCAGCGTCACCACCGGCAGGCCGAATCGGTCGGCCAGTTCCATAAGGCGGATCGCCTTGCGATAGCCTTCGGGTTTGCCCATCCCGAAATTGTGCGCAATCCGCGTCTTGGTGTCGTGGCCCTTCTCGTGCCCGATCAGCATGACCTTGCGTCCGCCCAGCGTCGCAAAGCCGCCCATGATCGCCAGGTCATCGGCATAGAGCCGGTCTCCGCCCAGCGGCATGAAGTCGCTGAAGGCATTGGCAACATAGTCGCGGAAATGGGGCCGCTGCGGATGGCGAGCGACCTGCGTCTTCTGCCACGGGGTGAGCGAGGCATAGGTGCTGGCGAGCAGCTCGGTGCTCTTGGCTTCGAGCCGGGCAATCTCGGCCGCGACATCCACATCGTGCAGCGCATTGACGCTTCGAAGCTGGGTGATGCGCTCTTCCAGCGCTGCCACCGGCTTCTCGAAATCGAGATAGGAAATCATGGCAAGGCGCTAGTCCGATGTGGCGCGGGTTGCAAGCGGGTGACGGGCATTGACCAGCGCCACCAGCCGCGCGGCATCGACATGGGTGTAGATCTGGGTGGTGGAAATGTCGGCATGGCCGAGCAGGGTCTGCAGCACGCGCAGGTCCGCCCCCCCTTCCAGCAGATGCGTGGCAAAGGCATGGCGCAACACGTGTGGGCTGATCGCGGCGGGATCGAGCCCGGCCCGGCCTGCGAGGTCCTTGAGGAGCTGGAACAACCGCACCCGCGACAGCGGCTTGCCCCCGCGCGAGGGGAACAGGAAGCGCGAAGGCGGATCGGCCGGGCGCAGCACGGTCCAGCGCGCCAGCGCCGCCAGCGCCCGCCCGCCGACCGGCACCAGCCGCGTGGTCCCGCCCTTGCCCGTCACCGTAATGAAAGGCGCATCGCGCGGCACGGCGGAGAGCGGCAGGGTGACAAGTTCGGAGGCGCGCAGGCCCGAGCCATAGAGCAGCTCGATCAGCGCCAGCATCCTGACGGCAGCGGGATCATCGCTTGTCGCCTCCTCCTCGGCACGGGCGAAGAGCGCGGCGATCGCATCGTGGCCCATAACCTTGGGCAGCGGACGGCGGGTGCGTGGGCGGGGGAGCGCGCCCGAGGGATCATCGCCGCGCCAGCCCTCGTCGATGGCGAAGGCGAAGAACTGCCTGAGGGCCGAGGTCTTGCGCGCGACACTGGCAGGCGCGAGGCTCGCCCATTCGCCTGCAAGCGTGGCAACGGCATCGCGCGGCGCAGCGGCCAGATCGCCGATCGCTTCCTCGGCCTGTGCAAGATCGCGGGCATAGGCCGCGAGCGTGTTGGCCGCCGCCCCGCGCTCGGCTGCGAGCATCGCGAGAAACGCCTGCGTTGCCGCGGACATTATCCGCGCGCCACCGCCTCGGCGGCGATCATCCGGGCTTCGGCATTGAGACCCACGCGGTTGAGGGCCGAGACGATGTGGTAGAGATGAAGCGGGGTCATCTGCTCCCAGCTCGTCCCCTGCATCCCGAGCCCTGCGAGCAAGGCCACCAGCACCGGATTATTGACCTCGCCCGCCCGCGCAATGGTGCGGGTCCAGCGGGTCTGGCGCGCCAGATCGAAGCCGGTGTCGTCCGCCAGCGCGGCCGCATCGCCCTCGGACAGCTTGCCCAGCCCGGCAAGCCCGGCGACAAGGAAGGCCGATTTGCGGCTACCCGCGCTGTCATCATCGCTGATGAAGGTCTCGACATCGCCCTGCGACACCTCGCCCGCTGCGCCATCAGCCAGCGCGATCAGCGCCCAGGCGAGCGAGCCGTCCTCGACCACATCGCGCCACGCCAGCGCATCGCGATCCAGCCCGGCGGTGAGCATCGCCGCGATCAGCCCGCCAGCACTGTCCGCAAGCGCCGCATCGGCCGGAATGCGCGCGGCGGCATAGGCGGTGAGCACCCTTGCCCCGTAGCCGTCCCCGCCGCCAATGGCATTGCCCGCATCCCACAATCGCTGCATCGCCGCGATCCGGTCCGTCGGGTCTTCGGCGAGATAGGCTTCGCGCAAGGCCGCGGCATGGGTCTGCGTCTCGCCCTCGGCCGCAGGATCGGCATAGACTGCGGAATAGAGATCGATCAGCGCCTGCGAGGACATGATCCCCTCGCGCGCGGCCCTTCCGGCAAAGCCGGCGCGGGTGGCAGCGGGCAGCATCGGCAACAGCGCACCAGCGCGGGCGAAATAGGCCCCGCCGCGGGCTTTCAGCGCGCCATCGAGCAGATCTTCGGGCACCGGCTCGCCGAGGGCAGTTGCAAGGCTGAAGCGCAAGGGGCTGAGATCATCGACCCCCTGCCATTCGATATTCACCGCCCGCTGCCCGCGCCCTGCCGCTCCGGCAAAGCGCCGCGCCAGCAGCACATCGACCCGCGGTGCCACCCCGCGGAACAGCGCGCGGTCCAGCTGGGTCGCGGCCAGCGCGGTCTCTCCCCCGAAGGCGTTGCAGATCGCCTGCATCAGCTGCCATTCGCCATCCTCGCGGGTGGAACCCTGCAGGCGCACCGCCGGGCAGGCGCCGGTGACATCGCCGGTCGCGAGATAGGCTTTCAGCGCAGCATCGGTGAGCGCGGGCGACCAGCTCGCCGTGTCGATATCCTGCGCCACCGCGCGGGCGACGGCATATTCGCCGATCCGGTCAAGCAGACCGACGCGCAGGGCGGCAAAGTCTATAGGGTCCATGCCGAGCGGCGCGGCCATTCGGCTCGCCAGCGTGCGGCGCAGCAGGATATGCCCCCAGCGCGACACCAGCGGACCCTTGTTGCCCGCGAGCACCGCCCGCACCAGCGCTTCGGGCTGGTTGGCGAGCGCACGCGGCGGCAGACCGCCCTCCTCCACCGCCAGCACGCCCACGCGGGTCAGCGCCCGGCGCGCGCCCGATGGCATGTCCGAACGCGGCTTCAGCCCGAGCAGCTGGTCAAGCTCCTCGGTCGACATGTTTTCGAGCTGTTCGAGCGTCGGCAGGCGCGCGAGTTCGTCGCGGGTGATCGATGGCAGCGGCGGCGCATCGACCGGCATGGCTGGCCCCGTGCCGGGGAAGATCGTGCCCGGCCCTGCCACGCCCGGTTGCGTGCCGGTGGAGGGGCGGGTCACCGTCGGCTGCGAAGGGCCCTGTGCAGGGCGCTGCGCAGGCGCGGGCGCAGGACGCGGCGCGGGGGCGGGATCGTCAAATCCCGGGGGGAGGATCGATTCGGGCTTGCCCTGCGCGCTCGCCATGCCGGCAAGACCCGCCCCGGCGATCGCACCGCCAATGCCCAGAGCGAGGACAGAGGCAGCAAGGGCAAACTTCGCGCGGCTCCCCGAACGGCTCATCGCGCGGCTCCGGGAAGTTCGATCTCCTGCGCAATCGGATGGAGCGGCTCTTCCCCGCCATCCATCCACGCGAGCGCCACCAGCGCCAGCAGCACCAGCACGCCCGCCACCACCCGCCCACGCGGCACGCGCATCCTCTGCGCCGGTTCGCGCGAGAGAATCTGCCGGGCGGGTACGGGGCGGGCAAGGTTTGGCATATTGCACGCGCCCTAGCCCATCTATAGGCCGTGCGGCAATGTCCGCTGCATCGCTCTCACCCGATCACCAGCCTGCCGATCTGGCAGGGCTGGCTGCGCGCATCACCCGTCCGGTGGTGCTGGTGGGGCTGATGGGGGTCGGCAAGTCCACCGTCGGCCGCAAGCTGGCGGGGCTGCTGAAGCGCGATTTCGTCGATGCCGACGAGGCGATTGTCGAGGCTGCACAGCTCTCCATCGCGGAAATCTTCGCCCAGTTCGGCGAGCCCTATTTCCGCGACGGCGAGCGGCGCGTGATTGCCCGCCTGATCGAGGAAGGCCACGGCGTGATCGCCACCGGCGGGGGTGCTTTCGTGGACCCGGCCACCCGCGCCCTGATCCTCGAACGCGCCATCGCGGTGTGGATCGACGCCGATATCGATACGCTGGTGGAGCGCACTGCGCGGCGCAACACGCGGCCCCTGCTCAGGAACGGCGACCCCCGCGAAATCCTCACCCGCCTCGCCGCCGAGCGCGCGCCCTTCTATGCCGAGGCCCCCATCCGCGTGCGCAGCGATAACGGCCCCCACGCCGATACCGCCCGCGCTATCCTCGAGGCGATTGATCAATGGCTGTAATTCCCGTCGCGCTGGCCGGGCGCCCCTATGAGGTGGTGATCGCAGAAGGCCTGCTGGCGCGCTTTGCCGAGGCCGCTGCGCCGTTCCTCAAGGGCTATGCCGGGGGCGCGCGCAAGGTGCCGGTGGTGGCCGATACCAACACCCACCGCCTCTATCACGCCGCGCTGGAGGCCAGCCTTGCCGCGGGCGGATACGGCGCAGAATGGTTCGTGGTCGAGCCGGGCGAGGATGCCAAAACGTGGCCCGTGCTCGAACGCCTGACCGACTGGCTGCTGGCCCTTGGCGTCACCCGCAAGGATCACGTGATTGCGCTGGGCGGCGGGGTGGTGGGCGATCTCGTCGGCTTCGCCTGCGCGATCACCAAGCGCGGAGTGGGTTTCGTGCAGGTGCCGACCACGCTGCTCGCGCAGGTGGACTCCTCGGTCGGCGGCAAGACCGCGATCAACACGCGCGCAGGCAAGAACCTGATCGGCGCCTTCCACCAGCCCTCTCTGGTGCTGATCGACCCGCTGGTGCTCGCCACCCTGCCGGACCGCGAAATGCGCGCCGGCTATGCCGAGGTGCTGAAGTACGGCCTGCTCGGCGATGCGGTGTTTTTCGCGTGGCTGGAAGCCAATGGAAACAAGGTACTGGCGCGCGAACCTCAGGCGCTCGAACACGCGATTGCCACCAGCATCGCGATGAAGGCGCGGATCGTTGCCGAGGACGAGCGCGAGACGCTCGACCTGCGCGCCCTGCTCAATCTCGGCCACACCTTCGGCCATGCGCTGGAAGCGGAGACGGGCTTTTCCGACCGCCTGCTCCACGGCGAGGCGGTGGCATTGGGCATGGTGCTGGCGGCGAAATATTCGGCGCGGCGCCGGGAGATTTCGGCAGAGGATGCTGCGCGCGCGGGCGACGCGATTGCTGCGGCGGGCCTGCCTGCAAATCTCGCGCCCCTCGGCCTCACCTGCGACGGCGCGGCGCTGGTCGATCACATGCGTCACGACAAGAAGGCCGAAGGCACCACCCTGCCCTTCCTGCTGCTGCGCGCTCTGGGCGAGGCCTATGTCGCGCGCGACGTTGATCTTGCCGACATTGCCGCGTTCCTCGACGCGGAGTTTGCCGCATGACCCGCTTCGTCGATCTCTCGATCCCGATCACCAACGCCGTCATCTCCGATCCCGAGGTGATGCGCCCCAAGGTGACCTATATGACCCACGAGAGCACGTGGGAGCAGATCGCGATGTTCTTCCCGGGCCTCACCCGCGAGGACCTGCCCGATGGCGAAGGCTGGGCGGTGGAATTTGTCGAACTGTCCACGCATAACGGCAACCACATGGACGCGCCGTGGCATTTCCATTCGACCACGGATTCAGGCGCTTCTCCCGCGCCGAGCATCGATGAGGCCCCGCTCGATCGCTTCTTCCGTCCGGGCGTGAAGCTCGACTTCTCGCACCTCCCCCACGGCCATGTGGTGAGCGCCGCCGAGGTCGAGGCGGAACTGGCGCGGATCGGATATGACCTCCAGCCGCTCGACATCGTGCTGGTGCAATCGGGCGCGATCTACGGCACCGACAATTTCACCGATCAGGGCGTGGGCCTCGGCGCGGAGGCGACCTTGTGGCTCACCGAAAACGGCGTCGAGGTCGTCGGCACTGACGCCTGGAGCTGGGACGCGCCTTTCAGCCATACCGCCAAGCGCTGGGCCGAAACCCGCGACCCCTCGATCATCTGGGAAGGCCACAAGGCCGGGCGCATCCGGCCCTATTACCAGATTGAAAAGCTTGCCAATCTCGCCAGCCTTCCGCCCCACGGCTTCATGGTGAGCTGCTTTCCGGTGAAGATCGAAAGGGCCAGCGCAGGCTGGATCCGCGCGGTGGCGATGATCGACGAATGACGATGCGGATCGAGGTCGCAGATCTGGAGGACCCCGAGGTGCAGGCGCTGATCGCCTACCACCAGCGCGCGATGCTGGAAGGCTCGCCCCCCGGCCTCAGCTTCGCGCTCGATATGTCAGGGCTTCAGGCCGAGGGTGTGTGCGTGTGGGCTGCCTACGTCGAAGGCCGTGTCGCGGCCATCGGCGCGCTCAAAAGACTGGACGATAAATCCTGCGAAATCAAATCAATGCGGACGCATCCTGAGTATTTGCGACAAGGCATTGCCGCCGCTCTGCTCGAAACCATCATCACCCAGGCGCGGCTTGCGGGCTTCAAAACGATCAGCCTTGAAACCGGCACCGGCCCCGCCTTCGAACCGGCGCTCGCGCTCTACCGGCGGCGCGGTTTCGTGAACGGCGCAGCTTTCGCCGACTACGCTCTCACCGACTTCAACCAGTGCCTGCATCTGGCACTGGATTGAGGCGGCTACTTCAGACCGCCGGACGGCTCGGCAGTTTGGCGACGTTGTCCATCGCCTCGCCCTGCCGCGCAGCCTTCATCGCCGCCTCTTCCTCGAGCATTGTGTCATGCTCGGCAAAGAGCCGCTCGATCTCGGTGCGGCGTTCGAGCAGCGTGTAGGCTATCCCCGGCGCAAGGCTCTCGCCCTCGCCGATCTGCCCGAGCAATGCTGCCAGATCGCTCACCGTCGCATCGCGCGCCGATTTGAAGAAATGGCCTTTCCGATCGAAAAAGCCGGTGCCCGTATGTGCCATGATCAAATCCTCCCACTGAGATTCAATCCCGTGCGCGGGGAATACCGCGACTCGGCAAGGAAAAGTGTCTCGCAACAAGGGACTGTAGGACAGGGTGGAGCGCGAAATCGGGCGGTTCATCAACAGTCTGGCGCGAATCTACAACAAGACGCGTAAGTTTGTTTCCGGCGGCCGCAGCAATAATTCTGCTTGACGCATGAAACGCCCCCGCCCCGCGCCCGTCAAGCGCCGCTTGAGTGGGGGCAAAGGGCGCCGGACAGTCGCCAACAGGGGGGTCAAAGGGGTGCCAAGCGGGGGTCAAGTGGAGGCTAACTTGGGGTCAAATCGAGGCTGGAGGGGGTCTGGCGGGGGTCTGGCAGGGGTCTGAAACGAGGCTTTTGTTGGCTTGCCCGAGACGGATCCCAACTTCGCGGCGAAAATCAGCGAAAAATCCCTGAAAAAACATCCCGCCGGAGGTTTCCCATGCCGAAAATCCGGCGGGTAGGAAAGCAGCGCGGGGGCAGGATGCGGAAGGCGTGGAAATCGTTCCGGGCAGTCTGGCCAAGCACTTAGCAGCGCTGCCACACCTGTCCGAACCCCTGATCCGGAGGTCACAATGTCCCGTTCGCTTTCGCCTGCCCGCCTCGGCCTCGCAATGCTCGCCCTGGGCCTGCCCGCGCAAGCGTGGGCGAACACACCCGAGGAATTGTCAGCCCCCACGCCGCTCGATTTCGGGGACGTGCGCAAGAAAACCGATGCGCTGATTGCGGACATCATCGCCAACAAGGGAACGCCGACCTTGCGCGCTGCCTTGAGCGAGAATGCCTTGCTCGCCGAAAAGACCAGCCAGATCAATCTGCTGGTCACCCAGTACGAAAGCCTCGTTGCGACCTATGGCAAGCCGGAGCAATGCGTGGGTCTGGAGCAGAGCTACCGCTCCAGCCTGCGGATCACCACCAGCTATGTCTGCCAGCACCGCGACTTGCTGGTGCGCTGGCTGTTCGAAGTTGACCGCCTGCCCAAGGGCTGGACCTACTCGAACATCAGCTTCAAGAGCGACTTCTGACGCTGGAGGGGCGCGCCTTTCGCGCCCTATTCCAGTTCGAGGATCACCGCATCCACCGCCAGGCTCTCGCCCTCGGCGGCGTTGATCTTGGCGATCACGCCTTCCTTTTCGGCGCGCAGGATGTTCTCCATCTTCATCGCCTCGACGGTCGCCAGCGGCTGGCCGGGCTGGACGGTGTCGCCCTCGGCCACGTGCAGCTTCACCAGCATCCCGGGCATCGGGCAGATGAGGAGGCGCGAGAGATCGGGCGGGATCTTTTCGAGCATCAGCGATTCATGCCGTGCAAGCCGCTGCGGGATCACCAGCGCGCTATGCGCCGCGCCGCGGGTGGTCACCTTACACTGGTTGCCGATGCGCTCGACGATCAGGCCAAGGCGATAGGTCTCGCCGCCCGCGACCGATCCGGTCGCTTCGGCCTGCACCATGCCCGGACGCCAGGTGCAGGTGCCCTCGACCTTCACGCCATCCACCAGCGCATGGCCTTCATGCAGGCTGACGTGGAAGCGCTCGTCCCCCAGCTTCACCAGCCATTCGCTCGTCACCGGCTGCGGCGCATCGAGCTGGCCGGTGATGTGGCGGCTGCGTGATTGCAGGGAGAATTCATTGCCCGCGCACACCGCGGCGAGGATGCGCTTCAGATCATCCGCAGTCGCCGCGCCGTGGAAGCCTTCGGGATATTCCTCGGCGATGAAGCCCGTTGTGAGCTCGCCCGAGCGGAAGCGCGGGTGCTGCATGATCGCGGAGAGGAAATCGACGTTATGGCCGAGCCCCTTGATGCGGAAATTGTCGAGCGCCTCGATCTGAAGGTCCGCCGCTGCGTCGCGGGTGGGGGCCCAGGTGATGAGCTTGGCAATCATCGGATCGTAGAAGCGCGAAACCTCGCCGCCTTCATAGACGCCGTCGTCAACCCGCACCGAGCCGGTGCCGCGTGCAACCCCGCGCCGCGCCTTGCCCGCGACAGTCTCGTCCTCGCTCCAGCCGGCCAGCGGGGGCGAATAATGCACCAGCCGTCCGGTGGAGGGCAGGAAGCCGCGATAGGGGTCTTCGGCATAGACGCGGTTTTCGATCGCCCAGCCGTCGATCCCGATATCGTCCTGCGTGAAGGCCAGCTTCTCGCCCGCGGCCACGCGGATCATCTGCTCGACAAGGTCGATGCCGGTGATCGCTTCGGTGACGGGGTGTTCGACCTGAAGCCGGGTGTTCATTTCGAGGAAGTAGAAGCTCTCCCCCGTCGGGTCCGCGCCGCTGACGATCAGCTCGACCGTGCCCGCAGAGTAATATCCCACCGCGCGCGACAGAGCGACGCATTGCTCGCCCATCGCCTTCCTCATCTTGGGCGTGACGAAGGGCGACGGCGCTTCCTCGACCACCTTCTGGTGGCGGCGCTGGATCGAGCATTCGCGCTCGTTCAGGTAGAGGATGTTGCCGTGCTGATCGCCAAGGATCTGGATCTCGATGTGGCGCGGGTTGAGGATGAACTTTTCGATGAAAACGCGGTCATCGCCGAAGGAGTTGAGGCCCTCGCGCTTCACGCTTTCAAAGCCTTCGCGCACGTCGGCCTCGTTATAGGCGAGGCGCATCCCCTTGCCCCCGCCGCCGGCCGAGGCCTTCATCATCACCGGATAGCCGATCTCGTCGGAGATGCGCACCGCGTGCTCGGTATCCTCGATCTCGCCGACGAAACCGGGGACGACATTGACGCCCGCCTCTTTCGCCAGCTTCTTGGATTCGATCTTGTCGCCCATCGCGGCGATTGCGCCCACCGGCGGGCCGATGAAGGCGATGCCTTCCTTGGACAGCGCTTCCGCGAAGGAGGTGCGTTCAGAGAGGAAGCCGTAGCCCGGGTGGACCGCTTCCGCACCCGTTTGCTTGCAGGCGGCGATGATCTTGTCGGCGATCAGATAGCTTTCAGCCGCAGGCGACGGCCCGATATGCACCGCCTCGTCCGCCATCGCCACAAAGGGCGCGCGCGCATCGGCATCGGAATAGACCGCGACGGTCTTGATCCCCATCTTGCGGGCAGTGGTGATGACCCGGCAGGCGATCTCGCCGCGGTTGGCAATCAGGATTTTCGCAAACAAGGGTTTGGGCCTCTCTCCAAAGGGGCATGTCTCGCCAGCGGCTATGCCGAGGGTTTGGCTGGCAGGCAAGCTAGCGGATTTGGGGCTTCAGCCGGGGACTTCGATCAGTTCCTTCAGCTCTGCGGTGCGCATCCGGGTGAGGCGGGTCTTGCAGGTGGCGACGAGGAAGGGTTCGAGGCTCCCCATGCGCGCGGTGTAGCCGTCGGTGCGGCAATGGGCGTCGCGGTAGCGCAGCCAGCCGCGCTGGGCTTCGAGCAGGCTCCTGAAGAAGCCCGGGCGCTTGTCAGACGAGCCGAGCGCGTCCCATTCGATATCGCGCTGCTTCATCACTTCGGCAGTAATGGCCCATTGCGCGTTGAGCGCAGCATCGGCGGCCTCGTAGTCCTGCCCCGCGCACCAGTTCATCTCCTGCTGGAATTGCGGATCGGCGCAGTTCCATTCGGGCACGGGAGGCTCCGCCGATTGCAGCAACAGCGGGAGGATCAGCGCGAGCGTCATGCGGCGGACCTTTCGGCAAAGGCGATGAGACTATCGGCATAGGCGGGCGCGCCCCTGCGGTCACCCTCGCCGCTCACCAGCGTCTGCACCGCCTTGCCCAGCATGGTGATGTTGGCGGGCGAGAGGCTGCCCAGCGGTTCGACGTAAATCCCGATGCCGAACAGGATCGCGCCGGTCTTGGGCAAGCGCCGGAGTGTCTGGCGTTCGGAGCGCACGAAGAGCGTCTCGCCAGCGTTGTCCGGCGTGACATGGGCGAAGGCATCTTGCGGAGGCCGGTCGGGCAGCCAGCGGCGCTTTCCGGTGGCCGCGATGAACCAGTTGCACCGGCCATAGATCGGGCCGGGGCGCAGGGTTTCCATGAAGCGGTCGACGCCGGTGGCAAGCTGCTCTTCGTATCCGGCGATGGGGGCATGGAGGGCGCGCAGGGGGAGGCCGATTTTGTCCGCAGGGTGCCAGTCGGAGGGCCAAGCGACCGCCGCGCCGATCAGGCGATAGACCTCCTCGCCTTCGCGTCTGGTCAGCAGGCACAGGTCTTCGTGGACGGCGAGCGCGGCTTCGGGGAGCGCGCCTTCCTGCCCGAGCATCGCGGCAAGCTCGCGGCCCGGAGCGTCCACCTCAGGGGTAAGCTGCACACCTTGCGGCCAATGCGCAAACCCCTCGGCCCGCGCGGCCAGATCGGGTGCGGGCTGGAGCCAGCCCTGCTCCTCCAGCTTGTCCAGCCCCATGCGCAGCTGCCCGCCCCCGCGCGCCTTGGGGAGCAGATCATCGACGGAGAAGCCGAGGGTCATCCGTCCAGCCTCGCGTTCGCGATCATCCGCCAGCCAGCAAATATCCCCAAGGCAATCATGCAAAAGATCGCGGCTCGGACCGGATCGATACCGCCGGGGACGCGCCCATCAAGCCAAACATAGAGGCGAACGCCAATTCCGATCAGGCTCCAGAACAGGACGAAACAGACCACCTGCGCAGCGGCACGTCCGATCAGCTTCACCAGGAGGTCGAAGGCGCGGGAGGGTGTCACCTGTCCTCTCCCCGCTTCTCGCAGCGCAGCACCATGCCGTATTCCTCGAGGTAGTCGACCCCGGTCGGCAGGAGATATTGCAGCGCCTCGGGCAGCAAGCCGTGCAAGCTCGTGGCGTGACGCAGTTCGGTCCGCCGGTCGGAGAAGCAGTAGGGCTGGCTTGCGGGAAGCGCTCCCAGCAGCCGCAGCATGCCCGACTCCGTCGCCCCGCCCTCGTCGGCGAGGCTGAGGTAGAGCGGCGGGCGCTTGCCCTCCCCAAGAGGCTTGCGGCTCAACGCTTCGAAATCCCATTGCAGGCTGGGCGAGATCGCCGCGTAGCCGGTGAACATGGCGGGCGCGGTGGCCCAGGTTTCGACCACGAAATGCCCCGCCGCGCTCTCGCCAACGAGGAAGGCGCTGCCATCATGGCGATAGCGCGCTTCGATCATCGGCTTGACGGTTTCGGCGATCCACGCGCGGAAGGCAGCGCTCTCGCCTGCAGTGGGCCAGCGGGTGCGCTCGGCAGCGTCGGCGGTGGGCGGGAGCAATTCGCGCTGGCGGTTCCTGGTTGCGATCCCGACAATGATCGCGTCCTTGCTGCGCCCCCAGATGGTGTTCCAGCGCTGGAGTCCGGCGCCCATAAGCAAGTCCTGCGCCTCACCGCCATCGAGCAGATAGACCACCGGCCAGCGCTTGTCCGGCTCTTCGCCGTAGCCGAGTGGCAGGACGATATTGACCTCGCGGGCCTCGCCCAAGGCTTCGAGCGTCACCGTCTCGCCAATGGTCAGCGGCTGGGGTGCTGGCTGTGCGGCGGCGAGAGCGACCGCCGCGAGGAAGGCAAAGGTCATTTACTCAAACCCCGTTCGCGCTGAGCTTGTCGAAGCCCCTCCGCCCTCGCCGCCACACCCGCCTGCGCGGGGATGACGGGTGGGGCTACTCCGCCGCCTCGTCCAGTCCCTCACCCAAGGGGGGCATATTGTGGCCGAGCAGCACGAGGATATCCGCCGCGCATTCCACCACGTTGGAGCCGGGGCCGTAGATCCCCTGCACCCCTGCCTCGCGCAGATAGTCGTAGTCCTGCGGGGGGATCACGCCGCCTGCGGTCACCTTGATGTCGCCCCGACCGGCTTCGCGAAGGAGCCGGATCAGTTCGGGGATCAGGGTCTTGTGGCCCGCCGCAAGGCTCGACGCGCCGACCACGTCGACATCGTGTTCGAGCGCCATCGCGGCCGATTCCTGCGGGGTCTGGAACAGCGGGCCGGAGACGACCTCGAAGCCCATGTCACCGAACGCGCTGGCGATCACATTCGCCCCGCGATCGTGGCCGTCCTGGCCCATCTTGGCGATCATGATGCGGGGCTTGCGGCCAAGGCGGCGGCCCACGGCTTCGACCCCGTCCGTCACCTGTGCCCAACGGCGGTCGAATTCATAGGCGCTCTTGTAGACGCCCGTGACCGGCGCAGGCGTCGCATCGTGGCGGCCGAAGACCTCTTCCATCGCCGAAGAAATCTCGCCCAGCGTCGCATCGTGGCGCGCGGCTTCCACCGCCAGAGCGAGCAGGTTTGCGCCCGACTTGCACCCGTCCGTCAGTGCCGCCAGCGCCGCGCGGCAGGCGGCCTCGTCACGCCCTTCGCGCACCTTGGCGAGGCGGGCGATCTGGCCGGCGCGCACCTTCTGGTTGTCGACCTCCAGCGTCTCCAGCGCGTCCTCGGCATCTTTGCGGTACTTGTTGACGCCGACGATCACGGTCTCGGCCTTGTCGACCTTGGTCTGCTTTTCCGCCGCCGCGCGTTCGATCGCGGCCTTGGGCGCGCCGGTGGCGACGAAGGCGGTCATCCCGCCTGCCGCGTCCACTTCCTCGATCAGCTTCCATGCTTCATCGACGAGGGTGGCAGTCAGCGCCTCGATGTAATGCGAGCCGCCGAGCGGATCGACGACGCTCGTGATGCCGCTTTCCTCTTGCAGCACCAGCTGCGTGTTGCGGGCGATGCGGGCGCTGAAATCGGTGGGGAGCGCGATGGCTTCATCGAGCGCGTTGGTGTGGAGCGACTGCGTGCCGCCGAGCACCGCCGCCATCGCTTCGACCGTGGTGCGGATGACGTTGTTGTAGGGGTCCTGCTCCTGCAAGCTGACTCCGCTCGTCTGGCAGTGGGTGCGCAGCATCTTGGAGCGTTCGTCCTTCGCGCCCAGCCCATCCATCACGCGCCACCACAAGGTGCGCGCGGCGCGCAGCTTGGCGATCTCCATGAAGAAGTTCATGCCGATGCCGAAGAAGAAGCTGAGGCGGCCAGCGAAAGCGTCGATATCGAGGCCTGCGTTCATCGCGCGCTGCGCATACTCCTTGCCGTCAGCGATGGTGAAGGCAAGCTCCTGCACCGCCGTGGCGCCTGCCTCGTGCATGTGGTAGCCGCTGATCGAAATCGAGTTGAATTTCGGCATGTTGGCCGAAGTATATGCGATGATGTCCGAGATGATCCGCATGCTCGGCTCGGGCGGGTAGATATAGGTGTTGCGGACCATGAACTCCTTCAGAATGTCGTTCTGGATGGTCCCGTCGAGTTGCGCTTGCGACACGCCCTGACGTTCGGCGGCAACGATGAAGAAGGCCAACACCGGGATCACCGCGCCGTTCATCGTCATGGAGACGGACATGGAATCGAGCGGGATCTGATCGAACAGGATCTGCATATCCGCGACCGTATCGATCGCCACGCCCGCCTTGCCGACATCGCCGACCACGCGCGGGTGATCGGAGTCGTAACCGCGGTGGGTGGCGAGGTCGAAGGCGACCGAAAGCCCCTTCTGCCCCATCGCCAGATTGCGGCGGTAGAAGGCGTTCGATTCCTCGGCGGTCGAGAAGCCCGCATATTGCCGGATCGTCCACGGACGGCCCGCATACATGCTTGCCTTCACCCCGCGCGTGAAAGGCGCGAAGCCGGGCAGGCCCGGATCGAAGCCTTCGTGATCGTCTGCCGTGTAGAGCGGCTTGATCGCGAAGCCCTCGGGCGTGTGCCAGATGAGATCGCGGCCCTTGACTTCCTTGGCGGCGAGGGCGTTCCAGTCGGACAGGGTGGGTTTGTCGGTCATTTCTCAACCATTTCCGTTCGTGTCGAGCCCTTCGGCAGGCTCAGGATGAACTGTCGACTTCGTCGCCAGTCGAGACACCGTTCTCGGGCATCTCGACTGCGCACTGCGTGCTCCGCTCGATACGAACGGAGATGGGCGCGATTAGTGCCCCTTGAATTCCGCTTTCCGCTTCTGGAGGAAGGCCATGCCGCCCTCCATCGCGTCCTTGGTGGCGCCGGCGATGCGCTGGCCCTCGGCCTCGGCGAGCAGCACCATCTGGAGGTTCTGGTCCATCGCGGTGGCGATGTTGCGCTTCATCGTGGCGTAGGCAACCGTCGGGCCGTTGGCGAGCTTCTCTGCGAGGGCGCGGGCTTCGCTCATCAGGTCAGCATCCTCGACGCACTTGTAGACGAGGCCCCATTCTTCCGCCTGGGTACCGGAAATCTTCTCGCCCAGCATCATCATGCGGGTGGCCCGCGCACGGCCGATGGCGCGAGCGAGCAGCCAGGTCGAGCCGCCATCGGGCACGAGGCCGATATTGACGAAGGCTTGCAGGAAATAGGCGCTCTTGGCGGCGATGGTGAAGTCCGCCGCCAGCGCAAGCGAGCAGCCGACACCCGCCGCTGGGCCATTGACCGCGCAGATCACCGGCACATTCGCGCGGATGATCTGGCTGATCGCGGGGTTGTAGTGATTGATCAGCGCCTCGTGGCTGCCGCCCTTGCCGCCCAGCGCCGAGCCGGAGCCGCGCGCCGAAAGGTCCGCGCCAGAGCAGAAGCCCTTGCCCTCGCCGGTGATCAGCACCGCGCGCGCATCGCCAAGGTCATAGAAGGCCTGACCCAGCTCGTCCGCCATCGCGGGCGGCATGGCGTTGAGGCGCTCGGGGCGGTTGAGGGTGATGGTCAGCAGCGGGCCGTCACGTTCAACGCGGATGGTTTCGTAGGACATTTTCAGACAACTCCCGTTCGCCCTGAGCCTGTCGAAGGGCCGTTCTTCCTTCTGGCGTGGCGATCAAAGTGAAGTGCGGGGCTTCGACAAGCTCAGCCCGAACGGCTCTATGTTAATTAGACCAGTGCGCATCCTCGCGCGGGGTCTCCATGATCTCGGTAAGCATGCCCCCCATGTCCTTGGGATGGACGAAAAAGATAGGGGTGCCGTGCGCGCCGATGCGGGTGGGGCCGAGGATGCGCTTGCCGAGGCTCTCGAACTCGGCGCGCGCCTCGGCAATATCGGGCACTTCGAAGCACAGATGATGCTGCCCGCCGAGCGGGTTCTTGGCGAGGAAGCCTGCGAGGGTGGAGTTTTCCCCCAAGGGCTCGATCAGTTCGATCTGCGTCCCGTTCATCACCCCGTCCGCACCGGGGGTGTCGACGAAGCAGACCTTCACGCCCTGCTCCTCAAGGTCGAAGGGCGTATGGATCTTCGTCGCGCCCATCACGTCGCGGTAGAAGGCGATGCTATCGGCGATGGAGAGCGTGGCGACCCCGATGTGGTTCAATCGGCCGAGTTTCATGGTTTCCAGTCCTTGCTAGTTTCATTCCGCACAGAGACGATGAGCTTGTCGTAGACCAAGTTCATGAATTGCCGAGCATCGGAAGGTTCTTTGAAATAGACATACACGCCGAGACCATCATTGACCGCCGAGCGCGGATCAAACTCAGCACCGCGCGTTGAATTCCAATCCCTCCATTCCTGGAGAACTTGTTGGCGCATTGGCAGCAAGTAATCAGCAATCGCTGCATCCACTGCAGCTTCAGGCGTGCCATAGTCTTCAGGCCAATCCTGATGACAATAGGCACCCAAGAATTGATAGAGCGTCGGCCAACGCTCTTCGGCCTCCAACCTAATCTCGCGCGTTTTCCTGCTCATAGCGGAATATTGTCATGCTTCTTCCACGGGTTCTCCAGCTGCTTCGTCCGCAGCTTCCTTAGCCCCAGCGCGATGCGCTTCCGGGTCGAGTGCGGGTAGATCACCTCGTCGATATAGCCACGCTGGGCTGCGACGAAGGGGTTGGCGAAGCGGTCTTCGTATTCCTTGGTCCGCTCGGCGATCTTGGCGGGGTCGTCCTTTTCCTGGCGGAAGATGATCTCCACCGCGCCCTTGGCGCCCATCACCGCGATTTCGGCGGTGGGCCAAGCATAATTCAAATCACCGCGCAGGTGCTTCGAAGCCATCACGTCATAGGCCCCGCCGTAAGCCTTGCGGGTGATGACGGTGATCTTGGGCACGGTCGCCTCGGCATAGGCGAACAGCAGCTTCGCGCCGTGCTTGATGATCCCGCCCAGTTCCTGCGCCGTGCCGGGGAGGAAGCCGGGGACGTCGACGAAGGTGACGATCGGGATTTCGAAGGCATCGCAGAAGCGCACGAAGCGCGCGGCTTTCTTCGAGGAATTGATGTCGAGCACGCCCGCGAGCACCATCGGCTGGTTCGCCACCACGCCCACGGTGCGCCCCTCCACGCGGCCGAAACCGCAGATGATGTTGCCTGCGTGGGCCGGCTGGATTTCGAAGAAATCGCCCTCGTCCAGCACCTTGGTGATGACTTCGTGCATGTCATAGGGCTGGTTGGCATTGTCGGGGATCAGCGTGTCGAGGCTGTTGTCGAGCCGGTCCCACGCGTCGCCGGTGGGCAGGACGGGGGCCTCGTCGCGGTTCGACAGGGGGAGGAAGTCGAAGAAGCGGCGGGTGGCCAGCAGGGCATCGACATCGTTCTCGTAGGCGAGATCGGCGACGGACGTCTTGGTGGTGTGGGTGATCGCGCCGCCCAGTTCCTCCTGCGTCACCACCTCGTTGGTGACGGTCTTCACCACATCGGGGCCGGTGACGAACATGTAGCTCGAATCCTTCACCATGAAGATGAAGTCGGTCATGGCGGGCGAGTACACCGCCCCGCCCGCACACGGCCCCATGATCAGGCTGATCTGCGGGACGACGCCGGATGCGAGCACATTGCGCTGGAACACCTCGGCATAGCCGCCAAGCGATGCGACGCCCTCCTGAATGCGCGCCCCGCCCGAATCGTTGAGGCCGATCACCGGCGCGCCGACCTTCATCGCGGTGTCCATCACCTTGCAGATCTTCTCGGCATGGCGTTTGGAGAGGCTTCCGCCGAACACGGTGAAGTCCTGCGAGAAGACATAGACCAGCCGGCCATTGATCGTGCCGCTGCCCGTCACCACCCCGTCGCCCGGAATGCGCTGGGTTTCCATGCCGAAATCCATGCAGTCGTGTTCGACATAGGTGTCGATTTCCTCGAAGCTGCCTTCGTCGAGCAGCACGTCGAGGCGTTCACGCGCGGTCAGCTTGCCCTTGGCGTGCTGGGCTTCGATGCGCTTGGCCCCGCCACCCATCCGGGCAGCTTCGCGGCGACGTTCCATTTCGGCGATATTGGCGGACACGAAGGGTTCCTCTCCTGTGGCTCTCTTGGCGCAATGCGTTGCCTTAGCGCGTTCCAAGCGTCAACGTGGCAAAAGTGGCGGGAGTTTGACGATGGACAGGGCCGATGTGCTGGTGGTGGGCGGCGGGATTGCGGGGCTGAGCCTTGCAGGCCGGCTTGCTCCGCATGCGCGCGTGGTGGTGCTGGAGGGCGAGAGCGCGCCGGGATACCACGCCTCGGGCCGCTCGGTCGCCTTTGCGCATTACGGCCTCGGCAATGAGCCGGTGCGCGATCTGACGGCGCTGAGCATAACGGAGCTGGCCGCGCATGGCTCGGTGCATCCGGCGCTCCATATCGCGCACGCAGAAGAGATCGCGGCGCTCGATGCGCTGGAGGATGTGCACCGCCACTATGCTTGCGATTACTCGCGGGTCGGGCCGGAGGAGGCGCAGGCGATCATGCCCGCCCTGAAGCCCGAGGCCTGCGCGGCTGCACTGGTGGATCATGCTTCGCTCAAGCTCGATACCCACGCGATGCTTCAGGCCTGCATCGCGGTTTTGCGCGAACACAACAGCAAGCTGGTGACGGGCGCGCGGGTCAGCGCGATTGCCCGCGACGGCAGCGGCTGGCGGGTGCAAACGGCGGCGGGCGACTTCGCTGCGCCGATCATCGTCAATGCGGCAGGGGCTTGGGCGGATGATGTGGCGCGCATGGCAGGCGTCACCCCCATCGGGATCGAGCCACGCCGCCGCTCGGTGATCTCTTTTGCGGCACCCGAAGGCGAGGATGTGCACGCGTGGCCCTTCACCAAGACCGTGGGCGAGGGCTTCTACCTGCTGCCCGAAGGCCGGGGGCAATTGCTCGCTTCCAGCATGGACCAGACCCCGTCCGAGCCTTGCGATGCGGCACCCGGAGAACTCGACATCGCCATCGCGGCAGACCGCGTGGAGCAGGCGACCACGCTCCCCATCCGCCACATTGCGCATAGCTGGGCAGGCCTCAGGAGCTTTGCACCGGACGAGCTTCCGGTGGTGGGCGAGGCAGCAGGCGCGCCGGGGTTTTACTGGGTAGCAGGCCAGGGCGGCGCGGGGTTCCAGACCGCCCCTGCCCTCTCGCGGATCGCGGCGGCGGCAGTGCTGGGCCATGCCTTCCCCGAGGATGCGGCGGCGAAGGGGCTGTCCTTCGCAACCTTCAGCCCCGCGCGGCTGGAGGTCTAGAACCGCTGCATCACGCTCCGCGCCAGCGCGGGCGAGACCGAATAGACCGCGCGCAGCAGCTTCACCATGCCGACATTGGCCTCCGGCTGGTCGTTTTCGATCGCCGCGATGATCTGGCGCGCGCATTCCTGCGGCGGCATCTTGGACATGTCGCGGTCGGCGGTCATCTGGGTGTCGACCACCGGCGGCAGGGCCTCGACCACGAGGATCGGCTCCTTGGCGAGCTGCGCACGCAGGGCCATGGTGAAGCTCCTGAGGCCCGCCTTGCTGGCGCAATAGACCGAGCTTGCCGTGTTGGGCGCAATCGCCAGCCCGCTCGTCACATTGACGATCGCCGCTTCAGGGCGCGCCCGCAAGGCAGGGAGCAGCGCGGTGATGAGCCGCACCGGCGCGGAAAGGTTGGCGTAGAAGCACCCGTCCGCCGCATCCGGATCGGGCAGATCATTGCGCACATCATGCGGCACGCCGAGCCCGGCATTGTTGATGAGGATGTCGATGCTGCGATCCCCCAGCGCCGCGACCAGCGCATCGACGCCCGCCGCGTTCGAGAGGTCAGCGGCAATCACGTCAAACCCCTCGCCCCGCATCGCTTCGAGCCGCGCCGGATCGCGCCCGGTGAGGACCACGCTCGCGCCCTTGGTCTGCAATTGCCGCGCAATCTCGCGCCCGATGCCTGCGCTGCCGCCGGTCAGCAGCACGGTCTTTCCCTGAACCTGCATTATGCTTTCACCACTCCATGTTCGATCAGGCTGTTGCCGCAATCGGCAATCGTGTCCTCGACGGGCCGCATCGTCCAGCCGAGCCGCGCTTTCGCGTGGCCCGCATCGACATGGCGGATCTTGCCGATCTCGGTCTTGATGCCGCGCACCTCGGCGTTGAACAGGGCAAGGATGCTGACCACCCAGTCGGGCATGGGGCGGGTCGGCGCCTTGCGCGCCTTCGCCCCCAGCCGCGCGCGCAGGATTCCTGCGATGTCGAGCGCGGTGAGGAATGGCCCTGCGCCAAGAAACCTCTCGCCCGCCAGTCCCGGGGTCTCCAGCGCCAGCACGTGGAGCGCGGCAATGTCGCGCACGTCGACAATCGGAAAGCCGAGGTTGGGCGCCAAGGGCATCGCGCCCGAAAGCAGTTGCGACACCAGTTCGACCGAGGCGGAGAAATCCCCGCTGTCGACAGGGCCGAGCACCATGCCGGGATTGACCGAGACGAACTCCATCGCCCCGCCCTCCGCCGCCACCCATTCGCGCGCGGCGCGTTCGGCGAGGGTCTTGGACTTCACGTAAGGGTAGGCGTCGGGATGGTTGATGTCGGTCCAGCGGCTTTCGTCGAAGGTATAGGTGCCGCGGTCGACGCCATAGATCACCGCCGCGGTGGAGCTGGTCTGGACGAAGCGCGTGACCCCGGCATCGCCGGCGAAGCGCAAGGCGCGCAAAGTGCCTTCGCGCGCGGGGATGATCAGGTCATCCTCGTGCTTGGGGGCCTGCGCCGGGATCGGCGAGGCGACGTGGGCGACATGGGTGCAGCCTGCTGCCGCCTCGGCCCAGCCCTCGTCGCTCATCAGCTCTGCGGCAAATAGGCGGAATTGTTCGGGCGCCGGATTGCCGAGCCTTGCGCGCAAGCCTGCCTCGCTCCTGGCGACGTTGCGGACCGTGCCGTGCACCGTCCAGCCCTTTGCCAGCAATTGCCGGATCAGCTCTCCGGCGATGTAGCCGGTCGCCCCCGTGACCAGAACCGTGCCTGCCATGCGCCCCCTCCTGTGCCTGCTCCAGCGCAGGCTCATAGCATATAGGTTTTGTATTGCAACCTATTTGAACAACACCAGTTCCTCGGCCATGGTCGGGTGGATCGCCACGGTGGCATCGAAATCGGCCTTGGTGAGGCCAGCCTTCACGGCGATGGCGGCCGCTTGCAGGATTTCGGGCGCGTCGGGGCCGATCATATGGATGCCGACGATCCGGTCGTTCGCGGCATCGACGATCATCTTGTAGAGGCAGCGCTCGTTACGGCCTGCCAGCACGTTCTTCATCGGGCGGAAATCGGCCTGATAGACCTTGATGTTGCCAAGCTGGTTGCGCGCCTCGCTCTCGGTCATGCCGACAGCGGCAATGGGTGGGTGGCTGAACACCGCGCTCGGCACGCAGGAATGATCGACCGCATAGGGCTCCACCCCGCCAAACACCGAATCCGCGAATGCCTGCCCTTCGCGGATCGCGACGGGGGTAAGCTGCACCCGGTCGGTCACATCGCCCACGGCATAGATGTGATCGACATTGGTCTTGCTGAAGCCATCGACCAGGATCTCGCCCCTTGTGCCGGTGGCAACGCCGACCGTCTCAAGCCCCAGACCTTGCGTTTTGGGCACGCGGCCGGTGGCGACCATCACCGCGTCATATTCGGCTGCGTCCTGCCCGGTCAGCTTGACCAGCAGCGTGCCGTCAGCCTGCTTTTCAATGCTCTCGAACTCGGCATGGAACAGGAAGCAGATGCCCTTCACCATCGAGATCTGAAGCAGCCAGTCGCGTACGCTTTCGTCATAGCCGCGCAGGATCGTGTCGGACCGGTTGGCGATCGTCACCTTGCAGCCGAATTCGTTGAAGATGCCTGCGAATTCATTGGCGATATAGCCCCCGCCGGCAATCAGGATGCGGCGCGGGAGTTCATCGAGATGGAAGGCCTCGTTCGAGGTGATGACATGCTCGCTGCCCGGAAAGGCGGGCACATGCGGGCGCGCGCCTGTGGCGATGAGGATGTACCGGGCGGTGATGACCTTGCCGCTCGCCAGCGTGATCTGGTGCGGGCCGGTGATCTCGGCGCGCTCGTTGATGGTGGTGACCTTGTGGTTGGAGAGGGTCTGGCCATAGAGCCCCTCCAGCCGCGTCACATCATTCTGCACGACGTCGCGCAGCGCCTTCCAGTCGAAGCTCTTGCCCTCGATGGTCCAGCCGAACTGCTTGGCGTCCTCCAGATCCTCGGCAAAGTGCGCGCCGTAGACGAGCATCTTCTTGGGCACGCAGCCGCGGATCACACAGGTGCCGCCGACGCGGTATTCCTCGGCCACCGCCACCCGCGCGCCGTGCGCGGCAGCGACGCGGCTCGCGCGCACCCCGCCCGAGCCTGCGCCGATGGTGAAGAGGTCATAATCAAATTCGGCCGACATCATGCTGCTCCCTGACTTGCGGGGAGCATATGGCGGCGGTCCGGGCAAAAAGCAAAAGGGCGGGAGTTTGCCGCTCCCGCCCTTTCATGCTTTGTGTCAGCCCTGTGCTGCGCGGGGGCGACCACCGCCGCCGCCTCCGGGGCGACCGCGCCCACGGCCACCGCGACCACGATTACCGCCGCCGCCATTGTTGCCGCCACCATTGGCGCCCTGGCTCTGCGATCGACGATCGCCGCCCTGATGCTGAGACCCCTGCGCGGGCTTGCCACCCTGAGGGCGACGATCACCCTGCGGACGCCGTTCACCCTCTGCGCGGCGCTGTTCGCCCTGTTGCGGACGACGATCACCCTGCGGACGACGCTCGCCCTGAGGCGCACTGGCGGCACGGCGCTGTTCGCCCTGCTGCGGGCGACGTTCGCCATCCGGACGGCGATCAACCTGGGGCTTGCGCTGGCCGAGCGGACGGGCCTGCACCCGCTTCACCGGCTGGCGCGGCGCGGGCTTCTCCGCCCCTTCGCCTTCCACCACCGCGCGGAAATTGTCCGGCAGGGGCAGACGCTCAAGCTCGGCGCCGGTCGTCTTGCGGATATCCTTGAGGTAGGCGCGCTCGTCCTCGGCACAGAAGGCAATCGCCACCCCGTCACGCCCTGCACGCGCGGTGCGGCCGATGCGGTGGACATATTGCTCAGGCACGTTGGGCAGCTCGTAATTGATCACGTGGCTGACGCCCGGAATATCGATCCCGCGCGCGGCCACATCCGTGGCGATCAGCACCGGCACACGCGCCTTGCGGAACTCGTCCAATGCGCGCTGGCGCTGGGGCTGCGACTTGTTGCCGTGGATCGCATTGCTCTCGATCCCGGCCTGTTGCAGCTTCTTCACCACGCGGTCCGCGCCGTGCTTGGTGCGGGTGAAGATCAGGATGCGCTCGAACTCGCCCGGCACCTGATGGCGGCGCTTGAGGATCATTTCGAGCAGGGCCGTCTTCTCGTCCTGCTGGACCATGAAGAGATACTGGTCGATGCGCTCGGCCGTGGTGCTTTCCGGTGTGACCGAAACCTGCACCGGATTGTGGCAATAGCCGCTCACCAGTTCCTTGATCGCCTTGGGCATGGTGGCGCTGAAGAACAGCGTCTGGCGATCCTTGGGCGCAAGCTCGCGGATCTTGCGCAGGGCGTGGATGAAGCCAAGATCGAGCATCTGGTCGGCCTCGTCGAGCACCAGCACTTCGATGCCGTTGAGGGTCAGCGCCTTCTGGTCGATCAGATCAAGCAGACGGCCCGGGGTGGCGACAAGAATGTCGGTGCCGCGGTGGAGCTTGTTGCGATCCTTGCCCACGCTCGTGCCGCCGACGATGCATTGCACCTTCAGCCCGGCGAGCGCGCCGTAATCCTTGGCGCTGTCGGCAATCTGCACCGCCAGCTCGCGCGTCGGCGCCAGAACCAGCATGCGGCAGGACTTGAACGGGATCGGCTTGTCCGCCTCGCGCAGGCGATCAATGCTGGGGAGCATGAAGGCCGCGGTCTTGCCGGTGCCGGTCTGCGCGATGCCGAGCAGGTCGCGGCCCTTGAGCACCGGCGGGATCGCCTGTTCCTGGATCGGGGTGGGAGTGTTGTAGCCCTTCATGTCGAGGGCCTGGAGCACGGGCTGCGACAGCCCGAGGTCAGCAAAAGTGGTCATGTAATAGGTAACTCGCAAATATGCTGCGACGCGCTTCCGCCAATCCCAAACGGATTGCGGACGCGGCGCGGGGGTTGAAACCGCCCGCGTGAAAAGGGAAGTCTTGGGGGTAGAACCGAAGTGCGGCCGGGGCGGATGCTTTCAGAATTCCGCCGCTTCACGCATGGCTAGCGCTCTTCGATGGGCGCCATGTGGGGGCTGCGCGGCGAAATGTCAAAGGATTATTGCGTCGCAGCAAAGGGCGACTGGATGCGGATCATGCCCTGATAGGTGCCGCTGACCGGATTGCCTGCCGCGTCGCGCGCCGGAGCAAGCGTGACCGCGCGGGTGATGCTGCGGCACATCTCCCTCGTCGTGATCGGATTGCGGAAACTGCGCGAGAGCTGGCAATTGGTCACCGTCCCGTCCGCCGCAACAGCCAGAGTGTAGCCGAGATCCTGCGTCAGCAGGCCGAGGTTGAAGGCGCGCTTTGTGACGCGGATGAAATCGATTTCGAGCAATTGGGCCGGCCGGGCACCCGTCACATCGGCGGAAATGGGCTGAAGTTCACTCGCCATCAGCGGCACTGCGAGCGCCAGAGCGGCGGGGACGAAACCGAGACAAAGCCAGTTCATGCGCGTGATCCTCGCAATACCATAGCCCCTGAAGCCTATGAAAGATCACATGATTTCAGTCGATCGTCAATCCTTGCCGCGCAATTCCAGAAAATTGAGCCGCCCCTGATAGGTGCCCTCGACGCTCGCGCCGCTGGCGTCCTGCGCGGGCTCGAAGGTGTGATGCTTAAGCAGCACCTCGCACAGCTTTTCGTTGACGTAGTTCATGCGGAACTTTTCGGTCAGCTGGCAATCGGTTGGCGTGCCGGCCTGATCGACCGACAGGGTGTATCCCACCTCGGCGCGCCAGACGCGCAGGCGCGAGGAGGCGGTGAGGAATTCGCGCTCGCCGTCGAAAGACACCAGCCGCGCCGGCTTCACCTTGGAACGCGCCGTGCCGTCGCCCTGATTGTCTTGGGCAAGCGCGCTACCGGCACAGCCAAGCGCGAGGAGGACAGCGGCGGTAAGGCGCAGGTGCTTCATGGTGGTCCTTGAGGTCGCAGGATGCGGGAGGAGACGAATCTGTGGGCAAGGATAGAAGGTTGCGTCCGGCGTGCAATTCTTGCCGCGCTCATGGGGCATTTTTGCGGATAATGTCGCAAGGCGGCGGGCCTTGCGACACATCCTTATCCGCTTACGCAAATATGCAACAGCGCGGTAAAATTTCCGCAATATCTGACACGGCACGGCTCAGCCAGGTGTGGCGATCATGCATCACGCCGCTCAGGCGAGACCGGCTGCCGCCATCAGCGCCTGGGTGCTCGGATCGAACTGCCCTTCCCCACTGTCGATCTGCTTGGCGATCGCCTTGCCCAGCTCCACCCCGAACTGGTCGAAGGGATTGATCCCCATCAGGACCGCATTGGCGAAGGTGCGCTGTTCGTGGAAGGCGATCAGCGCGCCGAGCGCCGCCGCATCGCAATCATCGACGAGGATCGTGGTCGAGGGCCGGTCCCCCGGATAGGCGCGCGCAGGGTCGTCCGAGGGCTTGCCCGCCATCAGCGCCGCCCCTTGCGCAAGGCAGTTCATCAGCAAGGTGCGGTGATGCGCGGGATCAAGCTCGTCGCCCGGCGCGATGCTGGCCAGAAAATCGACCGGGATGAGATGCGTGCCCTGATGCAGCAGCTGGAACACCGCGTGCTGCGCGTCGGTGCCCACCCCGCCCCAGGTCACGGCTGCGGTCGGCCCATCGACCGGCGTTCCATCGGCCTTCACGCTCTTGCCGTTCGATTCCATTTCGAGCTGCTGGAGATAGTCGGGCAGCAGCGCGAGCCGCTCGTCATAGGCGAACACCGCGCGGGTCTGGCAGCCGCGCAGGCGGGTGTAATACTGGTCCGCGAAAGCCGCGAGTAGCGGGGCATTGGCGCGGCCTTCGGTGCTGCGGAAGTGATCATCCACCGCCTTGGCGCCGGTCAGCATCGCGGTGAATTCCTCCATCCCGATGGCGAGCGCGATCGGGAAGCCGATGCTGGAGAACAGCGAATAGCGCCCGCCCACGCTTTCGGGGAAAGGCAGCACGCGGGTCTCGTCCACGCCCCATTCCACCGCCTTGTCCGGCGCGGCGGTGAGCGCCACCACGCGGCCGCCGGGATCGGTGACGCCGTTCTCCGCCAGCCATTTCAGCGCGCTGGCCGCATTGGTCATGGTCTCGATGGTGGTGAAGGTCTTGGAGGCAAGAGCGATCAGCGTGGTCGCCGGATCGCAGGCGGCAAAGGCCTGTTCCAGCGCCAGCCCGTCAATGTTCGAGACGACATGGACGTCGACCAGCGCGAGGTCACGGGTCAGCGCGTCGATGGCGAGCGCGGGGCCCAGTGCCGATCCGCCGATGCCGATGGCGATGCAGTGGCGCACTTCGCCCAGCGCCCCTTCGTGGATCGCTTCCACCAGCATCCCCATGCGCGCCAGCAGCGCCTCGGCCTCCTCGACCGCAGCGGGCGTGCCGCTGCCGCGCAGCGCGCCGTGGGTCGCCGCGCGGCCCTCGGTCACGTTGATGATGCCGCCGCCGAACAGCGCCTCGCGCGCAGGGCCAAAGCCCATGGCCTCGGCCAGCGCTTCGAAAGCGGCGAGTTCAGATTCGCCCAGATGGGTTTTGGAAAAGTCGATCCGCATGCCGGCCGTCGCATCGTCGCCAAGGCCGATGGGCCATGCAATGCGGCGGGTCATGGCCTCCACGCGGGCCGGATCGCCGGCGAACAATGCCTCCAGCCGCCGAGGCGCCAATGCGGTGAGGTCCGCCCAGATTTGCGCTGCCACACCCCCGGCTGTCATTTCGCCTGATCCGCTCATGTCCGTTCCCCTTTGCGCTGCTGCGCGGCTGCGAGTAAGGGCAAGGGCGATGGATGTTAAGACCCAATCGCTCGGGCAAGTGCCCCGCGCCGCAGACATTGCGGGTTCTGGTGACAGCTGGGGCGGATTTGTGTGGTTTATCATCAAGCTGTTGCTCGCCGTGCTGGCGATCAGGGTATTCGTATTCTCGCCATTCTCGATCCCTTCCGAGAGCATGCTGCCGCGCCTGATGAACGGGGATTACCTGCTCGCGGCCAAGTGGCCCTATGGCTATTCGCGCCAGTCCCTGCCGTTTGATGTGCCGCTGCCGGATGGCCGTCTGCTGGGCGGCGCGCCGGAGCGCGGCGATGTGGTGATCTTCAAGCATCCGGTCGACGGGCGCGACTATATCAAGCGGGTAATCGGACTGCCGGGTGACAGCGTGGCGGTGATGGGCGGCCAGCTGGTGCTGAACGGCGCGCTGGTGAAGCGCGAGCGGCTCTCCGATTTCCTCATCCCCACCTCCCTCAATACGGGGTGCGAATGGGGCGGCGAGACGGCGCGCATGGGCGATGGGCGCGAGGCCTGCCGCTATGTCCGTTTCCGCGAGACCCTGCCCGGCGGCAAGGCTTACGAGGTGCTCGACTTCGGGCTCACCACCGGCGACAGCTTCGCCCCCGTCACTGTGCCCGAAGGCGCGATGTTCGTGATGGGCGACAACCGCGACAATTCGCGCGACAGCCGCTGGCCGGCGGCCGAAGGCGATGCGGTGGGGCTCGTCCCGCTCGACCGGCTGGTCGGCCGCGCCGCGCTGGTGGTGTGGTCAACCGATGGCAGCGCGAGCTGGCTGAACCCGATCTCTTGGTTCTCCGCCGCGCGCTGGGCGCGGATCGGAGGGATGCTGTGAGCAGTCTCGATCCCGCCGCCCGCGAATGGCTCGCCTCGCAGGGCTTCATCGTCACCAACGAGACCCCCTGGCTCGAAGCCCTGACCCACGGCAGCTACAACGGCGCCGGTCCCGGCGGGGCGACCGATTACCAGCGGCTCGAATTCCTCGGAGACCGCGTGCTCGGCCTCTCGGTCGCCAGCTGGCTCTACCGCGCGGGCGACGGACCGGAGGGCAAGCTTTCGCAGCGGTTGAACGCGCTCGTCAGCGGGGCGACCTGCGCACGGATTGCGCGGGTGATCGGGCTTCCCGCGCACATCCGGCTCGGCAAGCAGGCGCGCGATGATGGCGGGGCAGATAGCGACAAGATTTTGGGCGATGTGATGGAGGCGCTGATCGGTGCCTGCTTCATCGAACACGGCTTTGATACGGCGCGCGATGCGATCTACCGGCTGTGGGCGGGCGAACTGGAAGGCGATGTCGGCAAGGCCAAGCATCCCAAGAGCGCATTGCAGGAATGGGCCGCAGGCAATCGCCGCGCCATGCCGCATTACGAAGTGGTGGACCGCGCCGGCCCCGATCACGCGGCGCGCTTCACCGTGCGCGTGAGCATCCGCAATGTCGGCCACGCCGAAGCCACGGCCAACTCCAAGGGCGAGGCCGAAAGGCTCGCCGCCAAGGCCTTTCTGGAGGCCTTCGGGTAAGCGAAAGAATGATGGAAGAACAAACCACCCCCACCCGCTGCGGCATGGTTGCCGTCCTCGGCGCGCCCAATGCGGGCAAATCGACCCTTGTGAACGCCCTCGTCGGCCAGAAGGTCGCGATCACCAGCGCCAAGGCGCAGACCACCCGCGCGCGGATGCTGGGCATTGCCCTGCATGACCTCGCGGACGGCACGCCGGTGCAGATGATCCTCGTCGATACCCCCGGCATCTTCGCCCCGCGCCGCCGGCTGGACCGCGCAATGGTGAGCGCGGCGTGGGAAGGTGCGGAAGCCGCCGACGCGGTGCTGCTGATGGTCGATCCGATCAAGCAGCGCCGCCACGAGCTGGAGCCGCTGCTCGAAGCGCTGGCAGGCCGTCCGGAGCGCAAGATTCTCGTCCTCAACAAGGTCGACCGCGCCAAGAAGGAGCCGCTGCTGGCGCTCGCGCAGGAGCTTGCGGCCAAGGTCGATTTTGCCGAGATCTTCTTTATCTCCGCTCTCACCGGCGAAGGCGTGCCCGAGATGAAGGAGACGCTCGCCAGGCTGATGCCCGATGGCGAGTGGATGTATCCCGAAGATCAGGTCTCGGACGCCTCCGAACGCCTGCTCGCCGCCGAGATCACCCGCGAACAGCTCTACCAGCAGCTCCACGAGGAACTGCCCTATGACAGCGCGGTGCGGCCCGAGAAATACGAGGTGCGCCCCGATGGCAGCGTGGAAATCCACCAGCAGATCGTCGTCACCCGCGACAACCAGCGCGCAATCGTGCTCGGCAAGGGCGGATCGAAGATCAAGGCCATCGGGGCCGCCGCGCGCGCGGAATTGATGGAGGTGCTTGGCGTGAAGGTGCACCTCTATTTGCACGTGAAGGTTCTGGAGAACTGGGCCGAGGACAAGGAAGTGTTCGAGGAAATCGGGCTCGACTGGGTGCGGTAGGGGCGCCTTCTTTCGTCGCCCTGATGCCAGCATCACGCGCTTCGTGTCCGCAAAAAAGTAGTGTAGACCTCCACCGGGGGCCCAACTCGGGCTTGGGGGAACATTTTATGCGTATCGCAAATCGCTCGTGGGTTCTGTGCGCGGTCATGGCCGCTACAATTCCAGCCAATGCTTCAGCCGGTGTCGTCAACAACGTGCTGACCCAGTGGCGCGCGCAGGTCGACAAGTGCGAGGACCCGCTACAGCGCGATGCCGATGCCATGGTGAGTGTCGCCATGTTCGAAGCCATCAACGCGGTCACGCCAAAATACACGCCCTACACCAGAAAGCTGACAGCGCCCGAGGGAAGCTCGCCGGAAGCCGCAGCCGCACGCGCCGCGCATGATGTGCTGGTGCTTGTCTGTGCCGATCAGAAAGACATGTTCGAGGGCGCGTTGAAAGCCTCCCTCGGCGCGGTCACCGACAAGACCGCGAGCGCCAATGGCGAGAAGGTCGGTGCCGAAGCGGCAGCCGCCGTTATCGCCGCCCGGGCCAACTCCAACGCCGAGGGCAAAGACCCGGTGAACCGCCCCCAGACACCGGGTACCTATGTGCAGACTACGCCCTTGGTCGGCACCATCCTCGCCAGGCAAACGCCGTGGATCATGACCAGCCCCGCCGAAATGCGGCCCGCGCCGCCGGTAACTTTGGGCAGCGCGGCCTGGGCGCGTGACTTCAACGAAGTCAAAAGCCTCGGGGCAAAAAAGTCGAAGGATCGCACCGCCGAGCAGAGTGACATCGGCGAATTCTGGGCAGGGCGTGACGTGCGGATCGTACTCAACCAACTCATCGGCCGTCCCGGGCGCAGTCTGGTGGACGACGCCCGCTATGCCCAATACTTGGAAGCACAGGCCGCCAAGGAAGCGGCGAAGTAGCGCAGCGGCGCGGGCTTAGCCCCGCCCCAGCTTCTCCAGCTTGGCGCGCAGAGCCGCTTCGTCGAAGGGTTTGACGATGTAGTCGTCCGCGCCTGCCGAGATGCCCTCGTGGATGTCCTTGGCCTCGCCGTTCGAGGTGCAGAACACCACGATGGGCTCCTTGGGCGTCGGGATCGCCCGCAGCTTGGCGACGAATTCGATGCCGTCCATTTCGGGCATGTTCCAGTCGGTGAGCACGAGGTCGGGCATGGCCTTCTTGCAGCGCGCCAGAGCCTCCTCGCCGTTTTCGGCCTCGATCGCGACATAGCCGAGGCTGATCGCGATCTTGCTCGAAACCTTGCGGATCACGCGGCTGTCATCGACGATGAGGCAGGTCTTGGCCACCGCTGCCGGAGCAACGCTGCCGGCAAAGCGGTCACGCATGGCCTTGGCGGCAGCGACAATCGAATCCGTGTCGCCGCTTTCCGGGCCGGGGGCAGCGGGCGCGCGGGCCTGCATTTCGACGCGGGTGTCAGCTGCGGGAGCAGGAGCGGGGGCGGGCGCGGGAGCGGCTTCGACTTCAGCCACGACCGGAGCGGCAGTGCCCCCCTGCGCCGCCTCGCGGGCCTTTTCGCCAGCGGCCAGCTTTTCAGCCAGCGTCTTGCCTTCCATGCCGGTGCGGCGGTGCGGGCCGGAATTGCGCTTGATCAGGTTCTGCACGATCAGCGCCCTCCGCCGATAGCGGCATAGCCCGCGTCATATTCGCCGTAATCCTCGGCGTAGGGGTCTTCGGGCAGCACGCCCTCGCCCGGGGTCATGCGGACATGGAGATAGGGCATCCAGACATCGCCGAATTCGGCCTTCTGGTACCACACGTCGAGCACGTCATAGCTCGCCCACATGCCATCGGGTTCGCGCAGGCGCAGGCCTTCGCCGATGCGCGGCACGGCGGCAAAGCGGATGCGCGCCTGGGTCTGATGCGTCTCGTTCTGGACTTCGATTTCAATCACGGTGCAGCCCCTGGTCTCAGGGCTTCGTGATAGAGGGTAATGCTTTATGATTTACCAACGCGCCGGTCCCGACAGGCGGGACGGCACGCCGGGATCATTTGGCCGCCTTCTTGGCCGGAGCTTTCTTCTTGGGGGCAGCCTTCTTCTTGGGGGCGGCCTTCTTCTTGGCCTTCCCCTTGGCCGGACCCTTGGCCGCACGCGCATCGATCAGTTCGATGGCGGCTTCGAGCGTAACCTCTTCAGGTTTCACATCGCGCGGGATCGTCGCGTTGGTGGTGCCATCGGTGACGTAGGGCCCGTAGCGGCCCGGCATGACCTTGATCTCGCCCCCGCTGACGGGGTGCGCCCCAAGCGCCGCAATCGCCTCCGCCTTGCCGCGCGCAGCCCCGCCCGCGCCGCGATTGGCAGCCTGCGCGAGGATATCGACGGCACGGTTCATCCCCACCTCGAACACCTCGCGGGTATTGGTGAGTTTACCATACTTGCCGTCGTGCCGCAGATAGGGCCCGTAACGCCCGATATTGGCTTCGATTTCGAGGCCTGTGTCAGGATGCGCGCCGATGATGCGCGGCAGGTCCAGAAGCTTCACCGCCCAGTCGAGATCGAAATCATCGATGTCCTTGGGGATCGAGGCGCGCTTGGCATCCTTGCCGTCACCCATCTGCACATAGGGGCCGAAGCGGCCCGTCTTGCGGTGGATGTCCTCGCCGGTTTCGGGGTGCTGGCCGAGGATCCCGTCATCGGCCCCGCCCTCACCCTCGCCGCCCGGCTGGGCGAAGCGGCGGGTGTATTTGCACTCCGGATAGTTGGCGCAGGCCACAAAGGCGCCGAAGCGGCCACCGCGCAGGGAGAGCCTGCCATTGGCGCGGCCTTCCGCAGCGCACATCGGGCAGGCGCGCGGATCGTGCCCGTCCTCGCGCGGCGGGAACAGGAAGTCGGAGAGATATTCGTCCAGCGCCTCGGTCACTTCCGAAGGCAGCTTCTCCATCACCTCGTCGGCCTTGGGCTTGAAGTCCTTCCAGAAGCGGGCGAGCAACGCCTTGTAATCCTCGCGCCCGTCGGAGACGACATCGAGCTCGTCCTCCATGCCCGCGGTGAAATCATAGGCGACATAGGTGGGGAAGAAGCGTTCGAGGAAAGCCGTCAGCAGGCGGCCGCTCTCTTCCGCAAAGAAGCGGTTCTTCTCCATCCGCACGTAACTTCTGTCACGCAACGTCTGGATGGTCGAGGCATAGGTCGAGGGCCGCCCGATGCCGAGCTCCTCCAGACGCTTGACCAGCGAGGCTTCCGAAAAGCGCGGGGGCGGCTGGGTGAAGTGCTGGGTCGCCTCGACACCGCGCTTGGCGGGCGTGTCGCCGGCCTTGAGCATCGGCAGCAGGCCGTCCTCGTCCTCGTCTTCGCCCTGCCCCTTGTCGTCAAAGCCTTCCTGATAGACCGCGAGGAAGCCGGGGAAGCGGATCACTTGCCCTGTAGCGCGCAGCTCGTGCTGCCCGGTGGCATCGCGCAGGGTGACAGTGGTACGCTCCATCTGCGCGGTCGCCATCTGGCTCGCCATGGCGCGCTTGAAGATCAGATCATAGAGCTTGGCCTCGTCGCCCGTGCCCGCCCGTTCGCGGGTGAAATCGGTCGGCCGGATCGCCTCGTGGGCCTCCTGCGCGTTCTTGGCCTTGGTGCTGTAGAAGCGCGGCTTTTCAGGGAGGTAGGCGCTGTCGTAACGCGCGGCGATCGCATCGCGCAGGGCCATGATGGCACCGGGGTCCATCTGCACGCCATCGGTACGCATATAGGTGATCGCGCCGGCTTCATACAGGCTCTGGGCGAGCCGCATGGTGTGCTGCGCGGAATAGCCGAGCTTGCGCGCGGCCTCCTGCTGCAAGGTCGAGGTGGTGAACGGCGGTGCGGGGTTGCGCTTGACCGGCTTGGTCTCGACACCCTCAACCGTGAAGCGCCCGGCCTCGACCGCCGCCTTGGCTTCCAGCGCAATGCCCTGATTGCCGAGGCTCAGCCGCTCCAGCTTCACGCCCTTGAACTTGACGAGGCGCGCGTCGAACTCGGTACCGTCGTGCTGGAGCTTGGCGAGCACGCTCCAGTATTCCTCGGCCCGGAAGGCTTCGATCTCGCGCTCGCGCTCGACGATCAGGCGCAGCGCCACGGACTGCACGCGGCCTGCGCTCTTGGCCCCGGGGAGCTTCCTCCACAGCACCGGCGAAAGCGTGAAGCCGAACAGATAATCCAGCGCGCGGCGGGCGAGATAGGCGTCGATCAGCGGCTGATCGAGCTCGCGCGGGCGGGCCATGGCCTCGGTGACGGCGGTCTTGGTGATGGCGTTGAAGGTGACCCGCTCGACGAGCTTGGGCAGCGCCTTGCGCTTGGCCAGCAGCTCCTGCACGTGCCAGCTGATCGCCTCGCCCTCGCGGTCAGGGTCGGTGGCGAGCACGAGGCGGCTTGCGCCCTTGGCCGCGTCGGCGATTTCCTTGAAGCGGCTCTGCTTGTCGCGGTAGAGTTCCCACTCCATCGCGAAATCGGCGTCCGGATCGACGCTGCCATCCTTGGGCGGCAGATCGCGCACATGGCCGTAGGACGCGAGAACCTTGTAGTCCTTGCCCAGATATTTCTCGATGGTCTTCGCCTTGGCCGGCGATTCAACAATGACAAGCTGCATGGGCTGAGAAGAGGTGTCCTTACGTGTACGTACGCGCGAGGGTGGGGCTGCGCCGCCTAGGCCGTCAAGCGGCTTGTGTGAAGCCATTCACCCGAAAACATCCTCGATGATGGTATTGCGCGGCCCGAGCAGTTCATAGACTGCCACCGACAGGCCGAGCAGCATCAGCGGAAACAGGTGCGCCTCGATCAGATTGAGCGGCTGGGCCGCGCGATAGGCGGCAATCCCGGCAAACAGCCCGCCTGCCGCCGCGCCAAGCGTGCCGAACAGGCTTGCGATCAGGAACATCATCACGACGATGCTGGCGATCTTGCCGGTGTGGCCGCGCACCGTCTGCCAGCTGGCCCCTGCCGCTGCCCATGCGCTCCCGCCCCGCGCAGCCACGAAAGCGGGCGCGGCTATCCAGCGCGCGACCAGAAACAGGCCGGGCAGGATCAGAGCGAAAATGCCGACCATGATCGGCCCGATCAGCAGCATCGCCAGCAAAAGGAAGGGGGCGAGATGATTGCCCTGCGTCTCCAGCAGCCCGCGCGTCTTCAACAGGGCCTGAAACAGCCAGTATTGCCCGAAAAGATAGATCACCACGCCCCCGCCGCTGGTGAAGCCGATGCCGAGCAAGGGAATGGTGAAGGCCGCCACGGCCACCACCGCAAGATAGATCGCCACCGGCTTGCGGATCGCCCAGAGGTTCTCGAAGGAGCGGGAGACGAGCAGGCCGAAATCGGCCTCGCGGGCGGGGGTCATGCGCTATCCTCGGGGCTGGCGCGGCGCACCGTGCCGTCAGCCTCGCGCACCAGCTCGCCCACAAGTTCCAGTTCGAGCAGCGCCATGTGGACCTCGACCGCGCTGGCGCCTGACTGGTGGATCAGCTCGTCGACCGGCACCGGCGCGTTGGTGAGCAGGTTGGCGATATCGCCAGACAGATCAGCCCGCGCCTCGCCCCATTCGAGCCGGGCAAGTTCGGCATAGTCGAAATCGGCCGCGCCTTCGGCCACGCGGTAGCGCGAGCGCGGGGCGCCCGTGAAACTCTGGAGCAGTTCGATCACATCCTCCGGACTCTGCACCAGCACCGCGCCTTCGCGGATCAGCTGGTTGCATCCCGAGGCGCGGGCATCGAGCGGGGAGCCGGGGATTGCCATGACCTCGCGCCCCGCCTCGCCCGCCAGCCGCGCGGTGATGAGGCTGCCCGATTGGGGCGCCGCCTCGACCACCAGCGTGCCGCTCGCAAGGCCTGCGATGATGCGGTTCCTCGACGGGAAATGCCGCCCGCGCGGCTCGGTGCCGGGGGGCTGTTCGGCGATCAGCAACCCCTCCCTCGCGATGCGTTCCTGAAGCTCGGCGTGCTGCGGCGGATAGGCGATGTCGATCCCGCTGGCGATCACGCCGATGGTCTGCGGAAAGGCGCCCTCGTGCGTTGCACCGTCGATGCCGCGCGCAAGGCCCGAGACAATCGTGAAGCCCGCCTCGGCCAGCGCAGCGGCGAAATCGCGCGCCAGCTTGACCGCCGCAGCGCTGGCATTGCGCGCCCCTACCACCGCCACGCAGGGCGCGCTGGCGAGGTCAAGCCGGCCGCGGCAGGTCAGAATGGGCGGCGCGCTGTCCAGTTCGGCCAGCAGCGCGGGGTAATCGGGCTGATCGTGGAACAGATAGCGCGCGCCTGCCGCGCGCACGGCGGAGACCTCGCGCTCGATGCTCTCGGCACTGGCCGGGCGATAGGGCCCCCTCCCCCGGCTGGCGAGATCGGGCAGCGCATCCAGCGCCGCCCCGGCGCTGCCGAAGCGCGCAATCAGCTGGCGATAGCTCACCGGGCCAATGTTGGGCGAGCGCAGCAGGCGGATGCGCGCGAAAGCTTCCTGTTGGCTGAGCACCGGCTGCGACCCCTCGTGCTCCATCAGATGAGGCCCCGCATTACGGCTTGGACGAGGCGCCGATCTTCGGCTCCTCCCCCCGCATCAGGCGCCCGATATTGGCGCGGTGCTGCACCATGACGATCGCCGCGATGGCGAGCAGCGGCGGGATGACCTGCGGGTAGCCGAGGCCCCATGCCACAATCGGCGCGGCGATCACGCTGACCATCGAGGACACGGACGAAATCCGGCTGAGCCAGAGCGTCGCCGCCCATACACAGGCGCAGGCCAGCATCACCGGCCAAGCCAGCGCCAGCAGCGCTCCGGCAGCGCTCGCAAAGCCCTTGCCGCCCCTGAAACCGAGCCACGGGGTAAAACAATGCCCCGCCACCGCGCCGACGGCGGCCACGCCGCCGACCTGGGCAAGATCAGGCCACAGGATGCCTGCCACCACCACCGGGATCACAGCCTTGGCCGCATCGAGCAGCACTGTGGCCGCAGCGAGGCCCTTGTGCCCGGTGCGCAGCACATTGGTCGCGCCGATCGAGCCGCTGCCGATATTGCGCACATCGCCCAGCCCCGCCGCGCGGGTGAGGATCAGGCCGAAGGGAATCGATCCCAGCGCAAAGCCCATCACGGCTGCGAAAACGAATTCCATCAGGTCCCATCCCGTTCGGGCCGAGCTTGCCAGCGACCGCGAAGGCGGTTGTCGAAGCCCTGCACTTTCTTTAGCGCATCCGACTGTAAGGCAAAACAGCCCTTCGACAAGCTCGGGGCGAACGGAAGTTATTCGGTGAACCCAGATTCCCCCATCCTGCTGTTCGATTCCGGCGTAGGCGGGCTCACCGTCTATGACGGCTTGCGCAAGGTGCTCCCCGACGCTCCGGTGATATACGCCGCCGATCTTGCCGGCCTGCCCTATGGCACCAAGACCGAGGCCCAGATCGCCGCGCGGGTCGCGGGCCTGCTCGGGCGGATGGCAGAGCGGTTCCGCCCGCGCCTCGTCTGCATCGCCTGCAACACCGCCTCCACGATTGCGCTGGGCATGGTGCGCGATGTGCTGGAAGTGCCGGTGGTGGGCACTGTCCCCGCGATCAAGCCCGCCGCTGCCCTCACGCGGACCGGCACCATCGGACTTGTCGGCACAGGCGCGACGATCCGGCAGGCCTATGTCGATGATCTCGAAGCCCGCTTTGCACAGGGCAAGCGCCTGCTCCGCGTGGCCGCGCCCGGGCTGGTCGAGGCGGCCGAGGCCAAGCTGCGCGGGCGCGGTGTCGATCCGGCGCTGATCGCCGACGTCCACGCCGAGCTCACCGCCATGCCGGGCGGCGAGGCCATCGACACGTTGGTGCTCGCCTGCACCCACTTCCCGCTGCTTTCGGAGGAACTCGCCGCCGCTTTCGGCCCCGAGGTCCGGCAGGTGGATGGAGCCGAGGGCATCGCGCGGCGCATCGCCCATCTGCTCGAAGGGCAGAGCTTCGAAGCACACGGCCCCAACCGCTTCATCGTCACCGGGCCGATCGCAGGCGCAGCAGGCCTCGAAGACGCACTGGCAAACCGCGGTTTCGGCCCTGCGGAAGTGTTCTGATTTGCGCATCACCGCTTGCGAAACGCTCGCAAAGATCGCTGTGGCAAAACGCCGGTCTCGGCCTTAAATATCGCGCGAAACCATCCGCCGCCTCGGCAGTTGTAGCGGATGAAGCAGGCAGGAACTCAGGCAGTGCCGCATAAGCGCACGCCCCAGTGAAGAGACGCAAGTGAACTACGATCAGATCTTCGATTCTGCGATCGACCGCCTGCACGAGGAAGGCCGCTATCGCGTCTTCATCGACATCATGCGCAACAAGGGCGCCTATCCCAATGCGCGCTGCTTCCACGGCCATAATGGCCCCAAGCCGATCACGGTCTGGTGCTCCAACGACTATCTCGGCATGGGCCAGCACGACAAGGTGATCGGCGCGATGGAAGCCGCGCTGCACGATGTCGGCGCAGGCAGCGGCGGCACGCGCAATATCGGCGGCAACACCCACCTGCATATCGAGCTCGAAAACGAACTGGCCGATCTCCACGGCAAGGATTCTGCGCTGCTGTTCACGAGCGGATATGTCTCGAACGATGCGACGCTTTCCACCCTCGCCCGCCTCTTGCCGGGCTGCATCATTTTCTCCGACGAGCTGAACCACGCCAGCATGATCGCAGGCATCCGCAATTCGGGCTGCGAGAAGCGGGTGTTCCGCCACAATGACGTGGCGCACCTCGAAGAGCTGCTGGCGGCCGAGGACGCGAACACGCCCAAGCTGATCGCCTTTGAAAGCGTCTATTCGATGGACGGCGATGTCGCCCCGATCCATGCGATCTGCGACCTCGCCGAGAAGTACAACGCCCTCACCTATATCGACGAGGTCCACGCGGTCGGCATGTATGGCGCGCATGGCGGCGGGATTTCGGAGCGCGATAACGCCGCGCACCGGATCGACATCATCGAGGGCACGCTCGGCAAGGCGTTCGGCGTGATGGGCGGCTATATCGCGGCCTCGACCAAGGTGGTGGACTGCATCCGCAGCTACGCGCCGGGCTTCATCTTCACCACCTCATTGTCGCCGGTGCTGGTGGCAGGCGTGCTCGCCTCGGTGCGGCACCTGAAAGAGAGCAGTGACGAGCGCAACGCCCAGCAGCGCGCCGCCGCGATGCTCAAGCTGAAGTTTGCCGAAGCCGGTCTGCCGGTGATGGATTCGGTCACCCACATCGTGCCGCTGATGGTGGGCGATCCGGTGCGCGCCAAGAAGATCAGCGACATCCTGCTCGCCGAATACGGCGTCTATGTGCAGCCGATCAACTTCCCCACCGTGCCGCGCGGGACCGAGCGTCTGCGCTTCACGCCGGGTCCGTTCCACACCGATGCGATGATGGACGAGCTGACCGCCGCCCTCGTCGAAATCTGGGACCGGCTCGATCTGGAGCTGGCCGAAGCGGCCTGATCGCTCCCCGCTGCCGCACTCGTCCTTTGTGGTGCCGGTTTTTGCCGCTAGCACATCTCCCGAAAACAGATTCGGGAGAGAGACAATGGGCGGCACGCCTGAACAGACTTATGCCGAGGTCGTCCTCGGACGGCGGAGCATCCGCGGCTACCTCGACAAGCCGGTGCCGCGCGCGCTGATCGAAGAGATCCTGACGTTGGCGATGCGCTCGCCCTCGTCGATGAACACCCAGCCCTACCATTTCCATGTGATCACCGGCGAGCCGCTTGACCGGATCCGCAAGGGCAACACCGAAAACATCCTTGCCGGCGTCCCCGACAGCCGCGAATTCCGCCGCGGCGAGGCCTTCACCGGCGTCCACCGCGACCGTCAGGTCGGCTGCGCGATCCAGCTGTTCGAAGCCATGGGGATCGGCCGCGACGACAAGGAAGCGCGCCAGGACTGGGTGCTGCGCGGCTTCCGCCAGTTCGACGCGCCGGTCTGCGTGATCATAACCTACGACCGCGAGCTGGACGGCTCGGACGACACCCCCTTCGATTGCGGCGCGGTGACGACGGCGCTGGTCAATGCCGCATGGAGCAAGGGCCTGGGCTGCGTGATCAACTCGCAAGGCATCATGCAAAGCCCGGTGGTGCGCGAGCACGCGGGCATCCCTGAGGATCAGGTGATCATGAAGGCGGTTGCACTGGGCTGGCCCGATCCGGATTTTCCGGCGAACCCGGTGAAGATCACACGGCGCGAAGTGGGCGAGGCGGCGCGCTTCGTGGGGTTTGATTGAGGCCGGAGCGGCATAAGCACGCGCTTATGTGCCCCGGTTAAGCGCCGCTCCAATAGACCCTCGCCCGCCCTGCCCTCAGGTTCCAGCGCACAACGTGCCGCAAAAGGAACCTGAACATGACCGACCAAACCAGAACCCGCCGCTGGGATCCGCTGGTGAAGATCACCCACTGGGGCATTGCCGCCGTGGTGCTGTGGAACGCGCTGATCGTCGGCGAGGGCTCGGCGGCGCACATCTATGCCGGTTACGTGCTGGCAGGCCTGTTGGCGCTGCGCCTGCTGTGGGGCGTGATCGGCACGCGCGCGGCCCGCTTCAGCGCCTTCCCGCCGAGCCCGGGCCGGGCGCTTGCCCATATCCGGGCGATCCGCGCTGGCGCGCATGAGGCGCATGTCTCGCACAATCCTTTGGGCGCGCTGATGGCCTATGCGATCTGGGCCTGCGTCAGCGTGATCGTCGCCAGCGGCATCGCCATGGCAGGCGCCCCGCCCGCGATCGAACCCGGCACCAGCGCCGCGCAGCTGATGTATGGCGAGGCGGGCGAGAATGAAGGTGGCGAAGGCGAGGAAGGCGAGGAAGGCGACGGGGCTGGCGAAGTCTTCGAAGAAGTGCATGAAGTCGCCGTCAATCTTCTCTATGTGCTGATCCTGCTGCATATTGGCGGCGTCGCCTTCGAGACCGCGCGAAGCGGCCGTCGCACCATCCTTGCCATGCTGCCCGGAGGAAAGTGAGCACCCGCCCGCCATCCGACACCGACCGCGTCGACCTGCGTATCTCGCTGGTCGCCGCAGTAGTCGTGTTGCAGGCGGTAGGAGCGACCTTCTTCATCGCCGATGCCGGGATCGACCTGTCGACTGGGGAGTGGGGCTTTCACATCCTTACCGAAGTCGTGATCGCGATGGCACTGCTGACGGGCGTGGTGCTCGGCGCGTGGCAGATGCGCCAGATGATCGAGCAGGCCCGGCGCGATGCCGTCACGCTCGGGCTGGCGCAGGGCGCGTTCGCGGAGATCATCGCCGCGCGCTTTGGACGATGGGGGCTGACCGCGGCGGAAAGCGAGGTCGCGCTGTTCGCGCTCAAGGGCTGCGAGACCGCCGAAATCGCCGCCCTGCGCGGGGTCGCCGAAGGCACGGTGCGCGCGCAGCTGACAGCGATCTACACCAAGGCGGGCGTTTCATCCCGCCACGCTCTGGCCAGCCTGTTCCTCGATGACCTTATCGCCGGCCCCGTTGCAGGGACCGGCGCAGGTTCACCAAATTAGCGCAAGGACACCACGTTGTCGGCGGCTTCGCGCTGACGCGAGCCGTCGAACAGGCTCATCATCGGCTCGTCGGCGACCATCACCTGCTGGGCCGCGCCGAAGCCGTTGAAGCCGGTCTTCATCGCCGCGCCATAGGCACCGAGCATCCCGATCTCGACATAGTCGCCCGCCTGGATGTCCGAAGGCAGCACAAACGGCCCCTTCATGTAGTCGGCATCATCGCAGGTCGGCCCGTAGAACGCGAAGTCCTCGTCCTCGCCGATCAGATCGTCCTCGAGCGCCTTCACCGGGAAGCGCCACGCCACGTGGGCGGCATCGTAGAGCGCGCCGTAAGCGCCGTCGTTGATGTAGAGCTCCTCGCCGCGCCGCTTGTTCACCTGCACGATCATCGAGCTGTATTCAGCCGAGAGCGCGCGGCCGGGTTCGCACCACAGCTCGGCGTTGTAGGCGATCGGCAGGGCTTCGAAGTGGCGCGCGATGATCGCGAAGTAATCTTCCATCGGCGGCGGCTCGAGGCCCGGATAGGCGCTCGGGAAGCCCCCGCCCACGTCGATCATGTCGATCACCACCGAAGCCTCGGCAATCGCGGCGCGGGTGCGGTCCATCGCCTGCACGAAGGCAAACGGGGTCATCGCCTGGCTGCCGACATGGAAGCACACGCCCAGCCAGTCACAATGCTGGCGGGCCTGCTGGAGCAGCAGCGGCGCCTCGACGAGATCGCAGCCGAACTTGCTGGCCAGCGAGAGCTCGGAATATTCGCTCGACACGCGCAGGCGCACGCACAGACGCAGGTCGCGCGGCGCTTCGCCGGTTTCGGGCGAACGGCAGGCGTCGATGATCTTCTCCAGCTCCTCGACAGAATCGAGGCTGAAGGTGCGCACGCCGTGATCGAAATAGGCCTCGGCAATCGCGGCAGCGGTCTTCACCGGATGCATGAAGCACAGCACGGCGTCCGGCAGCAGCGAGCGCACCAGCCGCACCTCGGCAATCGAGGCGACGTCGTAATGGGTCACGCCTGCATCCCACAGCACGCGGATCAGCTCCGGCGCGGGGTTGGCCTTGACGGCATAGAGCACCTTGCCCGGGAACTTCTCGACAAAGAAGCGGGCGGCGCGCCGCGCGGCGTGCGGGCGATTGAGGATGACGGGTTCGTCCGGACGGAGGTCGCGGACTACAGCCAGTGCGTCAGGATAGATGTGCAACTCAAGGGACCCCCAAAACGGCTCTGTTGAACCATAAAACGACAAGCTGCCTTGCGGTTTGGAAGTCCCCTTGGGGCAGCGGAAGGGCGCAGATAGGGCCTGAGGGGGGAAATGCAAACAAAAAATGGCCCCCGCCGGGGCCAAATGTTGCTTTTCAAAGACAGCCCCGCAAGCGTGACCGGAATGTGACGGAAATCGCTCGGATTTCCGTCACATCGCAGGTGTCAGAAAACGACTTTCGGGGTCTGGTCGACAACGCTCTTTTCGCTCTCGGCGAGCCGCGAGAAGTCCGCCTCGCCGAATCCGAGCATCCCGGCAAACAGCACTGCCGGGAAAGATTCGCGCGCGGCGTTGAAACGGGCAGCCGCAGTATTGAGCGCGCGGCGGGCCGCAGCCAGATTGTCCTCGACATCGCCGAGCTCGTTCTGGAGCGACTGGAAGTTCGCGCTGGCCTTCAGATCGGGATAGGCCTCGCCCAGCGCCAGCAGGTTATCGAGCGCGAGCTTGAGCTGCGCTTCGCTGGTACCGCCCGGCGCGTCGCCCTTGGCGGCGGCATTGCGTGCCGTGATCACCGCTTCGAGCGTCGAAGCCTCGTGCCCGGCATAGCCCTTCACCGCCTCGACCAGATTGGGGATCAGATCGTGGCGCTGGCGCAGCTGCGCGTCGATATCGGCCACCCCCTGCCGCACATTCTGCCGCAGGCGCACCAGTTGGTTGTAGATCGCGATCAGCAGCACCACCGTGCCGACAGCAATCACGAGGATTGCCGAGGTCCAGAACCAGCCGAGAATATCAATCATGATGCAATTGCTCCCTTGATTGCCCCGGAGCTTAGCGGAGAAACGTTAAGGGATTGCAGAGGCCTTGCGCACTATAGCGGGAGGCCATGAACGCGAATGTCGATCATCTGATGCAATCAGGCCTCGGCCAGTGGCTGGCGGAGCAGACCGCCATGCGCGCGGCTGCGCGCGAAAAGGCGGCATCGCGCTGGACGTGGAGCGCGGCGATCCTGATGCCGGTGCTGGCCTTCGTGTGGTTCGGCCCCGAATCGTTCTCGACCTTCCGCGGGATCGTCGCGCTGGGCGGGATCGGCACGGCAATCTGGTGGGGCTACCAGCCGATCGCGGCGGCCAAGCGCACCGTCAAGATCGGCATCAACAGCGCCATCGCGAAGAGCCACGGGGTCGAATATTCCCACGAGGCCGAGGCAGGGCCCGAATTCGAAGCAGCCAAGCGCTACGGGCTTGTCCCCTCGCATGATCGCTCCGGCTTTGAAGACCGCTGGTTCGGCACGCTCTCGGACCATGGCTTCGAGCTTTACGAGGCGCACCTTGAGGAGCGCCGCGGCTCGGGCAAGAACCAGCGCTGGGTGACGGTGTTCCGCGGGGTCATCATCCGCATGGGCTTTGGCCGCCCGTTCCGCTCCACCACCCTGCTCCAGCGCGCGGGCGAGCATCGCAAGTGGTTCGGCCTCGGCGGGACCAAGGACACGGTCAGCTTCAGCGGCCACCGGCTCGATGTGGTCGATCAGGTCCATCCGGCCTTCGATGCGGTGTTCGGCCTGTTCAGCGACGATCAGGTCGAGGCACGCGTGCTCGTCCACCCCTCCTATATCGAGCACCTGCTGCGGCTGGAAAAGGCGTTCGGCGGCAAGGAGCTGCGCGCGCTGTTCACGCAAGGTCAGGTGATCATCACGGTGGAAAGCCGCGATCTGTTCGAGAGCGGCGCGATGGACGCGGCAGAAGACCGGATGCGAGTGGCCGAAGCCGCCGAGCAATTCGCCGCGCTGGCAGGGCTGGCGCTGGCGATCAACCAGACGGAACGCGGACGGGTGCTGGCCGAGGCCCAGCCCCCTGCCGCTCCCCCTGAACCTGCCCCTTCTGAGGCCGCTGCTCCGGCCGCCTCGGAAAGCACTGCCCTGCCCGAGGAAGCCTTCGCCGCCATGCCGGTGACACGGCCCATGCGCGGGTTCGGGCGCAAGGGACTTTAGGAAGAAGGCGCTGCGGGCTCTTCGGCCACCGGCTCGCCTGCGGCAACCGGATAGGCATCGCCCACAAGGCTCAGCAGCACTTCCACATTGGACTTGAGATTGGCCATGGTCACCCCGTTGTCGAGCACGACATAGCGGGTGAAGCCCAGCGACTTCTGCTCGAAATCGACCCACACGTTGAGCGCGGCATAATTGAGATTGGCCTGCGCCACGGTTTCATAGGTGGTGCCCGCCGGCAGCTCGAACTGCGCCTGCATCAGCACCCCCTGACAGCCAGGCACCCCGTCCATGTCGCAGGCCGTGCCCATCAGCACATATTTGAGCTGGTCCTGGTTCTCCGCGAGCACCAGTACGCCGTCATCCTTGCCCTCTTCGAGCACCTGATGCCCGAGCGCGCCGACCACGGCGGCAAGATCGGCGGTGGTGACCGATTTCTTGACCGTGTCGGGGACATAGCCCTGCGCCATCGCGGGCGCGGCAGCGCTGCCAAAGGCGAGCGCAGCGGCAAGCAAAACGGGCGCAAACTTCATCGCAATTTCCCCCACCGGTCGCCGGTCAGCTCAGGCGATCCCTGAAATCCTCGTAGTCGAAGCGCTTGATGCAGTCGAGCGCGTCGGTCTCGCTGTCCCACATCCAGATGCTCGGCAGGGCCACGCCGTTGAAGGTGTTGGTCTTGACCATCGAGTAATGGGCCTGATCGAGGAAAGCGAAACGCGCGCCCGGCTCGGCCGCGACGGGCAGGCGATAATCGCCGATCACATCGCCTGCGAGGCAGGAAGGGCCGCCCAGCCGGATCGGGATCATGTCCTCGTCCGTCAACTCGCCCAGCATGGCGGGGCGATAGGGCGCCTCCAGCACATCGGGCATGTGGCAGGTGGCCGAGATATCGGTGATCCCCACCGGCACCTCGTTGAACATCGTATCGAGCAGCGTGCCGACGAGAATGCCCGCATCAAGCGCCACCGCCTCGCCGGGTTCGAGGATGATCTGGCAGCCGGTGTCGCTCGCCGCGTCCTTGAGGAACTCCACCAGTTCATCGCGCTGGTAATCGGCGCGGGTGATGTGATGACCGCCGCCCATGTTGATCCATTTGAGCTGATCGAAAAAAGGCTCGATCACGTCGAACACGCGGTCCCACGTCGCCTTCAGCGGCTCGAAATCCTGTTCGCACAGGTTGTGGAAGTGGATGCCTTCGACGCCTTCCATATGCTCTTCGGTGAGCTGGTCGAGCGGGAAGCCGAGGCGCGATCCCGGCGCGCTGGGGTCATACTTGGCGACTTCGCCCGTCGGCACCTGCGGATTGATGCGCAGGCCCACGCTGACCGGCGAGCCGTTCGCGGCAGCGTGTTCAAGGATCAGCCGCGCGCGTTCGTGCTGGAAGGGCGAATTGAAGATCACATGGTCCGAAAGCCGGCAGATTTCCTCCAGCTCCTCGGGCTTGAAGGCGGCCGAATAGGTCGCGATCTCGCCGTCGTAGAATTCCGAGGCGAGGCGCGCTTCCCACAGGCCCGAGGTGGACACCCCGTCGAGATATTCGCCGATGATGGGCGCGGCCGACCACATCGAGAAGGCCTTCAGCGCGGCGAACACCTTGATGTCCGCGCCGTCCGCTGCGGCAGCATCGCGCACGCCTGCCAGCACGCGGCAATTGGCGCGCAGCTTCGCGGCGTCGACGACGAAGGCGGGGCTGTCGACACGCGACAGATCGAAATGGGCGAAGGCGCCCGGATCACCGGCTTTGGTCTGCATTGGTCCTGCTTACTTGGAAGGAAGGGAGAAGCGCACCACGCGCCCGCCGGCCACATCGGTGACGTAGATATGCCCGTCCGGCCCGATCGCAAGATCATGGCCGAGGCTCGCGTCCTTTCCGGGCAGGCTGATATCGAAGGACTGTTCGATGGCGCCGTCGGCACCATAGACCCGGATCACCGCGCCCTTGCGATCGGCCCCGTCGCGCCCCTCGACCGCGAGCAGCCGCCCGCCGCCCAGGGGCTTGAGGGAGTAGGTGTGATTGCCCGCAGGCGAGACCCGGCTTTCGGTGAGCTTGCCCGCGTGATCGAATATCTGGATCCGCGCATTCTCGCGGTCGGCGACATAGATGCGGCCCTCGTCCACTGCGACGGCGTGGGCAATATCGAACTCGCCCCAGTCGCGGATGAACTGTCCCTGCGGCGAGAACTCGGCGACGCGGGTGTTGACGTAGCCATCGGCAACCAGCACCCGCCCCGGAAGGAAGCCGACATCGGCGGGGCGACCGAAATGCGTGGCGTCCTGCGCGGTGACGCCGCGTGTGCCGATCACCAGCTCCTGTTGGCCTTCAGGGCTGAAGCGGAACACCTGTTCATGCGCGACATCGGTGACCCAGACCTTGCCATCGGCGTCGATCGAGATGCCGTGCGGCATGATGAAGAGCCCTGCGCCCCATTGCGCCAGCAGCGTGCCATCGGGGGCGAACTTGAACACCGTGGGCTCGGCAATCGGAGCAGTCGGAAACGGCTCCTCCCACTTGCGTCCGGCGCGGTGGAGCACCCAGACATTGCCCTCAGCGTCGACATCGACCCCGCTGACCTCGCCGAACGTCGCGCCCGCCGGAATGGTCGGCCAGCCCTTGTCGACCTCCAGCACCGCGACCACCTCGCGCGGAGGCGGCGCGGCATCGCAGGCCGCCAGCGCGATGACTGCCAGCCCGGCGAGGACGCGGCGCATCAGAAGGTGACCGGCCCGGCCATTTCCTCGACCGTCCACGGCAGTCCGTGGGCGTTGAGCATGTCCATGAAGGGATCGGGATCGAGCTGTTCGATGTTGAACACGCCCTCTCCCTGCCAGTCACCGCGCACCATCATGGCCGCGCCGATCATGGCGGGGACGCCGGTGGTGTAGCTGACCGCCTGATTGCCGGTTTCCTCGTAGGCCGCCTCATGCGAGCAGATGTTCTTGATGTAGAACGTCTTCTCGCCCGAACCGTCGAGCGCCTCGCCGGTCGCGATCACGCCGATATTGGTGTTGCCCTTGGTCGTCTCGCCGAGGGTCTCGGGCTGCGGCAGCACCGCGGCGAGGAACTGCAGCGGGATGATGTCCTTGCCCTGATATTTGACCGGCTCGATCGAAGTCATGCCGACATTCTGGAGCACGGTGAGATGGGTGATGTACTGATCACCAAAGGTCATCCAGAAGCGCGCGCGCTCAAGCTCGGGGACGAACCTGGCGAGGCTTTCCAGCTCCTCGTGATACATCAGGTACATGTTCTTCGGCCCGACCGCTTCGAAGTCGAACGCCACCTTGTTCGACATGGCCGGGGTCTCGACCCACTCGCCGTTTTCCCAGTGGCGCGCGGGCGCGGTCACTTCGCGGATGTTGATTTCCGGGTTGAAGTTGGTGGCGAAATGCTGGCCGTGATCGCCGCCGTTGCAGTCGAGAATGTCGAGCTGGCGGATGGTCTTGAGCTTGTGCTTCTTGAGCCACATGGTGAAGACAGAGGTGACGCCCGGATCGAAGCCCGAACCCAGCAGCGCCATCAGGCCGGCATCCTTGTAACGGTCCTGATAGGCCCACTGCCACTTGTATTCGAACTTCGCCTCGTCCTTGGGCTCGTAATTGGCGGTGTCGAGGTAATCGACGCCCGCTTCAAGGCAGGCATCCATGATCGGCAGGTCCTGATAGGGCAGCGCGAGGTTGACCACGAGGCCCGCACCCACCTTGCGGATCAGATTGACCATCGCCGGGACTTCCTCGGCGTCGATCTCGTAGGTCGGAATATCGCGCCCGCAGCGCTCCTTGACGCTGGCGGCAATCGCATCGCATTTCGATTTGGTGCGGCTGGCGAGGTGGATTTCGGGGAAGATATCCGGATTGAACGCCATCTTGTGGACGCAGACCGAGCTGACCCCGCCCGCACCGATGACAAGGACGGTTTTGTTCTCGGGGGTGGATTTCCCTGCCGACATGATAGGAACCTTTCGTGAAGCGCGAATCTTGGGCCGCGCCTTAATCCAATGCTTGGCGGGGGACAAATGATCCGGACCGAAGTCAGAATGCCAACCACCGAGGGCGTGCGCGCCGCGGCAGAGGCCGTGGCCGCAATCCTGCCGCCCACCCCGCTGCTGCCGGTTGAGATCGGCGGTGTGCGGGCGTGGGTGAAGGCGGACAATCTGCAACCCATCGGTGCCTTCAAGATCAGAGGCGCGTGGTGGCGGCTGTCCTCGCTCTCGCCCGAGGAACGCGAGGGCGGCGTGGTCGCGGTGTCATCGGGCAATCATGCGCAAGGGGTGGCATGGGCCGCACGGCGGCTCGGTGTGAAGGCGGCGATCGTGATGCCGCACGACGCGCCGCAGGTGAAGCTTGCCAACACCCGCGCGCTGGGGGCCGAGGTGGTGCTCTACCAACGCCCCGGAGAGGATCGCGATGCGGTTGCGGCCAAGCTGATTGCCGAGCGGGGCGGCACGCTGGTCCACGCTTTCGGTGATCCCTGGGTGATCGAGGGACAGGGCTCGGCCGCGATAGAGGCCGCGGCGCAACTGGGCCGCGCGCCCTCGCGCATCATCGCCTGTTGCGGCGGCGGCGGGCTGGCGGCGGGCCTCGCATTGGGAGCGCCGGACAGCGCGATCCATCCGGTCGAGCCGGTGGGCTGGGACATGGTCGGCCAGTCGATGGCGGCGGGAGCCATTGTCCACGCCTCTCCGCAAGCGCCCAAAACCATCTGCGACGCGCTCCAGCCGCCCGCGACCAAGCCGATCAACCTCGCCGTGCTCAAGGGCCGCGCCGAACCCGGCGTCGCGGTGACCGATGCCGAGGTCCGCGCCGCACAGCGCTTTGCCTTTGCCACCCTGCGGCTCGTGGTCGAACCGGGCGGCGCAGCGGCGCTGGCAGCAGCGCTGGCGGGCAAGGTGCCGCTGGACGAAGGTACAGTCATCATGATCACCGGCGGCAATGCCGATCCGGCAGCCTTTGCAGCGACGATTGCAGGGACGGACTGAGGCTCCGGCCAAGCAGACTGTGGAAAGCGTCATACAGCCGACACGCTAGGGCCATACTGCGCCAGCCAGACACAGGCTGAGGACGCGTGGCACATGGCGACACAGGCAAAACGGATCATCGAGGATGCGGTGGTCCGCAAGGATGCAGGGCTTGGCGACAAGCTGCTCGACAAGGCCTTCGCCCTCGCCTTCAAGGGCCTCGTCTACGCCCAGATCTGGGAAGATCCGGTGGTCGATATGGAGGGGCTCGATATCCGTCCCGACAGCCGCCTGATGTGCATCGCCAGCGGCAGCTGCAATGCGCTGTCCTATCTCACCGCGAACCCCGAAAGCGTGACAGCCGTCGATCTCAACCACGCCCATGTCGCGCTCGGGAAGCTCAAGATCGCGGCGATCCGCCACCTGCCCAGCTACGAGCGCTTCCACCGCTTCTTCGCCCATGCCGATCACAAGGAGAATGCGGCGGTCTACAGCGAGATGATCGCCCCCCATCTCGATGCGACCAGCCGCGCCTATTGGGAGCAGCGCGACATTCGCGGGCGGCGGCGCATCAGCTATTTCACGCGCGGCATTTATCGCAAGGGATTGCTGGGCAATTTCATCGGCTTGGCCCATGTCTTTGCCAAGCTCTACAAGATCGATCTGGCCAAGGTGCTCGACGCTTCGACGCTGGAGGAGCAGCGCGCGGTGTTCGAGCGGGAGCTCGCACCGGTGTTCGAGAAGCGCTTCATCCGCTGGCTGACCGATCAGCCCGCCTCGCTGTTCGGCCTCGGCATTCCGCCTGCACAGTTCGAGCATCTCGCCGGTGATGAACGCATGGCCGAAGTGCTGCGACGCCGGCTCGAAAAGCTTGCCTGCGATTTCGAGGTCAAGGACAATTACTTCGCATGGCAGGCCTTCGGGCGCGGTTATGACCGCTCGGAAAACGCGCCGCTGCCGCCCTATCTCCAGCGCGCCAACTGGGAGGTGATGAAGGAGCGGGTGGAGCGGCTCGACGTGACGCGCGCCAATATGGTCGACTGGATTGGCGCGCGCGAGGAGGCGAGCATGGACCGCTTCGTGCTGCTCGACGCGCAGGACTGGATGAACAACGCCCAGCTCGATGACCTGTGGACGAAGATCACCCGCGCCAGCCGCCCGGGTGCGCGGGTGCTGTTCCGCACCGCTGCCGAGCCAAGCCTGCTGCCCGGGCGGCTCGATGACAGCATCCTTGGCAAGTGGCGCTATCTCGATGCGCTCTCCGCCGATCTGACCCGCCGCGATCGCTCGTCGATCTATGGCGGCGTGCATGTCTACGAGCTGGCGTGATGGCTTCTGCCCCCCGCCCCAACCACGCGGCGCTGATGGACGAGGTCTATCGCGGGCAGCGCCACATCTATGATCTGACGCGCAAATATTACCTGTTCGGGCGCGATACGCTGATTGCGGGTCTGGATGCGCGGCCCGGAATGCGGGTGCTCGAAGTCGCTTGCGGGACGGGGCGCAACCTTGCCAAGGTCGCCATGGCCTGGCCGGGTGTGCGGCTGTTCGGCCTCGATATCTCGGCCGAAATGCTCAAGAGCGCGCGCGCCGCGCTGGGCGAGGCGGCGCGGCTTGGCGAAGGCGATGCCTGTTCGTTTGACGCCGCCGTGCTGCTCGGCGAGCCGCAGTTTGACCGGGTCATGATGTCCTATTCGCTCTCGATGATCCCCGAATGGGAGGCCGCACTGGATCATTCCGCCAGCCTTCTGGCTCCGGGCGGGACGCTCCATGTGGTCGACTTCGGGGACTTCAGAGGCCTTCCAGCCCCGCTATCGCGCCTGCTTGAGGGCTGGCTGGCAATGTTTCACGTGAAACCCCGCCACGATCTACCCCAAGCCGCCGCCCGCATCGCCGCCGCCCGCGGGCTGCTGCTGACCAGCAAGCGCTGGCCGCTGGGCTATTTCCAGAGGCACGTTCTCACCGCCTGATAGGTTGCAATTGACAATCGGTAACCGCTCTCGCACCTAGGGCCGCAGAGGCTTTCGAGAGGGGATCAATCGATGCAGGCGCAAATGCTCGCGCCCGCCGCTGTGCTGGTGGTGTGGACGCTGATCGTGCTGTTGTGGATCATTCCGGCGCGGTTCGGTGCGGTGGCGAAAATCACCGACAAGTCAGTGCTGCCCAACAAGACGGGCGTGCGCGGCAATGATCTGGAAGGCGTGCTGCCGGACAAGGCCAACTGGCCCGCGCACAATTACACCCACCTCGTCGAGCAGCCGACACTGTTCTATGTCACAGTGGTAATCCTTGCGCTGACCGGCCCGGCGGCGCTCGATGTGACGCTGGCCTGGGCCTATGTGGCCCTTCGCGTCGTCCATTCGCTGTGGCAGAACCTCGTCAACACGATCCCGGTGCGCTTTCTGCTGTTCATCACCAGCTCCATCGCGCTGATCGTGCTGGCGATCCGTGCGGTGATGGCAACCCTGCTTGCGGATCCGTCCGCGCTTCCGGCCTGAGGAGAATAAGACAATGATCGGAATGGATATCCTGCAGCCGGTGGTGGCCCTACTGGCGTGGACGATGGTGATGTGGGTGTGGATGTACGCCACCCGCATCCCGGCGATGAACAAGGCCGGGATCGATGCCAAGAACCTCGTCGGCGGCGAAGGTTCGAGCCTGCGCGGCTTGCTGCCCGATACAGTGAGCTGGAAGGCGGACAACTACAACCACCTGCATGAAGCGCCGACGCTGTTCTACGCGGTGGCGATCGTGCTGGCGATCATCGGTCAGGGCGACGGGCTCAACACGCAGATTGCCTGGGCCTATGTCGGTTTGCGCGTGGCCCATTCGATTGTGCAGGCGACCTTCAACCGCGTGGCGATCCGCTTCGGGTTGTTCGCGCTGTCGAGCTTTGCGCTGATGGCGCTGATCCTGCACGCCGCAATCGCGGTGTTCCACGGGTAACGCTTCCATCCCTCCCCGTTCCACCGGAATGGGGAGGGAGTGGAATATCAAATCACTCCGCCGCTTCGGCCTGCAACTGGTGCGCGCGGGCGGCGAGGAAGCGTTCGCCGTCGAGCGCGGCCATGCAGCCCATGCCGGCCGCCGTCACCGCTTGGCGGTAGACGTGATCGGTCACGTCTCCGGCAGCAAACACGCCAGGGATAGCGGTCTTGGGCGTGCCGGGTTCGGTCAGCAGATAGCCGCTGTCATCGAGCGGCAGCTTGCCCTTGAACAGTTCGGTCGCCGGCGCATGGCCGATGGCGACGAAGGCCCCGTCGACCTCGATGGTCGAAGCCTCGCCCGTCACCGTGTCGGTCAGCGCGAGGTGGTGGAGCATGCCGTTCCCGCCCGCTTCGAAGCTGTCCACGGCCTTGTTCCACAGCACGGTGATCTTGGGATTGTTGAACAGGCGTTCCTGCAGGATCTTTTCCGCGCGCAGACTGTCGCGGCGGTGGATCAGCGTGACGTCGTCCGAATGGTTGGTGAGGTAGAGCGCCTCTTCGACCGCAGTGTTGCCTCCGCCGATCACCGCCACCTTCTTGCCGCGATAGAAGAACCCGTCGCAGGTCGCGCAGGCCGAAACGCCCTTGCCGCCCAGCTCCATCTCGCCCGGCACGCCCAGCCACTTGGCCTGCGCACCGGTGCAGATCACCACCGTCTCGCCGATATATTCATCGCCGCTGTCACCGATGGCGCGGAACGGCGCGCCGTTCTCGAGATCGACCGAGACGATGGTGTCCCACATCATGCGCGTGCCGACGTGCTCCGCCTGCGCCTTCATCTCTTCCATCAGCCACGGGCCCTGCACCACATCGCGGAAACCGGGATAGTTCTCGACATCGGTGGTGATGGTGAGCTGGCCGCCCGGCTGGAGGCCCTGCACCACGATCGGTTCGAGCATGGCGCGCGCGGCATAGATCGCTGCAGAATAGCCTGCCGGGCCGGAGCCGATGATGAGCATCTTGGTATGATGAGTGGCCATTGATGGTGCCTCTTGTGAATCTCAGGGCCGCGATATGGGAGCGTGCGCGGCGATTGTCACGCCACCAGCCGTTCGCGCAGGCGCGCTTTCATCGCCTCGTCCACACCTAATCGCGCGGCGAGATAGGCGTCGATCGAGCCATGATCACGCGTCACCTCGGCAAAATAGGTGTCGATATATTCGGGCAGCACTCCCATCAGGTTGTGCAGCGCCTCGGGTTCGATCGCGCCGTAATGGGCCTCCATACGCGGCAGGGACTGGCGTTCGAGGATTGCGCGCGTGGGCGCATCATTGGTGCGCAGGAACTCGGCCACCTGATCGTCGCGATGCACGCCCAGCACATGGAGCAGCAGGCTCGCGGCGATCCCGGTGCGGTCCTTGCCGGCAAAGCAATGGACGAGGTTGCCCCCGTCACGCTGATCAAGCGCAGCGAAATAGCGGGTGAAGATGTCGATCATCGCCGGGTTCACCGGCATGCGGGTATAGACCGCCAGCATCCGCTCGCGCGCCTTTTGCGGGGTCATGACAATCGCCCCGCCCCCGCCTTCGTGCGGCGGGGAATTGCTGGTCTCGCCATCATAGGCGATCACCTGCGCGGCAAATTCGGGATGGCGGCGGCAAGGAAAGCCCTCGCGCTCGCTGGTGCCGCGCAGATCGATGATGGTGCGGATATCGAGCGCGTGGATCAGATCGAGATCGGCATCGCTTGCCTCCATGTGCTGGCCCGAGCGGAACAGCACGCCGCGCCGCACCCGCCCGCCGCCCGGCACCGCATAGCCGCCATAATCGCGCAGGTTGTGGATGCCGTCGGTCGGCAGGAACGGCCCGATGCCATCGGGCTCGGCCAGAGTGCTGGTGGTTTCGCGAATCATCCTGCGACACTGGCAGCGCCCGGTGACAGGAGCAAGGCGAGCGCCGCTGCGGCGGCACTAGGGGCGAATGCGAGGGCGCGGTCCAAGGGGCCTTTCAGCACCGCGTGGTTAACAGCGCAGCAGGAAACCGACCGACACGAAGACCTGCCCATGGCCCGCATCCTGATTGCCGATGATGACGAACTGGTCGCCGAACTGGCGAGCGAGGTGCTGATCGATGCCGGGCACGCCTGCGGCTGGGTCACCAGTGCCGAGGAGGCCTTCGCCTGCATCAAGCGCAAGCGGCCCGATATCCTGCTGCTCGATCACGCCATGCCCGGCGAAACCGGCCTCACCCTGCTGCGGCGGTTGCGCCGGTCAGAACGGTTCTATGATCTGCCGGTGATCATGTTCACCGCCATGAACGGCGCAGCGGACGAGGCCCAGGCGATCTATGCAGGCGCGCAGGATTTCATCCGCAAGCCCTTCGATCCGGCGCTGCTGGTGCGGCGGGTCGGGCGGATCATCACCGCGCGCGGCAATCGTCCGCGCCATGTCGATCTGCGCACCGCACTGGCGATCGACGGCCAGAACGAAGGCCCGGCGCTGCGCCGACGGATGATCTAGGCCGCCTGCGCGCTCAGCAACCCGCGTCCGATCACCTGCGCCTGAATCTCCGCTGCGCCCTCGAAGATATTGAGAATCCGCGCATCGCACAGCACCCGGCTGATCGGATATTCGAGCGCATAGCCATTGCCGCCGTGGATCTGCACGGCATTGTCAGCCGCCGCCCAGGCCGTGCGCGCGGCGAGGAGTTTCGCCATCCCCGCCTCGATATCGCAGCGCGCCTCGCGATCCTTGGCGCGGGCGGCATAGTAGGTGAGCTCGCGCGCCATGATGATATCGGCGACCATGAGCGCGAGCTTGTCCGCCACCCTCGGAAAGGCGGCAATCGGCTGGCCGAACTGCTTGCGGCCCTGCGCATAATCGAGCGCGAGATCAAAGGCGTTCCACGCCACGCCTATGGCGCGCGCGGCGGTCTGGATGCGGGCGCCCTCGAAGGTGCGCATTAGCTGCTTGAAGCCCTGCCCCTCGCTTCCTCCAAGCAGACCGTAGGCGGCAACCGCAAAGCCATCGAAGCCCAGCGCATATTCCTTCATCCCGCGATAGCCGAGCACTTCGATCTCGCTGCCATCGATCCCGGCATCGGGGAACGGCGCTGCATCGCTGCCGCGGGTCTTTTCAGCGAGCAGCATCGAGAGGCCGGCATAGCCGGGCCGGGCCGCGTCTGTGCGCACCAGCATCGTCATCAGATCGGCACGGGCAGCGTGGGTGATCCAGGTCTTGGCCCCTGTCACCCGCCAGCTGCCATCGGCCTGCCGCTCGGCCCGGGTGCGCACGGCGGCAAGGTCCGATCCGGTGTCGGGTTCGGTAAAGACGGCGGTGGGCAGGCATGATCCATCGGCGATGCGCGGCAGGAAATGGGCCTTCTGCGCCTCGGTACCATTGTGGGTGATGAGCTCGCCCGCGATCTCCGAGCGCGTGCCGAGGCTGCCGGCGCAGATCCACCCGCGCGACAATTCCTCCGAGACCACCGCCATCGCCAGCTTGCCCATGCCGAGCCCGCCGTGGCTTTCGGGGATGCACACGCCGAACACGCCCAGCTGCGCCATCTCGGCGATCACCGCATCGGGGATCAGGGCATCGGCCAAGTGCCAGCCGTGGGCGTGGGGCGTGATCTTTTCGGCAGTGAAGGCGCGGAATTGCGAGCGCACGAGATCGAGCGTCTCGTCCCCCAGAGCCTCGTCGGGACGCGCGCCGTCTGCCAGCAGCGCGGCCAACCTCGCACGGGTCTGCGCGGTGCTGCCACCAGCAAGGAACCGCGCCACAGCCGGAACGGCGGCAAGCGCGCGGGCTTCGGCCTCGGCTCCCAAGGCAGCGGGACGCACCACCTCGCTGGCGCTCATCGCGAGGCCATAGGCAAGCTGGGCCAGCGCTTCGCCAAACCCGATCCGCAGGGTCAGTTCCTCGGTCTCGCCGAAATGCCCGGTGCTGTGTGCACGTGCGGCCCAGTCGGCCGTGGCTTCGAGCGCGGCGAGGGTTGCCGCAGCCCAGGCGTAGCCATGGACCGCGTGCTGTTCGCGCTCGAGGAGTGCCGGATCGGGAGCTGCGCCGGGCGCCACCCGCGCGAACAGCCCTGCCCGCACCGCCTCGCAATAGTTGCGCGCTGCCGCAATCGCGCCGCGCGCTTCGATGATCCATTCGTTCATGACGAAGGCTGCTAGCAGAGCGCACCGCCCGAGGCGAACCCGCAAAAACGTAGAAACCCCGCTAGCCGCAAGAGCGTGACAAAGCCCATGTTGCCATTGGGTTACACTGTCACATCAAAAGGCGATGGCGGCACGGGATTGCGGACTTCCCGGCTTGCCGCGCCGCGATGGCTGCGGCATTTTTGGAGTCTGGCCTGTGAAAGAAGGCAGGCCGTTCAACACCAAGGTGGTCTGAGACCCGGAGCCAATCCGGGGCCTCGCCTTGAGCAGGAAGAACCGCTCCGGAGCTTGCCCGGCGCGCGGCAATTGCCGTCGCGTGCCAGCTGCCCCGGTCACACGTGGTATCCGAGCTCCTCCGGCGTAGCTCTGGATATCCTGCAAAGTTTTGTACGCCGGTGCGAGGACACACAATGCGTTATTCGACACATACCCGCCAAACCGCATCGCGCGGGGCGCTGGCCGCCGCGCTGTTCGTTTCGCTGCTCGCTCCGGGCATCGCCCAGGCGCAGGACAGCGTCGCTGAAGAAGACGCCGCAGAAGCACCGAGCGAACAGATCGTCGTCACCGGTTCGCGTATCGCGCGCGATCCCAATGCCGTCGCGCCGCTGCCGGTCAGCACGCTCGATGCCGATGCGCTGCGCAATTTCGGCTCGACCGACGCAACCGCCGCGCTTCGCCAGATCCCGGCGCTGATTTCCTCGGGCACTGTCGCCGACTCGATCGAGCGCGGCGCGGGCGGTGTCGGTCAGGCAACGCTCAACCTGCGCCAGCTCGGTGCCAACCGTACACTGGTGCTGATCGATGGCTGGCGCCACGTCTCGGGTGTGGCCGGTTCGCAGACCGTCGACGTCTCGACCATCCCCAACGCCCTGATCGAGCGCGTCGAAGTGCTCACCGGCGGCGCCTCGGCCGTCTATGGTGCGGACGCGGTGACCGGCGTGGTGAACTACGTACTCAAGCGCGATTTCGAAGGCGTCCAGCTCGACGGCCAGATGAGCATCTCGTCGAAGGGTGATGGCCGCAGCTACCGCCTTGAAGGCGTTGTCGGCCAGAACTTTGCCGATGGGCGCGGCAATGTCACGCTCGCGGCAGGCTACACCAAGGACGATGAAATCCTGTTCGGCGCGCGCGAGTTCACTCGTGACAACGGCCGCGGCAACAACTCGACCACCTATGCCAACCCGCTGCGTCGCTTCCAGCGCGGCGAAATCAACGCGGCCACCATGCCCAACTTCGCCAACCGCTTCCGCGTTGGTGGTGCAGGCCGCTTCCCCTATGGCCAGCTGATCCCGACCGCAGCGCAGATCGCGACGCTGTTCCCGGGCGGCATCACCCCGGCCGAACAGGCGCTGGTTGACCGTGCAGCAGCAGCGCCCGGCTTCGTCATCGGTTCGGACCCGCGCTTTGCGATCTCGTCGAACCAGGGCCTCGTGTTCCGCAACGACTTCGACTTCTTCTCGGCCGACATCAACAACAACGGCGTTCCCGATTGTAACGAGAGCTTCATCGGGCGCACCGGCTTTGGCGGCGGCGGCTGCTATGTCACCACCCCCGAAGGCGGCGTGCGCATCTTCCAGGATGGCATCGTGGCCACCGGCGCCAACCAGTTCGGCGGTGACGGCGCGGTGGAACGCACCAACGAAACCTCGCTGATCCCGGGTTCGGAGCGCATCTACGCCAACCTGCGCACCAGCTTCGAATTCTCGCCCGCCGCGCGCGTGTGGATGGATGCCAAGTACGTCCGCAACGAGACGACCAGCCGCAACAACTACAACACCTTCTACGACACGCTGTTCATTGCTCCGGACAACCCCTTCATTCCGGCCGTGCTGCGCGCGGATTCGAACGCTGCCGGGGGCCTGCGCATCAGCCGTGACTTCCTTGACCTCGGGCCGGGCATCTCGACCGCCAAGCGCGAGACCTACCGCATCGTCGGCGGGATCGATGGCGAGATCACTCCGCACCTGAAGTACGAGGTCGTCGGCAACTACGGCCGTACCGACAACGCGACCACCTTCAGCAACTCGGTGCGCTATGACCGTCTGTTCGCCGCGATCGACGTGGTGACCGACCCGCGCACCGGCCAGCCGGTGTGCCGTTCGACCCTGAACCCCGCAGCCGCGCCGCACCCGGGTTCGGAAGCCTTCCCGGTCATCGCACCCGGCTTCTTCACCTTCCGTCCCGGCGACGGCCAGTGTGTTCCGGTCAACCTGTTCCGCGGAACCAACTCGGTCAGCCAGGCCGGTGTGGACTTCATCACCACGCCGACCACCAACCGCGCCCGCCTCGAACAGACCGTCATCACCGGCCTGCTGAACGGCGACACCGGAGCGTTCTTCAACCTGCCGGGCGGTGCTGTCCGCTTCTCGCTGGGTGCGGAATACCGCAAGGAAAAGTCGCGTTCGACGTTCGACGATCTGCTGCTCGGCCTGCTGCCGGAAGGCTCGCCCGCAGGCCCTGCCGGCACCTTCATCGGCAACGTTTCGCCCAACCAGAGCCTCGTGTTCGATGCGACCCGCCAGTTCAACGCCGGCGGCCAGTTCGATGTCTACGAAGTCTTCGGTGAAGTGCTGCTGCCGATCCTTGCCGATACGCCGTTCTTCCACGAGCTTACGCTGGGTGCAGCGGGTCGGTACGCGGATTATTCGACGGTTGGCGGGGCCTTCACCTGGAACGTCAACGGCATCTGGGCCCCGATCGAGGATATCCGCTTCCGCGGCACCTACGCTCAGGCCATCCGCGCGCCGAACATCTCGGAACTGTTCAGCCCGCAGCAGACCGCGACCTTCCGTCCCAATGATCCGTGCAGCCAGTCGAACATCGACCGGTTGATTGCGAGCAATGATCCAGCGGCACAGAACCGTCTGAACAACTGCCGTGCGGACGGGATTCCGGCCGGGTTCGAGGATCCGCTGACCGCGCGCTTCTCGGGCACTTCGGGCGGTAACCCCAATCTGAAGGAAGAAACCGCAACGACCTTCACCGTTGGTGCGGTGATCCAGCCGCGTTGGGTGCCTGGTCTGTCGATCTCGGCAGATTATTACTCGATCAACATCGAGGACGCGATCCAGGCGGTTACCGCGCAGGATATCGTCGACAGCTGCTACGATCTGCCGACCTTCCCCAACGATTTCTGCGGATTGTTCACCCGCAACCGCACAGCGGGATCGCAGACCTTCCTGGGCCTCAACTTCCTCCAGCAGAGCCAGATCAACTTTGCGAAGCTGGACACGCGCGGGGTCGACTTCCAGGTCAATTACGGTTTCGATCTGGGCAAGAACAACTTCAACCTGCAGGTTGGCGGCAACTGGACCGAGCGGCTTAACCGCTTCTTCGATCCGGTCGATACCACCTTCGTCAACCCGGGCCTGCGCGAGCTGGGCGCTCCGGAATGGGCGGGCTTCGGCTCGGTCACCTGGAACCGCGGCGACTTCACCCTCAATTACGGGGTGCAGTATATCGGTTCGACGGCGGTTGCCTCGGTCATCCAGATCGAGCGGATCGACACCGAGTTCGGCCCGGCCGGCTTCGCGCCGGAATACTGGCTGCACAACCTCGCCTTCAACCTCGATGCCACCGACGAGATCACGGTCTACGGCGGCATCAACAACCTGACCGACGAGGAACCCTACCTGTCGAGCTCGGCCTACCCGGTCTCGGGCATCGGCCGCACCTTGTTCCTCGGGGTGACCGCGCGCTTCTGATCGCGATCACAGGCCCATAAAAAGGCGGGCGGGGCAGCAACACGCTGTCCCGCCCGTTTTTTGTTGCACGGCGCTATGGCATCAGCGCGGCTCGGCCTTGGCGAAAGCGGCAATCTTGGCGTCCTGCGCGAGGCCGAATTCGGCAAGGCAGTGCATGTAGCGCGGGAAGAACTCCATCGGCTTGTCGAGCCGCTCATCCTCCAGCCGCCATTGCCAGCATGTCCTCGGCTCCTGCTTCACCCCGTCAAAGGTGATCGCAGACGTGAAATTCAGATGCGCCGGATCGAGCCGCAGGAAGCGGGTCTTGAAGCCTTTGTCGCGAAATTCCTTGTCGGCCATGAACACCGAGCTGCGATAGGCCTGATTGGTCATCACGCTGACGGTGCGCTGGGCGAGTTCGGCGAAGTTCCATTTGGGGTGGGGATCATCGATCCCGGGCTCGATCGGCTTGCCCTCGCCATCCACCGGACAGCGCTCGAGCCCGCAGAAGCGCGGCACTTCGAGCGTGGCATTGACGATCAGGAACAGGTTGCGCGGGGTATTCGGCTCGCGCTGCTGCTGCTGGGTCTTGGCGATCGCGGCTTCGTAGGACTTAGCGGTAAAATCGACCAGCACCCCGAACCGCGCACCGCCATCGATATAGAGGCGGTTGTCGATGAAAACCGGATCGGCCTGCATCGGCACAGACGACGACGCGAGCAGCGCCTCGATATAGCATTGGCGCATCTGCTCGGCGCCCGCCGGATCGGTCTTCTTGCGCGCTTCGTGGAGCTTGGCCGCCTCGGTCAGTTTGAAGACCGACAATTCGCCCGTCCCCATCTCGACCGCGCCGACCAGCAGCTGGCGCCCCGCGAGCGCCTCGTCGGCCACGGCCTTCATGATGTCGGGCGTGATCAGCGCATTGAGCCGTTCGCGCAGCGGGGTGAGGCGGGCGAGCGTGCCCTTGGTCGCAAGGCTGCGCCCCGCCGAAAGCGGCTTCTGATCAAGCCGGCCCTTCACCAGCGGCTTCAGCAATTGGGCCTCGTCCGATATCCGGTATTCGCGCAAGGGCACATCGGTGCGACCGAGAAAGGCGAAGGTCGCTTGCAGCGATCCGGTGCTGATCCCGGTCACCAGCCGGAAGCGCGGCAAGGTGCCGCCGCGCGCAGGGTGATCGGCCCAGCCCTTGAGGAACCCGGCTCCGAAAGCACCCTGCTGGCTGCCGCCCGAAAGCACCAGCACCGATTGGCTCACATCCGGCTTGCCCTCGGCATTGGCTTCGGCCTCGAGCGTCTTCAAGGGCTGCGACAGCATCTCGGTCAGCATCGTCTCGATCGGATTGCTCTCAGCGAGGCTCTCGGACACGCTTTCTTCCGGCGGTCCGTCGTCGGGCGCGACCACTGCGGCAGGCTGGCGGATGTTGCTGGGAGGCAAGGGCACGCGCGCGCCCGAGGTGATGATCTCATGGCACCCGGTCGGCGCGGGGCGCGGGGCCAAATTGTGGTTCGGCGTGATCGCACAGCCGGCCAATGTCGTCGAAAGCAGCGCGAGGGCAGACAGCCCGCAACCCGTTTTGTACAAAGCCTTTTCCCCCTTCAGACATGGCCTTGCTGCGCTGTTAGGAAAAACGGCTGCGCTTGTCAGCCTCCAGCTTGGGGAAAGCTCGAACCCCTTGCGCGAAGGCGTCGCTCGATCAGCCACAACGCGCCGCTTGCCAGCAACCAGCCGAGGAAGAACGGCCATGCCGCACCGCGCTGCTCGGGACGGTCGCTCGCTGCGGGACGCGTCTGCGCCATCGCCCAGCGCAAGGTTTCCGCGCCGGTTTCGCGCGCCGCGATGCCGGCCAGCGCCGCGCGCGGCAACACGAGCAATGCAAAACTCTGCGCCGGCGCCTGCCCGCGCGCAGGGGTGGTGATGACATGCACCCCCGGCTCGGCAGGCCATAGCGCCGCGCAGCCCCTTGCGCCCGCCGCCGGATCAACCACCAGATCATGGCGCGACCCGCCCGGCGCCGACACCTGCGCCGGGCTGGACAGGCCGCATACCGCCATACGCTCGCCCGTACGCGGTAGCGGCGGCACTTCGGGACGGAAGCCGCCTTCGGGCCGGGCCACCGCGCTCAACGCCTGGCTCCACCACTGGGCATAGCGATCCCCCTCGCCCCCCAGCACCAGCGCGTAGGAATTGGGAACGGTCCACAGCATCACCCGCCCCTGCCCGCGCTGCTGCCAGCCCGCGATCAGCGCTCCGTCGGCATCCGACACCGCGGCCACCAGATCAGCGCCGCCGCGCACATCCCATCGGCCGAGATCGGGGACAGGATCGTCAAAGGTGTTGAGGCCCTCGGGCTGATCGGCGCTGCCCGGACCGCGCCGCAGGGCCAACGTCTCGGCATCGGGCGCGAGCGGGGGCAGCGCGACCGGTTCGATGGCGCTCCCGCCCTCCACCGCGAGCCCAAGCCCGCGCCACGACTGGCGCGTCGCACCGCTCGCGGGAGCTGCCATGCGGATCACCACGCCGAGCCCGCCCGCTAACGCCTCGGCCAGCACTGCCCGTCCGCCGCCGCCAAGGCTGGCGAGCGCCGCATCATCGATGATCACCACATCGACCTCGCGCAAGGCCGCCGTATCGAGCCGCACACCCTCGCCCAGCGACACGCCGCCGCCCGCGTCGAGCCGGCTGGACAGGTCGATCCCCGCATCCTCGGCCCAGCGGCGCAGATATTTGGCTTCGGGCGAAGGCGCGCCGATCAATGCCACGCGCACCGGCGGCTGCTCCAGCGTGCGCAGCGGCACGGGCGTATCGGAAACAATCGCCTTGTCAGCCCCGCGCAGCCGCAGGGTGAAGCGGGCGAGACCCGGCGCCCGGGCGACCGCGCCAAGCGTGAAGCTGCCCTCCTCCCCGATCACCCGCACATCAACGCGGCGTCCGGCAGGATCGAGCAGTTCTGCCATCCCTCCCGCCAGACCCGCCGCTTCGCCGCCCAGCGCAAACACTGCGCCCGCAGGCGTGTCCGCCGGAGGATCGAGCCGCACCAGCCCGCGCAGGTCTGGCAGCGGGCGGAACTGGACCGGCACGCCCGCCGCCGTGTCGCGATCGCGCGGCGGCAAGCCGCGGCCAAGGATGCGGATCGTTTGCACCTGCCCGTGACGGCGCAGCGCTGTGGCGAGATCGGGAACGCGCTCGGCCCCGGCAATCGCGGGCGCTTCGGGCAGCGCGACGAGCCGCTCTCCCGCCCCTGCGCGGGTTCCGGCAGGCGTTTCGGCGGTCGCAACCAGCAGCGTCTCACCGCCAACCGGGAGCATGGGCGGGAACAATGTCAGCCACAAAAGCAGTCCGCTCGCCAGTGAAAGCCCGACGAGAAGCCAGCCCTGCCTGCCGCGCCCCAACAGCGCAAAACGCACCGCAGCCGCCACGGCCGCGACCGCGATCAGCGCGCTGGCGAGCATCTCCGGCCCCGGCATCAGCGCAAGCCCCGTGTGTAGCGCCGGCCGATATCCCCGCCATCATTGCGGCGGCGCACCTGTGTGGGCGGGCGCGTAAGCACGCTCCACAACTGTCCGCGCAGAGCCTCCCGCAGGGCCTGCGAGCCGGGCTTGCCGCGCAGCGCGTCGATCGCGGCCAGCACGGAGAGCGGATCACTGAGGCGCGTGGAATTGCTGCGCACCCAGCTCTCAAGCCCGGCAAGATCGATCGCCCCCGGCTGCGCCAGCGCGCGCCATGCTGTCGCCGGTACCGCGTCGGCAATCGCGAAAGGCACCAGCTGCGCGCCCTTGCCCACGATGCCTTCGCGCTTGCCCGTCAACCGCCGCGCGAGGTCGATCGGCGGCTGCTGCGATCCGATGCGCGGCAGATAGATGCGGGTCGCCTGCTGCACCTTCTTGATATTGTCGAGCGCGATGTTCTCGAACGGCAAAGCCGCTTCGGGGCGGCCCGATCGCAGGTTCAGCTCCGCCTCCCACATCGCATCAAGCGCCGCCTTCAGCAGCGCGCGCGTGCCGGGATCGAGCAAGGTCGCCGCTTCGCTCTCGTCGTGGGTGTGGCCATATTCGGCGGTGACATCGCCGAGCGAACCGAACACGGGGCTTTCGGGCGCCGAGCCGTGATCATGGCCATCGCCATCGTAATGCTCCGGCTCGGGCGGGGTATCCTTGTCGGAGGTCGGCAGCGGCGGCTTGGGGGTCTCCTCGGCCTCCATCCCCACGAACTGGCCATAGCGCAGGCGAAGCAGGCGCTGATCGACCCCGATGGTGTCCGAGCGCAGCATGAATTCATCGGCACTGAGGTTGCGGCGCTGCTTGATCAGGGCCTCGGTGTCGATGATCACCTGCCGCTGGCTGCGGAAATAGGCGGGCATCTGCTGCTTGGCCATCAGATCAAGACCCTCGGCCTCGATCGCGCGCTTGGCGGGATAGCGCAGGATCACGCCCGGACCGCGCACCACCTGCGGCTCCGGCGCGCGGGTGTCGGCAATGGTCAGCTGCGCCACCAGATCGCTGCCGGGCTGGAGACCATAGGAGCCGAGCGGAAGATCGATCACGAAGCGCCGGCGACGCGGATCGCCCCCGCTCACGGCTGTGCCGCGCACCGTCTGGCTCCGCTCGGAAAAGCGCACATTCTCGCCCTCGCCGATGGCAGTCGTGAGAGTCAGACGGGCAAGCGGATCGACGGCATAGTCATCGCTCGCCTCGAAGACGACGCGCCAGCTCCTCTGCCCGGGGCGCATCTCGACAAGGCCCGAGGCAGGCTCGATGGCGCGCACCTGCGGTGGCTCGTCGGCGATGGGTTCGAGCCGGTGGGTCGGCTGGGCTGCATGCATGCCTGCGGCGGTGAGGCGGTAGAGCGAAGGCACGTCGAGCCTGAGCCCGCCCGTCCAAGCCTCGCCATCGCGCGCCAGCGCCACGCGCTGCCCACCGACCAGTTGCAACGCAGCCACCGTGGGCTGCGGCGCAAAGCCGAAACGCCATTCGATCCGCGATCCGGCGGGCGCGCGGATATCGAGGCTGTCGGCATCGCGGGCAGGCAGGCCGGTATAGGCAGGCGGGATGATCCGCACGCGCTGGCCGACAAGGCGCGGTTCGCTAGGTAAGCTGGCTGGGTCTGCGGCCACCTCGGCCAGCGGCGGCGGAGCGGAACGCTGGGCCTGCCACAGGAGCACGCCCACGAGGGCCAGCGTGCCGATGATCCAGCTTACGATGATGCGGCCCCGCGACCAGCCTTGGGCAAGGCTCGCCGGATCGATGGCTGCGATGCGTCCGGCCACGCGTTCGGCCTGAAAGCGCTGGAAGGGAGCGAGATCGCCCTCGCCAAAAACAAGATCCGCGCTGTCCTCAAGCTGCGGCTCGCGGGCATTGAGACGGCGCACCAGCCAGTCGCGGTCAAGCGCCCGGGCGCGGTGCCAAGCCGCCGCGCCCAGCCCCGCCCCGCTCAGCACGAGCAGCCCTGCTCCGCCCGCCCAACCGCCCAGCGCACAGCCGATGGCGGCGAACACCAGCACGGCCGGGCTGCCCAACAGCAGCACATCGGCGACGGCGCGGCGACGCGCGGGGACGAGCCAGTCCTCGAAGAGGATCATCCGGCTCATGCGGCAAACCTGCGGCGGCGCGCGGCGATCAGGCGTTCGGCCAGAAGCACCGCCGCGATCAGCACGCCGAGCCATGCGGAAAGTTCACGCGGGGGGAGTGCAAAGGGCGCGGTGCCGGCCTTGGGGGCATAGTCCTGGGCCTTGACCCGTGCGGGGGGCGGCGCAGGGGGCAAGACCAGATCGCGCAAGGCGGTGGCAAAGCCCGGGGCGAACAGATCGGTCATGGCCGCCGGTTCCAGCGGCTGGGCAAAGCGCATGATCCGCCCCGCCCCCAAGGGCCCGCCTTCGACCAGCACCACCCCGCCCTCGCCCTGCCAAAGGGGCGCGCTCGCTGCCGGCATGGCCACCTCGGCGCTATGGCCGAGCAGGGCCGTGCCGCCATCTTCCACCCAGCGCGTCACCGCTGGCGGGAGCGGACCCGGGGTGAGCCAGACAAGCACGGTGTCGGGCGGCGGCAGGCTGTCATCGCTCTTCGCCTCGAACCGCGGCGCGCCTCCCCATGCCTCGGCGGCGGCGCGCAGAAAGCGCACCTGTGCAGCCTGCCGAGCAGCATGGCGCACGGCGAGCGCGGGGTTAGCCACGGGTGCGGCCTTGGTCTCGGCAGCAGCTGCGTCAATCACGCGCCATTCCACCTTGCGGGTGAGCCGCAAGGGCGCGGCATCGACCCCATAGAGCACGGCAGGGACAAGGATCTTCAACCCCGCGCCCTCGGGCAATTCGGCATCGAACTGGCGGATCAGGCTCGCTGTCGCCTGCGACCGCTTGGGCGACGCGTTTGCGACGGGCGGGAAACCCGGCGCGATCCAGCGGATATCAGCCTCGGCCCCGGCTGCCTTGCGCGCTGCGGCAGGATCAAGGCCGGGCGCGGCGAGCACCCGGGCGCCGTCATCCTCCCATCCCAGCACCGCAGGCCGCGCCAGCAGCAGTGCGAGCAGCGCGACCAGCAGCAGGCGCAGGGCGAGCAGCAGCCACTCGTCGAACTGCAAGCGCTGGCGCGGCCGGGGGCGCGGATCGAGCCAGCGCAGCGCCGCGAAATCGAGCGGTATCTCCTCGGTGCGGCGACGCAGGTGAATGAGCAGCGGGCCGATCAGCGCAGCCAGCGCCACAAGGCCGAGCGGGGCGAGCAACAACGGGGTCACGGCGCGTCAGCTCCGCGCCCGAAGAACACCTGCAAGGGCCGGTCGATCCGCTCGTCCAGCACATAGGCACAGTGGCGGATCCCCGCAGCATCGAGCCGCTCGCCCAGCGCCGCCCGGGCGGCAGCGAAGCGGGTGAGGAAGCTTGCACGCAGCGCTGCACCATCGCCGATCAGCGCCTCGCCGCTTTCCTGATCATGGAAACGGTAGCCGCCATCGAAGGGGAAATCGCGCTCCTCTGCCGTCAGCATCTGCACGCAGAGCACCTCGCGCCCGGCCTTGGCCAGCCGATCGATCAGCGCGATGCCGCGTTCGTCGAAACAGTCGCTGAGAAACAGCACCAGATCATGCGCGCCGATCCGTTCCCACAGCGGGGCCAGCACGGCCGCATCGGGGAAGCTGCCGCCGGGCTGAAGTCTGGCGAAGTCAAGCTGCAGGCGATCGATCTGCGCCCGCCCGCCGCGCGGCTCGGCAAGGCCGAGCGCATCCTCGCCCAAACTGACCCAGCCGAACCGGTCACCCTGCATCTGCGCCAGTTCGGCAATGCACAGCGCCAGCAGTTTCGCCGCATCGAGCCGCGTGTGATCGGGCCGCGCCCGGTCAGCCTGCCCCATCGACGCGCTGGCATCGATCAGGATCCACACCGAAACCGGACTTTCCTCCTCCGCCTCGCGCACGAAGAACTTGTCTGAGCGGGCGAACAGCTTCCAGTCGATCCGGCGCGGTTCGTCACCCGGTTCATAGGCACGGTATTGGGCGAACTCGATCCCGGATCCCTTGTTGCGGCTGGGATGCATGCCGAAGCCGCGCTCCCCCAGATCGCTGCGCGTGCGCAGGCGCAGACGCTTCAGGCGGCTGCGGATCTCTGGCGGGATAGTGAGCGGCTGGCTCGCCACGGATCAGGCCGATGGCGGCGGCAGATGGGCCAGCAGCGCGGCGACCACATCATCGGTAGTCTTCCCTTCGGCCTCGGCGGCGAAGGACAGCAGCAGGCGGTGACGCAGCACCGGAGCGGCGAGCGCCGCGATATCCTCGCGCGTGGCGGCAAAGCGGCCCTTGAGCAGCGCGCGCGCCTTGGCGCACAGCACCAGCGCCTGCCCCGCACGCGGGCCCGCACCCCAGCGCACATAGCTGCCCACCTCGGGCGGAGCAGCCGGATCGCCCGGGCGGGTTGCACGCACCAGCGTGGTGATCCAGCCGAGCAGATCATCGCTGAGGTGGACTTCGCGCACATAGGATTGCAGCGCCAGCACATCCTCGGCCCCCATCACACGCGGCACCGCCTCGCCAGCGCTGCCGGTGGTGCGGGCGAGAATGTCGCGCTCCTCGGCTGCGGTGGGATAGCCGACGCGCACCAGCAGCAGGAAGCGGTCAAGCTGGGCTTCGGGCAGCGGATAGGTCCCGGCCTGTTCAAGCGGGTTCTGCGTCGCCAGCACGAAGAAGGGCTTGGGCAGCTGGTAGTTCTGTCCGGCGTAGCTGACAGTCTTTTCCTGCATCGCCTCGAGCAGTGCGGCCTGGGTCTTGGGCGGGGTGCGGTTCAATTCGTCGGCGAGCAGGAGATTGGTGAACACCGGCCCCTTCTGGAAGCGGAACGAGCGGTGCCCGGTGCCGTGATCCTCCTCCAGCAATTCGGTGCCGAGAATGTCGCTGGGCATGAGATCGGGGGTGAACTGCACGCGCCGGAAATCGAGCTCCAGCGCCTCGCCCAGCGTGCGCACCAGCAAAGTCTTGCCCAGCCCCGGCACGCCTTCGAGCAGGCAATGCCCGCCAGCAAGCAGCCCGATCAGCAATTGCTCGACCACATCCTCCTGCCCGACAATCGCTGTGGCGACCGCCTGCTTCAGCTTGCCGAGAAGGGCGAGCCGCTGTTCGATCTGCAGCCCATCCGCCGCCACCTGCTGTGCCACTGTCCTGAACCCTTCAATTGCTGAGTGCGTACATGATGATGTTCACCCCGAAACGGGTGTTGTCCTCCGCGAGGAAGCGCTTGTTGCGCCAGTCGTAGTCCCACTCGCAGCCATAGTCCTTGTTGCTGTAGAGCACGCCCAGACGGCCGTTGATGGTGATACCCTTGAGGTAATCATGGATCAGGTCATCGCCCCAGCCGTTGAGCTCGAAACTGGTCGCGGGCGGGCCCTTGAACTTGAAGAAGCTCGAATAAAGCGGGTGATCATTGGGCAGCTTCTTCATCGCATCCGCGCCGAAAATGCCCGCCATCTGCGCCTCGAAGGACTTGGCGAAGAGCCCATCGATGTCGTGGTTGCAGTCATCGACGAAAACAAACCCGCCATTCCTCACATAGCGTTCGAAATTGCGGCGTTCGGTGGCGGAAAACTCCACCGCCTTGTGCCCGGCGAGATAGCAGAACGGGGCGCCCAGCATCTGCGGATCGCCGAGCGCCACCACGTGCTCCTTGGGATCAACCCTGAGGCTGGTGTAGTCGATCAGCGAGGTGATGAGATTGGCGGGCATGCGCTGGTCCACATCCCAGTCGCCCGAATTGTATTTGAGCCGGGTGAACCAGAAATCATAACCACCCGTCGCCGCCCCGCCCGGACGCTGCGCAGCAGCCGCGCTTGCCACAGCACCGGCGATGCCGGAGGCGGCCAGCCGGAGAAAGTCGGCGCGGGTCATGGCTGTTCTGCTCACGGTTCCCGCGCCTGCTTTCCGGTTGGCGTCAGACGGCGTCCGACAGCGAGGTGAAGGTGAAGTCCCGCAGCTTCATCGCCGGAACCATCATGCTGCCATCCTCAACCCGCACCGAACGGCCGAGTTCCTCAATGTTGTTGAGCATGATCACCGGGCTTTCGTTGAAGCGGAAGTTCTTGATCGGATACTTCAGCTGCCCGTTCTCGATGTAGAAGGTGCCATCGCGGGTAAGGCCGGTGAGCAACACGGTCTGCGGATCGACCATGCGGATATACCAGGTGCGGGTCACCAGGATCCCGCGTTCGGTGCCCGCGATCAGTTCCGAAGTGGACTTGGTGCCGCCCTCCATGATCGTGTTGCCCCAGCCCGCGGTCTCCGGCCGGCCCTGCTTGTTCGCCCAGAAGCGCGAATACTGAAGGTTCGCGACCTTGCCGCCATCGATGATCTTGGTGCGCTCCCGCGGGAGGCCATCGCCGTCCCACGGCATGGCCGGCACGACCGGGTGCGAGGGATCGGTGTAGATGTTGACCCGCGGATCCATGATCTGCTCGCCGATCTTGTTGCCACCGCCCTGCTTCGACAGAAAGCTGCGCCCTTCATCGGCCGAGCGCGCATCGAAGAAGTTCATCATGAAGCTGATGAGCCCCGAGGCCGCCGCCGGTTCAAGGATGACGGTATACTTGCCCGGTTCGAGCGCCTGAGCGTCGACCGAAGCGGCCGCCTTGCGCATCGCGATCTGGACATCGCTGCCCGCATCGAGATCGGCCACGCCCTGAACGTTGCTGGCAACCCAGCCCGATCCGCGACCGTCCTCGGTCCGCACCGTGCAGGTGTAGTCGGCCACGGTCGACTTCTGGTAGCCGAAATTGCCGTTGGAATTGGCGTGAGCGAAGAAGGTGGTGCCATCTTCAAGGAAGCCCGCAGCCACCAGTCCGCGTTCGCGGCAGGGCTTGATCGAAGCCTCGGCGATCTTGGCGCGCGCTTCGGCAGTCAGCGCGGCCGTGGACTCGCTGTAGGTCTCGGTTGCGCTGTAAGTCTGCTTGCCCACGTTGGGCATGTATTCCGGGTTTTCAGGCGCCAGCTTGGCGAGATCCTCGGCCCGGCGCACCACGCGTTCGAGCGAGGCATCGTCGAACTGGTTGATCGTTGCCGTGCCCACGCGCTTGCCGAAAGCGACCTGAACGCCCAACTCGATGTCATCGACAATGCCCGAGGTGGAGATGTCGTTGCGCGCAAAGCGGACGTTGCCGCGAATGCCGCCGCCCAGCTGTGCACTGATTTCGTCGGCTGTCGAGAAGGCGATCACCTTGTCGAGGATGGCCTTGGCCTGCGCTTCTGTAAGAATGCTCATGTGTTCTTCTCCTGCGCCTGGCTCAGCCCAGCGACCGGGCAGTGTTGATGACGTTGATGCCGTCGAAACGGGTGGTGGACGAGCCGTGGCTCACAGCCGAGACCTGGCTCGGCTGGCCCTTGCCGTCGAAGAACGAGCCGAACATGCGGTAATCGCTCTCGTCGCAGATCGCCGAACACGCGCCCCAGAATTCGGGGGTGCGCATTTGGTAGGCGACATCCTCGATCATGGGGCCAAGCTTGCCGTTCTTGATCTCGTAGAACACTGTCCCGCCGAACTGCGCATTGTAGCGCTGCTGATCGATCGAGAAGGAGCCGCGGCCGGCAATGTAGATGCCGTTCTCGATCCCTGCGATCATGTCGTCCGGGCTCAGCGTGGTCTTGCCGGGCGCGAGGCTGACATTGGCCATGCGCTGGAACTGCACGTTCGACCAGCTATCGGCATAGCAGCAGCCATCCGAGGCGTCCTTGCCGAGGATATGGGCCTGATCGCGGATGGTCTGGTAATCGACCAGAATGCCGTCCTTGATCAGATCCCAGCGCTTGGTCTTCACGCCTTCATCGTCATAGCCGACCGCGCCGAGCGAGCCGACCTGGGTCTTGTCGGCGAACAGGTTCACGATCTCGCTGCCATACTTGAAGCCCGCATCGCGCTTGTCGATCGTGGCAAAGCTGGTGCCGGCGTAGTTGGCCTCGTAGCCGAGCACGCGGTCGAGCTCGAGCGGGTGGCCGACGCTTTCATGGATCGTCAGGCCGAGGTGGTTGGGATCGAGCACCAGATCATACTTGCCCGGCTTCACCGAAGGCGCCTTGAGCTTTGCCTGCGCATCATTGGCCGCAGCGATGGCATCTTCCTTCATGTCGTAGGAATTGCCGTAAGTGGTGAGCCCGTTCGACAGGACGAACTTGTCCTCGGGGCGCCCGTCCATGTATTCATAGCCCAGCCCCATCGGCGCCGAGAGCCCCTCGCGCGAGCGGAACTTGCCGGTGGTCTTGTCGACCGCCGTGACGGTGAAGGGCGCCCAGATGCGGTGCACGTCCTGATCGATGTAGGACCCGTCAGTCGAAGCGAAGTACTTCTGCTCGTTGACGAGGAACAGCAGCGAATTGACGAAGCTCGCGCCGGCGCCAAGCGCGGCTTCGTTGACGCCCATCAGCAGGCCGACCTTGTCGGCGATCGGCACGTCCATCGCATTCTTCTTGATCGGCGTGCGCCAGCTGACTTCGCCCACTCCCTGGGTCGGGGCGAGCTGAACCGGCTGGGCGAGCGTGCGGGCATTGGCCTTGGCAATCGCGGTCGCCTGGCGGGCAGCGGCGGCGACCGCGTCCTCGGTCAGTTCATTGGTGGCGGCAAAGCCCCACGATCCGTCGGCAATCACGCGCACCCCGGTGCCGGTGCTTTCCGTGTTGACGATGTTCTGGACGTTGCGTTCGCGGGTAATGACGAACTGGCGCAGATAGCGCCCGACGCGCACGTCGCAGTAGCTCGCCCCCGCCGCAGTGGCTGCGGACAGCGCCGCATCGGCCAGCCGCTTCTTCACCGCGATATCGATCGCGTCCTGAAGCTGGCTGGCGGCAATCGCCTTGCCGAAGATGGAGGGCGAAAGCGCGGCTCCGGTAAAGAAGGTGCTGAGCGCCAGAAAATCGCGTCTGTCCACGTGAAACTCCCCAAGCGGCCGGCCAGCCCTTCGGCTGATCCGAAGGCTGCCGGGCAAGTGCTGTGTAGCGGGGAACATGACTGCCGACCGGATGCAGGACAGTCAAACCGCCCGAAGAGCGTTACCCGCAATCCCGGCACGGCCAATGATGTCGCCCCGATTCCGAAGGGCTAGCAACAGGATCGGGAGGCTGGGCCGGGCAGACGACGAAGTGCCCGATGTTATCGACGAACAGGTCATAGCTATGCGCAGGCAGAGGTCCGAGACCTGAAGACATCACGCCAATCGAACGATATGACCGCGACATGGCCCGGCTGCTGCTGTTCAACAAACCCTTCGAGGTGCTCTCGCAATTCACCGACCGGGGATCGCCCACCACACGCGCGACCTTGTCGGATTTCATTGCGGTCAAGGGCGTCTATCCCGCCGGACGGCTCGACCGGGACAGTGAGGGCCTGCTGCTTCTGACCGATGACGGGCGGCTGCAGGCGCGCATTGCCGATCCGCGTTTCAAGCTGCCCAAGACCTATCTTGTGCAGGTCGAAGGCGATCCGCAGGACGCTGAACTGGAGCCTTTGCGGCGGGGCGTCCGGCTGAAGGACGGAATGACCCTGCCGGCCGAAGTCGTCCGCATCGATGCGCCGGACCTGTGGCCGCGCAATCCGCCGATCCGCATGCGCAAGTCCGTTCCCGATAGCTGGCTGCAAATAACCATCCGGGAAGGCCGCAACCGGCAGGTGCGCCGCATGACAGCGGCGGTGGGCTTGCCCACCTTGCGGCTGGTGCGCTGGTCGATCGGCGAATGGACTGTCGCCGGAATTGCGCCCGGCGCATTTACGGAAATAACTGCATGAATTATCGTCATTCCTTCCATGCCGGCAACAGCGCCGATGTCGTAAAGCACTGCCTGCTGATCGCGCTGGTGCGGGCGCTGCAAGAAAAGCCTTCCGCGCTGACACTGATCGATACCCATGCCGGCTGCGGACTGTATGACCTTGGCGGCGATGAAGCCCGGCGCACCGGAGAGGCGAACGCGGGCGTGCTGCGCGCCTTTGCCGATGCGAGCCCCTTGCTTGATGACTACCGCGCTGCAGTGCGGGCGGTGAATGACGCTGCGGAGCCGCAGCTCTACCCCGGAAGCCCACGCATTCTCGCGCAATTGCTGCGAGAGCAGGATGGCTTGATCCTCAACGAAAAACATCCCGAGGATGCCCGCTCCCTGCGCGGCGCGATGCGCGAGATGCCTGCCGCCATTCACGAGCGCGATGCCTACGAGCTTTGGCTCGCGCTACTGCCGACCCGAAGCCCGCGGGGTGTGGTGGTGGTCGATCCGCCCTACGAGCAGACCGACGAGCGCGCCCGGATCACAGCCACCCTCGCCGCTGCTCACCGCAAATGGGCGCATGGGGTTACGGTGATCTGGTATCCGCTGAAAGACCGCTCAGTGCATGAAGACTGGAAGCGGAAGCTCGCCAGGCTCGGCATCCCGAAATTCATGAGCGTGGAGCATTGGCTCTACGATGCCGATCAGCCCGGCATCTATAACGGAGCGGGCCTCTTCATCATCAACCCGCCTTACGCCTTCACGCAAGCTCTGCCACCAAGGCTGGAAGCCCTGCGCGCCGCGCTGGCCCCCGAGGGGCATCGGGGCGAGATTACCGCCAATTGGTTGAGCAAATAGGGGCCCGCCAAATCGCCGTTTTGTCGAATTAGGTGCAATAACTGGCGGTGGGTGAGCGTCTGCGGACGAACTCTCTTTCCATTATCTTATTGATATTATATGTTTAAATGTTCGCGCCCAAAGCGCGATTGTATGCCTTCAAGGCATTTCGGACTGCGTCTTGAAAAACTCCCAAACACGTTCAGCGCCGTCAAAAGACTGGATGGGATTGTTACCCTGCCGCCGACCGCGCGTCCCTGGCCAGCCATGGCCTCCAACGTCATCGACTACTGAGATCGTGACAGCGCCATTTGGCGCGGAGCGATAAACAGACGTGGTCACAGACCCACTTCGGGTAATCACAGGCGGCGTCAGTGAGCGGTTAGCAGCGGTCCAGAACTGAACCGTTTCAGCCAAGGGCTTATAGGGTGCCGCCTGGTTGCGCGAAACGAGCGGATTTCGGCTGAAGCCGCCTTCGGAGGGAACCTCATTATCTTGCCCACCGTTGATCAGCATGATCGGTAGCGGTCTGCTGGGCTTCTCGTCAAAGCTGAACATCGCACCCACGACTGGCGCGATAGCTGCCAAACGCTCGGCGCGCTGGGTGGCATAGACCAAGGTCATCATTGCTCCGTTTGAGCCGCCGGTCATGAAGATCTTTCGGGGATCTGCGCCGTGATCCCGGATGAGGAGGTCGATCAGGGCATCTAGGTAAGCAATGTCATTGGCTTGGCCGACCTGCCGACGCATTAGGAAGCCTGTGTTCCATGCGTGCCGTCCCGGCGCCCATTCCGTTCCTTCCGGGTAGACGACGGTGAAACCCTCCGAGACCGCGAGCCTATCAAACCCGCTTCGCTCTCGTTGAGCATCCGCGCTTCCCTGACCTCCATGCAGCACGATCACGACAGGAGAATTGCGGCCAGGCCCAAGATCATTGACCACAACGGCACGTCGTTGAGCGCCTTCAACTGCAACCGAAATCTCGCGCGAATTTTGCGCGTAAGCCGGGTGGAAGGCGAGTGCTAATGCGGAAAAAATGGCGATGGCGCGGACCAAAAGCATAAGATCTTTCTTCCTGACCTGTTATCCAGCAGGGCATCAAAAGCGTTGAGCGTGTCTGACGAATCCGCAGCTATTGGACAGGCATAACGCGCCAGCAAACTCTAGCCAACTGACCATCATTTAACATATTGATATGAAATATTTACTGTTTCCAAGATCATGAATTCCCGAGGCTGCTCGGTAATCCGGCAGGATGCTGAGTCTGCATCTCGTTCATCCAAAATTCAGGGCATTCCCCATATCTGGGGCCGCGGAATGAAGTGGTCTTCAAGACAAGGATGATCTGATCCATGAAGCGCATTGTTTTCTCGGCAATGGCAGTAGCTGCCGTGACCGCCCCTGCAGCAGCACAAGAGGCGACCAAATTCGATGGCCCATTTGTCGGCGTGCAACTGGGCTGGCAGCAAGACCAGAGATCAGCCACCTCTAGTACAGTGCCGCCCTCCACAACTCGCGTGACCGGCGATGGCTTGGTCTACGGGGGGCAGGTTGGCTACGATGTCAATATCGGCGGCGGCGTGCTTGGTTTGGAGGGCTCCATTACTGGACGGACTGGCAACAATGGTTCTGCTGCTCTCGATTTCGAGACGGGCCGGACGATCAACGTAACGGCTCGAGCCGGTTTGCTGGTATCCTCTGAAAGCCTCCTTTATGCTCGAGGAGGTTACTCTAATGCGCGGTTCTCGTTCTCCAATCCGGCAGGCAATTCAGAAAGCCGGAACGGGTACACGCTCGGCGCCGGTTATGAACGATCGCTCACGGACAAGATTTCGGCTCGGATCGAATATGCCTACAGCAACTACGGCAGCGATACACTGCCCGGTATTGGTGGACCCGTGTACATAAACTACCGGCGGCATGGCATCACTGCCGGGTTCAATCTTCGGTTTTGAATGCATCGACGAGAAGGCCAATCAGAGATCGGCTATGTACGAAAAGAAAATTAGCTTGAACTGATTTGCTAGTTATCCAAGCTCGGAGCTGGGGGTCGGTTGCATTCGCATAATTCCAGCAGCCAAGATCTCCCCGACTTCAGCCAATCTCTCCTCTGCGGTCATGGTGTTGGGATCTGGACGTCCCGGTACCCATCTGACCCTCGGCGGTGCCGCAGGATAAAGCTCCATCACGAGATTGGGCTTCTTCGCCAGCAAGGCGAGTAGCACCTTGGCCGGTCCAGACGGCTGTCGGCGACCTTGTTCCCAGTTTACAAGCGTGCCTTCCGGCACACCAATGCTGGCGGCGAAGGCGCTCTGAGATAATCCCGTCCTAGCCCTTATAGTCGTCACGTCTACCGATCGAACTTCGGCGTGGTGGATGTTGGCGCTTAGGTCGTTAGTTTCCGATACTCTCACTTTGACCGGAAGCGCTCTTCGGGTTCGTCTCTGCTTTTTCACTAACGCTCTGCGCTTAAGATTCGTAGGGGCGCAAAGCGGCAAGAATTCGCGTCAGCCAACGGTCAGGATGGATCGTTTGCCAGCTGCTCAAAGGGCTCATCCTCAGGCTCGCTGGGCATGTTCCAAGCTAAGAGCATCGCCGGGAGGCTTGCGCCGCACAGGATGTACGACAATGCAATACCCATCCAAAAGCGACTGTTAATGTAGTCGTGCAACCAACCGCCTGTCGTGATCACAGCCAGCAGTGCGCCGTATGCGTAAATCAATGGGACAAGGCTGCGATAGGCCAAACTGTAGTTGGCATCGCGCAAGGCGATTTGTCGTTCATCGAGTAACTCGTCCGGTGCCTCAGAAATCAGTCGAACGGATTGTCGTAGGAATGCGTAAAGGATCAATCCCAACACCATCAAGATAACTTCCGAGTAGGTTCGAAACTTAGTGTCGTTGATTAAGACTGTGAGCGCCAACGCCGTCATCACGAGAGCCGCGCTCAGCACCAACAGACGTCTGGGCCCCTGCCGACGCAGGGGCGACGACCTACGATCTGATAAAGCTCGCGCCACTTCCCCACGGGTGACGCCTTCTTGCCAGTAGAAGCGATCCTTCGGGCCCTTATCTGCATCTTTCATGGCATGCTCCTTCCTATTGGAAAGGCCGTACAGAGAAGAGGGATTCCACCGGATGTCCGAGCACCTCGGACAGGCGCAGCGCCAGCGTCAGGCTTGGGCTGTACTCTCCACGTTCGAGGTATCCGATCGTCTGGTAGTGCACCCCAACCGCGTCGGCCAACTGCTGGCGGGACAGGCCCTGCGCGATGCGCAAGACCTCAATGCGGTTGAAGAGGGCATCTTCTTTTGGACGGCTCATGAATGTAGCATAGATGCTACATAGCATTTATGCAACATCTAACTCCCCATTGCGTCGCAATGAGCCACGCGTCACGGTGCCTGCCGACAGAGGGCATTTAGAGCGGTTGTGGCAGTGGAAGAGCGATCCTGGCCTTGAAGGCCTTTTATCACTGTGACCGATGCTTGATCGCTGCCTGCCATTTTTGATCCGAGCTACGCCAGTGGCGTAGGTCGTCGCAGACAGCGAGAACATCGTGTCGACCGAACCTCGAACGAAGGGGTTCGGTCGGTGAAAATGCCAGATTTCTGGGGCTTTAGGCTGTCGGACAAATGATAGAGTTCGTGGCGCTCTCGGTAGGCGGGCGGTTTTTCCAACTCACGGCCTGTGGGTGGTGAAGCGGCAGTGGAGAGCCATTCCGCTCAGAAGCAACCGAAATTCAACGGTTTTCAAGAGGTCATGCCCACTGACGATGGTCGGGGGAGACAGTTTGTTTCGCAACTCGGTGCGTTGGCGGAGAGGGTGTCCTACAAACTATAGTCCAAATGCACCCCACCGCAGTCGCACGACCCTCGAGAATTTAGGTTACTAGAGGGGATTCCGTCACTACCCGTCCGAAAGCGTCCCATTGCGTTCCCATAAAACCGGGCTATCATCAGGGAGCTTTTGTGGGAACGACAGCTTTGGCGGACAAATTGTTTCGTTAGGCGGATGCGCTCCCCGATAGGAGGGCAGATGCCGCGTAAGCTTCACAATGCACTGACGGTAATGACGGTGAAGAATGCAAAGCCTGGGCGCCATGCCGATGGCGGTGGGCTGCACTTGCTCGTGAAAGATACAGGCGCGCGCTCTTGGGTTTATCGGTTCATGCTCAAGGGCAAGTCGCGGGACCTTGGCCTAGGTCCGGCTGGTCCGGGCGGCATATCGCTTGCCGATGCCCGCGATTTGGCGACTGCGCTGCGCCTCAAGGTCAAGGCGGGCATTGATCCGCTTGAGGAACGGCAACGTTCCGAGGCCGAGGCGAAGGCGGCAGAGCAGGCGGCAAAGGTCGCCGGAATTACCTTCAAGGCGATGGCTGAAACCCATATCGCGGCGAACAAGGAAAGCTGGCGCAATGCCAAGCACCGCCAGCAATGGGAAAACACCCTCAAGAACTATGCCTATCCGGTGATTGGCGATCTGCCGGTTGCCGAGGTCGATACCCCGCACGTGCTCAAGGTGCTGGAGCCGATCTGGCGCGAGGTTCCCGAGACTGCCAGCCGGTTGCGGGGCCGGATTGAAACTGTGCTCGATAGCGCCAAGGCGCGCGGATACCGGCAGGGCGAAAACCCCGCCCGCTGGCGCGGACACTTGGCGCAAATCCTCCCCGCCCGCACGAAGCTGTCACGCGGCCATCACAAGGCAATGCCCTATGAAGCGATCCCCGCCTTCGTGAAGCAGCTCCAAGAGCGCAAGGCGGTTGCGGCACTGGCGCTGGAGTTTGTCATTCTCACCGCCGCACGAACCGGCGAGGTAATCGCTGCCGAGTGGAGCGAGGTCGATCTGGCCAAGGCGGTTTGGACGATCCCAGCCGAGCGGATGAAGGCGGGCAAGGAGCACCGAGTTCCCCTGTCCCCGCGTGCGGTGGCGATACTGGAGCAAACGCAGCAGCTGGGCGGGAAATACCTGTTTCCCGGCGCGCAAAGGGAGAAGCTGTCAGGCATGGCCATGGCGATGCTGCTTCGCCGCATGAATCAGGACGTTACGGTTCACGGTTTCAGGTCCGCGTTCCGTGATTGGGCGGCGGAATGCACCGGCTATTCGCACGAGGTTGCCGAGATGGCGCTGGCGCATACCATCAGCAACGCCGTGGAGCGGGCCTATCGGCGCGGCGATCTATTCGAGAAGCGGCGGCGGCTTATGGCCGATTGGGCTGCGTATTGCGCCACGGGCGGTGCCGTGGCTGGTGACAACGTGAAGATGATCCGAGGTGCGGCATGAGCGGTCGCAAGCTGCAGGTCACAAAATCGGTGCGAAGCCCAAATAGTGATGGCACGATAGAATTGCAGACCGACCTCCTAACAAGGTCTGCTGCGGCCCAGCCCTACGAAAGTGCGCTCAATGAGGTTCAGGTGCAGCTGGCAATTGCGAAAGCGATATTCGATCATCAGGGCGATGGCGGTCGGCTTGGCGCTTATAATGCCCTTTTGCACGCCATCGACTTCTTCGCCGGGCAAGGTTTCCCTCATGCCATTTTGAAGCCGTTAGCGGGGGTTGCAGAGGCGATGATTGATGTCGATCGTGGCGCTTCAAACCCGCTATTGCAGCAGGGGCGAAGGGCAAAGACTGGGGCGCCTCCAGCATCTATCGGCCAATTAGTTATCGAAGGTCAACTGGCCGTGATAACCCAATGCTGCGTGCTTCATTTCAAGAAAGAAGGCAAATATCCGTATGTTGGGCCTGCAACTGTTGAAGCCGCAAAGTTGGTTAAGAAATCGAATTGGCCGATTAATCCGACGCCGACAAACATGCGGGAGATAAGGGAACGGGTCAATCGTTCCGTTGGATCGCAATCATACGACCGCATAGTATTCGACATCCTTATGAACGCCGAAAACGCAAAACGTGCGCCGCTAGATTTTGCAAAGAGATTGCTAGGAAGTCAGCTATCTGAGCGCGTGCCAGAAAAATTTTCTCCATAAGCCCTGATTTTCGGCGGAACGGTCTCCTGTTTGACACTGTCCTACAGCGACCGGGCACATCCGCCTTTGCGAGTTGCTGTATGGAAAAGCAGCAATGGAACACTATTCACAAAAGCTGGGCTACAGCATCCGCGAGGCCTGTCAGGCGTCAAGTCTGGGCAGAACCACCATCTACAATCACATCGCCGCAGGGCGGTTGCGCGTAACGCGGGTGGGCGGGCGAACCATAATCCCCGCCGAGAACCTTCGCGCGCTTATCGCCGGTGACCTCGTGACCGACACCGCAAAGTAAAAAACCCCGGCTCCCAAGGGGAACCGAGGCTTTAGCGGCTTGGGGAATATACCCTTAAAGACAGCCGGTTGTCCAGCTTACTGGAGAACTGATGTGAATTTCTTTATTTCGAATTCGAACCCAAATTTGACCGTGCTGCGCCGCGCAAGCGATGGCACAATCTCACTTGTCCCCATCATCTATTGGGGCGAGTGCCGCTATCGCCGCGTCCCGGTCGATTTGACGCGTATGCACTTCGAGTGGGGCCACATTGTGGATGCGGATTTCGCCATCCACGATGCAGCGACCGGGCGAGTCTATCTTCGCAACGGCGATGTGTTCGACACGCTGGTGGCCTTCGCGGAGGCAAGCCAATGAAGGCGCGCACAAACTCCGTCGCGAACCCTCAGGACATTCGCGAATTTTTTGAAAAGACATTGCAGGGTCAGATCCACTTGACGACGATTGACCCGAAGGGGCGCCAGCCAGTGGTCGGCCGCGATTTCGGTGAGAACGTTGAGGAAGCGCTGGCTTGGGCGCTCATGTGCAATGGCGAAGGCCTTAACGTATACTTTGCGGTCAATCTCATTCGAGCCGGGCTTAACAAGCGGGCGTCGAAGGCTGATGTCACTGCGGTCAGGTTCCTCCACTTAGACATCGATCCGCCCAAGGGTAGCGCAGCTTTCACACACCACGAGCGCGAGGCCGCATATGATAGGCTGATGGCGGCAGCACCAAGCGTTATCATCTGGTCAGGGAATGGCTGGCAGGCGCTTTGGAGGGCCGATCAAGGCATTAGCATCGCGCAGGCCGAGGAGATCAATAGGAGGCTTATCGCAGGCCTTGGCGGCGATGACGGAACACAGGATGCCTCCCGCCTGCTGCGCGTCCCGGGGCTGATCAACTACCCGAACCAGCAGAAGCAGCGCCTCGGTCGCGTTCCGGCTCTCGCCAGCATCGAGGCCGAGGACGACGGCTCAGTCCACAGCGTCGCAGGTTTGATGGCAGCGTTTCCGTCGGTCCCAGAAAAGGCGCGGGAGGGCAGGGCTGACTTCGAGCTGGGCGAATGGGCGATAGTCAGCGCCGATAGCCTTGGTTTAGCGTCAGACGACGGCCTGAGGGCCATGATCGATAGGCCAAAGGGGTCTGACCGCAGCGACGACACATTCGCCTTCGCCTGCGAGGCCTTGCGCCGCGGGCTGATGGCGGAACAAATCGCGGGGGCCTTGCTTAACCCGGCCAACGCAATCGCGGCACATTGCCTCGATCAGAGCGATCCGGTCAGGGCTGCGAAGCGGGCCATTGAGGCTGCACGATGCGAAAAGGATGTGGCAGCTCTCTGATCTGCCCCCTTCTGAGTGGCCCAATTTCTATTTTAGAATTGGTCACGAAGGAGGAATGGAATGGCGAGGAAGCACAAGCCGGAAGAAATCATCGGCAAGCTGCGTGAAGCGGAGATCGTGCTGGCACAGGGTGGGA
>CAIZNH010000007.1 GCA_903934325.1 uncultured Alphaproteobacteria bacterium | reverse complement strand
CCCACCCTGTGCCAGCACGATCTCCGCTTCACGCAGCTTGCCGATGATTTCTTCCGGCTTGTGCTTCCTCGCCATTCCATTCCTCCTTCGTGACCAATTCTAAAATAGAAATTGGGCCACTCAGAAGGGGGCAGATCACGGGTCTCGGCGATGAAATCCGCCAGCAGATCATCCATGCGGTTTGCGCCCCTTGTGCATACGGGCGCACTCTATGCGGCAGGTTGGTTAATGAACGCCTAGCGCGGGGCCCAAGCGGGCTGTTTTTGCACAAAGACATGGCGCACCAGCACCACCGCCGAAACCGCGCCGAACAGGTTGGCGGCCAGCTCTGCGGTGTAGATCGCGCTGCTTCCCATCGATGGTTGCAGAATGAGCGCGGTCGGCAGCATCACGCAGAACACGCGGGCGACCGATTGCAGCAGCGCAAAGCTCGCCTTGTCGACCGCGTTCATGATGCCGTTGCCGACGATCAGCAGGCCGAACCCGGCATAGCCCCAGGCGGCAATCTGGAGGTAGCGGGCGAACTCGGCAATCACGGCGGGATCATCGGTGAAGACGGTCGCAAAGCTGCGCCCTGCGGCCATCATCGCGCCCGCCACCAGCAGGCCCCAGACGATGCAGAACCCCGCCGCCCACAGCGCCGCCTCGCGCGCCCGGTCATGGCGGCCCGCGCCCCAGTTCTGCCCGACAATCGCGCCGATTGCGCCGGACAGGCCGAGCAGCGGGACGATCACGAAGCTTTGCAAACGGCCTGCCGCGCCGAAGCCCGCCACCGCCGCCTCGCCCTCCAGCGCCACGCGGGCGGTCAGGATCGAGAGGCCCAGGGGATTGATCGCATTCGAAAAAGCGGCTGGCAGGCCGACCTTGATGATCGCCCGGGCGGGATCGATTAGGTCGCAATCGCGCAAGGCACCGAGGCGGAAGGGCAGGCTGGTGCCGCGCAGCAGCACCATCGCCGTCACAACGCCGATGCCCCAGCCGATCACCGTGGCATAGGCCGATCCGGCGATCCCGAAGCCCTCGAACCCGCCCAAAATCTCGGGCGCTCCGGTGATCAGGATCGGGTTCAACACCCAGTTGGCGGCGGCATAGGTGGTGCTGACCGTGCTGGTACGCTTGGCTTCGCCTTGCCCTCGTAGCACGCCGTTGAAGCCCATGATTGCAAGGCTGAAGGGGAAGCCTGCGGCATAGGGCGTCATGTAAGCGTGGATCAGCGGCATGAGGTGCGCGGGCGCATTCATCGCGGCGAAGATCGGCTCGATTGCGAGCCACAAGGAAAGGCCCATCACCACGCCGATCAGGGCCGCGAAAAGGATGCCGAAACTGGCCCGCCGCTCGGCGCTTGCATGGTCGCCTTCGCCAAGCGCCCGGGCCACCACCGAATTGATCCCGACCATCACGCCCACCCCCAGCGAGGTGCTGGCGACGGCAACCGGGAAGATGAAGCTGATCGCGGCCAGCGGTGCGCTCCCCAACTGGCCGATGAAATAGGCATCGACGATCCCGATCGACATGATCGCCGCCACACCGATCACAGCCGGCAGCGTCTGGTTGACGAGGTGGCGGGGAATGGAGCCGCTGACCAGTTTGGCAAGCGGAGGGGCGGATGCGTTCATGTGGCGTAAGGCGTAGCCGCCTCGCGCGCGGCTTGCAAAGCATTCCCTGCCCATGCGATAGCGCAGGGCAACAGCAGACGGAGAGGAACAGGCCATGGCAACCCAGCTCAAACCGACGATCGAGTGCAGCAAGGAAGAGTGGCAGGCGCGGCTTGATCTTGCGGCTTGCTACCGCATTTTCGATCACCTCGGCTGGTCGGAATCGATCTACAACCACATCTCGCTGAAGGTGCCGGGGGAGAAGGACACCTTCCTCATCAACCCCTTCGGCCTGCTCTATTCCGAAGTCACCGCATCGAACCTCGTGAAGATCGATGTCGAGGGCAATAATGTCGGCGGCTCGCCCTATATGGTGAACAAGGCGGGCTTCACCCAGCACGCCTATTTCCACAAGCATCTGGGCGAGCGTGCGGACGCGATCTGCCATGTCCACACCACCGCGACCATGGCTGTGGCGAGCCACAAGGACGGCTTGCTGCCAATCAATTTCTACGCCTGCAACTTCCAGGGCCAGATCGGCTATCACGACTTCGAGGGCGTCACCGTGCGCCCCGAGGAAGGCGAGCGGCTGGTGCAGAACCTCGGCAATCACACCATCCTGATGCTGCGCAACCACGGCCCCGTGGTGATGGATCGCACCATCCAGGGCATGTTCGTGAAGATGTGGGCCTTGCAGCGCGCCTGCGAGATCCAGGTGGCAACGCTTTCGATGGGCAACCCCAACCTCGTCCCGCAGAGCGTGGTCGATGTGCACCAGCGCGATCTTTCCGTGATGAGCGGGCAGGGCGGCGCGGGGATGTTCGACTTCGAGGCGTGGAAGCGCCGGGTCGACAAGATCGACGACAGCTGGCGCAGCTAAGCCGCTAAAAGGGCAGCACAATGTCGCGCATGACCGTCAACGAGCGGCCGGTCGAGTTCGATCTCGATCCGCGCATGCCGCTGCTCTACGCGCTGCGTGAGGCGATGAACCTCACCGGCACCAAGGCCTGTGGCGGCGGCGAATGCGGCGGGGCCTGCATGGTGCTGGTTGACGGGGTTGCGCTCAGATCGTGCAAGATCACGCTGGCCGAGGCCGAGGGGCGGATCATCACTACGATCGAGGGGCTGAGCCGCGATCGCTCGCATCCGGTGCAACAGGCCATGGTGGCGCAGCAGGCGATCCAGTGCGGATATTGCACCCCCGGGATCGTCATCGCTGCGGCTGCGCTGATCCAGCGCAATCCGGCCCCCACCCGCGAGGAGATCGAGGGGGCAATCCCCAATATCTGCCGCTGCGGGGTCTATCCCCGGCTGATCAACGCGGTGGAGCAGGCTGGCCGCGTGGCGCAGCGCAGCGAAAGCATCAGCGCCGCGCCTGCGCCCGGCATCAGTCCCGAGGACGCGGCAAAAGCCGTCCCCGCGCTGCGGGTGGTGAAGCCGGAATAAGCGAGCCGGGGCGGGGGGCTGCCCCCTCAAAGCCTGAACGTCACGCCGACCTGAATGGTGAACGGCTGGCCCGGCAGGATGCCGCGCGCGCGATCGGTGATGTAGAGCCGGTCGAAGAGGTTGCGCGCGGTCGCGAACACCTCCCACTTGCCCTCCGGCGGGCCGTATGAGGCGGCGACATTGAACTGGGTCCAGCCCGGGATCAGCCCGCGCTGGCCATCGGGCGTGACGGGAATGAGGTTTACGTCGTCGGCAAAGATCGAGGACTGGCTGACCATCTCGATCTGGCCGGTGAAGCCCTTGTGCTCCACCCCGATTGCGCCCGACACCAGCCACTCGGGCGAGTAAGGCAGGCGATTGCCTTCGACATTGCGGGCAACGCCGCAAGGCACCGGGCCAGCGCCGGTTGCGACCAGCGTGCCGGTGGTGGCCCCGTCAAAGCACGGCGCGTTGGCGATACGGGTGCTGTTGTACTCAGCGTCCGCCACCCAGGTGACAGCAAGCCGCGCGAAGATATCGGTATCGCCTTCGGTAAGGCCCGCCGCGCGCGAGGAGGCGTTGAGCGCCAGCTCGCCGCCGCGGTGCATCGTTTCGCCCGCCGAGGTCAACGTCGCCCCGACCCCGCCGGCGACCGACTGGGCGACGATCTGGTTTTGGAAATCCATCACGAAGATGGTCGCATCGGCATTGAGACCGGGCAGCACTTCGCCGCGAATGCCGAATTCGTAATTCCAGCTGAGCTCCGCGCCGAGATCGACCGAGCCGCCCGCCGCGGTGATGATGTCCTCGACACGCGGGGGTGCAAAGCCGCGGTGGACGCCGCCGTAGAGCGTTACGTTCTCGGCAATATCCCAGGTCGCCCCGAGACCGGGCAGCACCTTGTCGAGGCTCTGGCTGCCAATCGTGGGGGCGGTGACAGCGCCCGAGGGCCGCCCGCCAACCAGCACGTCGATTGGCAGATTGCGACGGGCAAAGTCGATGAACTCGCCGCGCACGCCCGGGGTCAGGGCGAAGTTGCCGATCACAAAGCGCGACTGGATGAAGGCGGAGAAGGCGTTGGCGTCGCGCTCGTTGTTCTCGCGCACACCGGCGTTGACGCTGGTGCCGGGGGTGCGGGCGTGAGGCGTATCGCCGTTCCACTGGCGGCGGGTCTGGCGCTCCTCGTGATAGCGCACGCCGATTTCGGTCTCGCCCCCGATCCCCAGCAGTGCGTGTTCGATGGCAAGGCGGGTCTCGATCCCGTAGGTGTCGTAATCGCGCAGGCGGCCTTCATTGCCACAAGTGGTCAGCAGGTTGGCGAGCCCGCCGCAGGTCGGGTCGCTGGCATCGTTCGGGCGCTGGCCCGAGTTCGAGGATTGCCGCCACCAGTCGCGCGTGAAGTAGTGGTAATAGGCGGTGGTGCGAAGGGTCAGGTGCTCGGCCAGATCCCAGCGGTGGGCGATGGTGGCATTGAGCCGTTCGGTCTGGAATTCGTCATTGATGAAGATGTTGCCGCGCGGATTGGCAGCGAATTCGTCGCGGCGCAGGCCCGAGTAGGTGACTTCGCTGTCCTCGGTAAATCGCGACAGCTTGATCGTCAGGCCGTGGCTTGCGCCCAGCTCCCACGCACCCTTGATGAAGATGTCGGTGAACTTCATCGACTGGTTGTCGCGGTTGCCATCGGTCTGGTTGTGGTTGACGTGGACCAGCACCCCGCCGCCCAGCAGCTTGCCGCCGACCTGTCCGTCAAGCATCAGCTGATCGAGGTTGCCCCCTGCGACGGTCCCGCGTGCGGTGAATTCATCCGGCACGTCGGGCGTGATGTAGTTGACCACCCCGCCGATGGTCTGCGGGCCGAAGCGCACTTGCGCTGCGCCTTTCAGCACTTCGACCGATGTGAAGCGCTGGATCGGCGGGTGGTAATAGGCTGCATTGTCGCCATAGGGCGCATAGCCGAGCGGAATGCCGTCTTCGAGCAGCAGCACCTTGGTCGAACGCACCGGGTTGAGGCCGCGGATACCGATATTGGGGCGCATCCCGGCGCCTTCCTCGTCCCGCGCGAAGACGCCCGCCACCTGCCGCAGCGCGTCATTGACATTGAGCACGCGGCTGCGGCGCAAGTCATCGTTGGTCACCTTGCCGAAGGAGCCGGCGATGGCCTCGGCATCCTGGGCCTCGCCCACCACGACGATCTCGGTCGCGGGCTGGGCGGTGGTTGTGGCGGCGAGAGCGGAGGTCGAAAGGCCCTGCTCGGTGCTCTTGCTCGTACCCTTGGTCGCCTCGGTCGCAGCCTCGGCAGGCGCGGTTTCGGCGAGGGCGGGGAAGGCAAGGGTGGCGCATCCGAGGGCAAGGATGGTGCGCGCTTGGGCGAGAATCATGGAGTGCCTTTCGTGTCTTGCGGGCGAGATATTGCAACTCACTCGCAACTGCAACCCATGAAGCGCAATGAAATTGATTATCATCAATCTGTAGCGAATCTCTGCGCAAGGGCTTACTCCGCATCAAACTCTGGCAGTTTCAGGAACACGGCATGAAGGCGACGATCTGGCACAATCCGGCTTGCGGCACGTCGAGGAAGACGCTTGCGATCCTCGAGAACCTGAGCCGCGTCGAGGTGACGGTGGTGGAGTATCTCAAGACCCCGCCGAGCGCGGAAAAGCTCGCCCAGCTCTATCGCGATGCCGGGATCACCCCGCAGCAGGGCCTGCGTCTGCGCGGCACCGATGCCGCAGAACGCGGTCTGCCTGATGCCGACGATGCGACGGTACTGGCCGCGATGGTCGCCAACCCGGTGCTGATCGAACGCCCGCTGGTCGAGACCGACAAGGGCGTGCGCCTGTGCCGACCGCAGGATGTGGTGCTGGAGGTGCTCTAGTTTTGCGGGCCCGCGGAGGCGGGCCCGCAAATCAGGAGCGCGTCAGTTCCCGGTCCGCCTGAAGGCCCGTCCACCCGTGCAGCAGCACGGCGGCGCACAGGGCGACGATCAGGCCGAAACCCAGCCAATTGGAATGGCCGTAGAGCCACACGCCGAGCGCAGGTGCGTAGATATAGCTCGCCCCGGCCAGTGACGCGACGATCCCGCTCGCCTGCCCCTGCTCGGCGCGCGTGACCGCCAGCGAGGTGCCCGCTGTGGTTCCCGGACGGAACAGCCCGAAGCCGAGGGAAGCGATGGCATAGCCCAGCGCAATCAGATGCAGGTCGTCCGCCACTGCCAGCACCATGGTGCCGAAAGCAGCCGTCGCAATGCCCCACAGCGTCGCTGCGCGCGGGCCGAGGTCGAAGCGCGGGATCAGGCCCCATTGCGCGAGCAAAGTGGCAATCGCGCCGCTCATCAATACGAGGCCAACCGGCCCTGCGCCTTCGGTCGGCGTATCGCGCAGGCCCAGCCTGTCGAGCACCAGAAAGCCCGAGATCCCCAGCACCATCGCCTGCGCATGACCGCCGAAGAAGCCTGCGAAGACCCAGGGCCTCAGGCGCGGGTCACGCCAGCTGAGACGCGGCGGCTTGCCCGCAGCCTCGGCATCGAGCGTATCCTGCGGATCGCTCGGCGCGCCCGACGGGCTTGAATAGGGGGCAGCGTCCCCGCGCGCGGCGAATTGCGGCTCGTCATTGGGCAGCCGCCAGCGCAGCAGCACCAACGCGACCACGCCGATGGCGGCAAAGGCGATGAACGGTCCCGTCAGCCCGATGCCGAGGAAAGGCACCACCATCAGCGGGGCCAGCGCCGGGCCGATCACGGTGCCGAGTCCGAAGCTCGATGCAATCAGCGAGAGCGCCTGGGTGCGTTCGGCGCGGGGCGTGCGCGAGGCGACATAGGCTTGCACCGCCGGGGGCGCAGCGCTGCCGAACCCGCCATAAAGGCTGCGCGCGGCGGCAAAGGCGGCGAGCGTCCAGAACGCGCCCATCCATCCCGCAAGGCCCGCCCACAAGGCCGCGCCGCATAGCACGAAGGAGACGATGAAGCCGGCGAGGCCGAGCGCCATCATCGCCTTGCGCCCGCGCTTGTCCGAGCGCCGCGCCCAGAACGGCGCGCACACCACCCACAGCAGCGCCGACCAGCTATAGGCGAGGCTGATCCACACATCCTGCACCTTCAGCGCGGTGCCGATCGAGGGCATCACCGATTGCATCGCGGTGTTGCCCGCCGCGGTCACCAGCATGACAGTGAACAGCAGCGCCATGCGCGCGGGCGGGATAGCACCGGTAGCGGGCGCCTTTTGCGCAGACGGCGTCAGATGCGGGTCGGTTTCGGCCATGATGCGCGGGCGGTCAGAGCCTATTCGAAGGCTTCGGCAATCTTTTCGGGCGTGCCGCCGGACAACTGGCGATGGATCGACGCGATCACGACGAGGAAGATCACCGTCATCACCGTGTTGACCAGCGCGCTCACCAGCCCGACGCCGATGGCCTCCACCTGTCCGCCGATCGCCGAGAGAATCAGCGTCAGCACCCCTTGCACCAGCGCACCGATGATCACGATCACCGCAAACAGCAGCACGATGAAGGCAAAGATGCGCACCGAGTTGCCCTTGGTCAGCCGCCACGAGCGGGACATGGCGGCGATCGGATTGCGCTCCTGATCGATGGCGATCACCGGAGCGATCAGGGAGAATTTCACGAACAGGTAGATCACCAGCACGATCAGCGCGAGCCCGGCGGTCGCGGTGACGGCGGGCGGAGCGAGTGCGGCCATCAGGCCCAGCGGAAGGCCCACCACCACCCCTGCGGCCAGCGCGCTGATGATCTGCGCGGCGATGTAGGTCGGGATCGAGCGGATGCCTTGCCCCAGCGCCTCGCCCACGGTCGGGCGACCCTTGTCGGTCAGCAGGGCGAGCAGGCTGAGGGAACCGATGAAGCCCGCGATACTGATCGCCAGCAGCACCGGCCAGTTATCGGCATAGAGCGCGGTGATCTGATCGATCGCCTGCTGCATCGCCACCTCCGGATCGCCGCCCTGGCGTTGGCCGGCGACAGGAATGGTGGTGCTCGTTTCGGGCAGCAGCAGAGCGGCGGCAAAGGTCGGCAGGAAGAAGAACAAGCCGGCGATGGCCGAGATCGTGTCCTTGTTGGCCCCGATCAGCGCCGTGGTCTGTGTCCACGCCTTTCCCATGTCGAGCTTGATGTTTGCCATGTTGCTGTCCGATCCCCGGCTGAAAGGGCGATACGCAATCGCCTCTTGATATGCGCGTTCAATGCCCCCACCGGAGCATCATGGCAAGCACTGCTCCCCAAACCGAGAGGTCGCCGCTGCCCGAATGGCGGCGCGAGACGCAGCCGGTTCCCTACGGGGAGGCGCTGGCGGCAATGGAGGCGCGCAATCAGGCGGTTGCGAGCGGCGAGGCAGACGAGCTGATCTGGCTGCTCGAACACCCGCCGGTCTATACCGCCGGCACAAGCGCCGACCCGTCCGAACTGGTCGACCCGCGCTTCGAGGTGGTCGCGACCGGACGCGGCGGGCGCTACACCTATCACGGGCCGGGCCAGCGGGTCGGCTATCTGGTGCTGGATCTGAACCGCCGCGGCAAGGACGTGCGCTGTTTCGTCCATGCGATCGAAGGCTGGGTGATAGCGACGCTTCGCACCTTCGGGGTGGAAAGCTGGCGGGCCGAGGGGCGGGTCGGCATCTGGACCCGCGATATCGACGGATCGGAAGCCAAGATCGGCGCCATCGGCGTGCGCGTGCGGCGCTGGGTGACGATGCACGGCTTTTCGGTGAACCTTGATCCGGACCTCACGCATTTCGGCGGGATCGTGCCTTGCGGGATTGCCGAATTTGGCGTCACCAGCATGGCGAAGCTGGGCCATGCGGTTTCAGCAGAGGAATGGGACGCGGCCCTGCTGGCGACGCGCGATGATTTCCTTGACGGGCTCGATGCGGCAGCGAAAAGGGCTTGCCGATGATGCGCGCTCGTTGCCTTGCTCTGGCCCTGCTGGCCACCGCCGCCTGTTCGGACGCGCCAGGCGCGCCCGCCAAGCAGGGCGACGCGGCTGCGGGCGAGGTGCAGGGCGGCACCATCAGCGATGCGATGATCCCGCTGGAACAGCTGGAATCGCAGGCCCCGCTCGCCCCGCGTCAGGGCCCCGCGCCAACCGATCTCGATGCTGAACAGCCCGAAGTCGATCAGGCCGAGGGCGTCGAAGGCACCCCGACAAGCGAAGGGGCCGAAGCAGCCCCTGCTGCCCCGGCCCCCGCCAACGTCCAGTAAGGCCGCGCCGCTTACTCGGCGGCTTCGGCCTGCTCCTCTGCAAGGGTCGGGTAGTCGACGTAGCCTTCGGGGATCGGGAAGTACCAGCTCTTGGGCACGTCCTTGTTCGGGTTCCAGTGCGCGCCTGCCGCGATCCGCTTTTCGAGATCGGGGTTGGAGATATAGGGGCGGCCAAAGCTCACCGCGTCGCACTTGCCGCTCGTCACATCGGCCTCGGCCTGTTCCGCAGTGTAGTCCGAATTGAGGATCAGCTTGCCGGTGTAGATCTGGCGGATCAGCGGGCTTTGCTTGGGTACATCGGTCTGGCCGAAAGTGCCGTCCGGCCCGGGTTCGCGCAGTTCGACGAAGGCGAGGCCCAGTTCCTCGCACACCTTGGCAGCAGCACCGAAGGTTGCGGCGGGGTTGCTGTCATCGGTGCCTTGCGAATCGCCATTGGGCGAGAGGCGGATGCCGACGCGGTCCGCGCTCCACACGTCGATCAGCGCTTCGAGGATCTCGCGCATGAAGCGGGTGCGGTTCTCGGGCGAGCCGCCATATTCGTCGGTGCGCAGGTTGGTCTTGTCGCGCAGGAACTGGTCGACAAGGTATCCATTGGCGCTGTGCAGCTGGACCCCGTCGAAGCCCGCCTTCTTGGCGTTTTCAGCGGCGCGGCGGTAATCGCCGATGGTGCGCTTGATATCCTCGTGAGTCATTTCGCGCGCGACGGCATAGGGAGCCTTGCCGGTCGGCGTGTGGGCCTCGCCCGGCGCCTGCGTGGCACTCGCCGAGAAAGGCGGCTCGCCGCCGAGGAAGTAGGGATGCACGATGCGGCCCATGTGCCACAGCTGCATGACGATGAGGCCGCCTTCCTCGTGCACCGCCTTGGTGGTCGCCTTCCAGGCTTCGGTCTGCTCGTCGCTCCAGATACCGGGCGCCGAGGGCCAGCCAAGACCTTCGGTGCTGATGCCCGTGGCTTCGGTCAGGATCATGCCCGCGCCTGCACGCTGACGATAATAGAGCGCCATCAATTCGTTGGGCACGAACATCGGCTCGGCCGCGCGCCCACGGGTGAGCGGGGCCATGTGGATGCGGTTCTTCGCGTGGAGCGCGCCCATCTGGAGCGGCTGGAACAGAGCGTCGTGCATTTGTGGGTAATCCTCATCGGTCAGTTTTGATTGGCTATCCACTTGGGGCGCGCGCGGCTAGGGCGCAAGCATGGAAAATGAGGGTGCGCCCCAAGAAGAAGTTGTTCCCCACGAGACACGCCCGGCGGCGTGGCTGCTGCTGTTCGCGCTGTTCGGCGGCAATGTGGCGCTGGCGATCGGGCCGTGGTTCGTGCGGGTGGCGGATACCGGTCCGGTAGCGGCGGGCTTCTGGCGGCTGTTTCTGGCGCTGCCCTTCATGGTGCTGCTGGCGCGGGCCAATGGCCAGCGGCTGACGGGGATGCCCGGCAAGACCCTCGCCCTTGTGGCGCTCGGCGCTGTCACCTTCGCGCTGGATCTCGCCAGCTGGCACATCGGCATCGAGATGACGCGGATCGGCAATGCCACGCTGTTCGGCAATGCCGGCTCGATCGTGCTGCTCTTCTGGGGCTTCATCATCGCCCGCACCCTTCCCGGGCGGCTCGAGACGCTGGCGATCGTCTTCGCACTGGCAGGCGCTGCCATCCTGATGGGGCGTAGCCTCGAAATCAGCCACGAGACCCTGATCGGTGACCTGTTCTCGGCCGCGGCGGGGCTGCTTTACGCGGTCTATCTCCTCACCTTGCAGAACGCCCGCAGTGCCTTCGGCTCGTGGAGCCTGCTGGTCTGGGTGAGCATCTTTGGCGCGCCGGTGCTCCTCGCCATCGCGCTGGCACTCGGCGAGCCGGTGTGGCCGCAGACTTGGGGGCCGGTCATCGGCCTGTTCGTCCTCAGCCAGCTGGTCGGACAGGGGCTGATGGTGTTCGCGCTCAGATACTTCCCTCCGCTGGTGGTCGGCCTTGCCCTGCTGACGCAGCCCGCGGTCGCCTCGATCTACGGCTGGCTGGCGTTCGGCGAGGTGCTGTCAGGGATGGATATCGTCGGCATGATGCTGGTCGGCGCAGCGCTGGCGGTGAGCCGGGCGAAGGCCTGACCTAGCGCCACTCGTCCTTAAGCGGCCTGCCGGGGTTGATCCACGGGCCAACGTTGAGGCCGTTCTCTTGCCGTTTGGCTTCGTAATCGGCCTTGGCGGGGAAGTCGGCCAGCATGTTCGCCTCACTATTCTGGTCGCGCGCCTCGGCGATCATCCGCGCCCAGTCCTTCGCCTTCACACCTTGAGGGGCGCGTTTGTAGAGCGGAAACTGCAATTCGTAGCGGATTGCGCGCCGCCAAAGCGCCATCATCGCATCGTAATCGCTGCCCACCCATTCGAGCACCACCGGCCCCACGCCCGAAGCCAGCGCGCCGCGCAGCTGGGCGATGTTGCTGTCGGCCGCCATCCATGGGCGGGTGCGGGTCTGCCAGATGAAATACCAGAAGGTCGCCCGCTCCATGTCGCCGCGTTCTATGAGGGCGGTGACCGCGTAGATGAGGTTCATCGGATCGGCCGCATCGGGGTGATCGAGCAGGTAATCGGCCGCCGCCGCGCGCTCCGCCTCGTCCTCGCTTTGCAGCGCCAGTTGAAGGTCGAGCTCGGAATAGCCGGCGCTCTTTTCGCGATACTCCGTGCCGAGAAACTCCAGCACTGGCCCAAAGGCGGGCAGCATGTCCTTCAGATTGGGGCAGAAGTCGGGGATGCCGGGGCGCTCGTCAGCGTTGCCGTCCCGCTCGGGGTTGGCGTAGTTCGCCTCGAGAATGGCGATGATCGCGTCGAGGTTCATGCGCTCGTCGAATGTCGCGCCGCCGTCCTCGAAATACTGGCCGCTGATGGTGCAGCGGGTGTTCGAGACATCGAAGGGCGGCGTGTCGCCTTCAAACGCATAGCGCACGGCCCAGTCGGGGATGCCTGCGCGCAGGGTCTCGATCTCGCCATTGGGGCGCAGGCCGATGAGCAGCCAGCCCTTGGCGCGCTCTGCGTTGGCATAGGCGCGAAAGGCGATACCCTGCACAGTGAAGCGGCGTTCGAGGTTGAAGCCGGATGCTGCCAGCGCCCGTTCGTGGGTGTCGAGCACGGCGGGCCATGCGGCTTTGATCCCGCCGGTCATGGTCAGGGCCATCAGCCTTTCGGCCTGATAGAGCCCGTAGCTGCGATCCCCCGGCTGGACGTCGGCGCGGGCCAGCACTTCGAGCGCACGCCGCGGCTCGGCGTTAAAGCGTGCGCGCTGGGCATCGAGGATCAGGATATCGGCCAGCGCCGTCCGGTCTTTGGCGCAGATCTCGGCCAGCTTCGCAAGATCGCCGCGAAGCGGATCTCTTGTGGGTGCATTGGCGGGCTCTTCCACTACCGCAGCGGTGCCAATCGTGATGACGGGCGGATTGCCGGGGCGATCGGCGCGCACCAGATCGGGCCACTGCGCCGCCATGGCCGCGCGGCATTCGGGAACCGCGCCATCCTCTGCCCATGCGGGCGCGGCGTGCGCGAGAAGAGCGATCAGCGCCGCAGCGCCGAAAGCTCTAGTCCCCACTGAAGGGCACCTTGCCCAGATCACCCAGGCCCACGGTTCCGCCTGCCATGTCCAGCATCCGGTCGAGGCTGCGCTTGGCTTTCAGGCGGATGCCTTCCTCGATCTCGATGCGCGGCTCCAGATCGCGGAGCGCCACGTAGAGCTTCTCCATCGTGTTGAGCGCCATGTAGGGGCAGATGTTGCACGAGCAGTTGCCGTCCGCACCCGGCGCGCCGATGAAATTCTTGTGCGGCAGCGCCTTCTGCATCTGGTGGATGATGTGCGGCTCGGTCGCCACGATCAGCGTGTCGCCTTCGAACTCCTGCGCATATTTCAGGATACCGCTGGTCGAACCGACGTAATCCGCGTGATCGATGATCGTCGGCGGGCATTCGGGATGCGCCGCGATGGGCGCGCCGGGGTACTGCTCCTTGAGCTTGAGCAGTTCGGTTTCGCTGAAGGCCTCGTGCACGATGCACACGCCCGGCCAGAGCAGCATCTCGCGGTTGAACTTGCGGCTGAGGTAGCCGCCAAGGTGCCGGTCCGGCCCGAAGATGATCTTCTGCTCGGGCGGGATCTGGGCAAGGATGGTCTCGGCGCTGGAACTGGTGACGATGATGTCCGAGAGCGCCTTCACCTCGGTCGAACAGTTGATGTAGGTGAGCGCGATGTGATCGGGGTGCGCTTCGCGGAAGGCGCGGAACTTCTCCGGCGGGCAGCTGTCTTCAAGGCTGCATCCGGCATCCATATCCGGCAGGATCACGGTCTTCTGGGGCGAGAGGATCTTTGCGGTATCGGCCATGAACTTGACCCCGCAGAAGGCGATCACATCCGCGTCGGTCGCCGCCGCCTTCCGGCTGAGTTCAAGGCTGTCGCCCACGAAGTCGGCAATGTCCTGGATATCGGGCGTCTGGTAATAATGCGCGAGGATCACCGCGTTGCGCTCTTTGCGCAAGCGATCGATCTCGGCCAGCAGATCGGCGCCGGTGGGGACTTTGGTCACGTAGCTCATGGGGCAGATCCCGCTGTTGAATATGCCCCGGGATATAGGCGTGCTCGCACGATTTTCGAGCGAAAAGCGTTACGGGGCGAAGCCCGGCGGGAGGAAAGCTTCCATCGGCCGCTCGGCCCCCGGCGTGCCGGCCACCAGCCACTCGGTGAAGGCAAATCCCGGCTGCGAATAGGCCAGCAGCATCGAGAGCACGAAAACCCCGACATTGATCCCCATGCCCCACCAATAGGCCCGATGTACCCGGCCATCGCGGCGCCAATCGGCCCACATTCCGATCAGCGGGAAGATCCAGGTCAGCACGATCGAGATCGGCCAGGCATAGGGGATCAGCAGCGGGGCAGGGATGATGCGGCCAAGGCCCGGCCCGGTCAGGATGCTCATCGCCACCAGCATCAGTCGCCGGTGCCAGCCCTGATGCCGCCGCACCCGCAAGGCCCACAAGGCCAGCCCGCCGAAGCAGTAGAGCCCCATCGCATTGCTGATCACGAATTCGTTCATCGCGAAAAAGAACGGCCCGCCGCGCGTCTGCGCCGAATGGACCATCACGGCCGTCCCTGCGATCATCATGGCCGGAATGAAGACATAGGCCAGTCGCCCCAACCGGTGGTGCAGGGCAACATTGCCGCTCGCGATGGTGATCGCCTGCGCCGCATAGAGCCCGACCCAGCCCATGAACATGATACCGTGAAGATGGACGGTGACCGGCTCGGCAAAGCTTGATCGGCCCATCAGCAGGTGAAAGCTGAAGCCGGCAATGATCACGCCCGCCATTGCGAGCGCCATGATCAGAAAGAACCGCGTATCTCTTGCGGTGCCGCCTTGCGATGCCAGCGTTGCCATTTGTCCGATCCCCCCGACAATGCGTCCCCGACGGCGTTGGACCACGGATTGCGCGCGGGTGCAAGCGGGAGTAGGGTCAGACCGCCTGCCAGATATCCGCCCCGTCGCCCCCGGTGCGGCGCACGATCCCGCGCTTTTCGAGATCGAGCAGATGGGCTGTCACGCTCATTTCCGCTGCGCCGATCAGGCGTTCGTCCAGCCCCTTGTACATGTCTGGGATGAAGCCGCTGGCAGGACGCGCGCGCTCGCCCAGCAAGCGCAGGATCTGGTTTTCGCGCTGGCGGCGGTGGCCGATCATGCCGCGCACCAGCTGCTTGGGCTTCTCGATCGCCGCGCCGTGGGCCGAGTGGTAGCGCACATCCTCGCGCGCCATCAGCTTTTCAAGGCTCGCCATGTAATCGCCCATGTCGCCATCGGGCGGGATGACGACGCTGGTGGACCAGCCCATCACGTGATCGCCGGTGAAGAGGGCGCCGCTCTCCTCCAGCGCGAAGCACAGGTGGTTCGAGGTATGCCCGGGCGTGGCGACGGCGGTGAGCGTCCAGCCGGTGCCGCGCATCCCCTCGCCGTCGAGCAGCACCCGGTCCGGCGCATAGGTGGGGTCGAAGGCCTCGTCCGAGCGCGGGCCGGCAACTTGCAGCATCAGCGGCGCACAGCCGACCACCGGCGCGCCGGTCTGCGCGGCCAGAGGCGCGGCAGCGGGCGAGTGGTCGCGGTGGGTGTGGGTGCACATGATCGCGAGGATGCGGCGCCCCGCCACGGCGGCAATGATCGCCTCGATATGCGCTTCCTCGTCCGGCCCCGGATCGATCACCGCGCAATCCGGGCCATGCGGATCGCCCACGACATAGGTCTGGGTACCGGTGAAGGTGTAGGGCGAAGGATTGGGCGCAAGCACGCGCCGCACCAGCGGCTCGACATCTTCGGCCAAGCCCGTGGGCCATGGTTTGGGCGGAATGGTCACCATGGGCTTGCATATGGCGGGCGTCATGGCAGATGTCACGCAAGAGAGAGGGGATTTCATGGCCGACTATATTCTTGTGCTCGATGAGGGCACGACTTCCACCCGCGCGATCCTGTTCGCGAGCGACGGGGCGCTGGTGGCGAGCGCGCAGGCACCGCTGACGCAGCACTATCCGCAGGCTGGCTGGGTCGAGCATGATCCGCGCGAGATCTGGGACAAGACGCTGGCTTGCGCACGCGAGCTGCTGCCCAAGGCGGGCGGGGCTGGCGGGATTGCCTGCATCGGCATCACCAACCAGCGCGAAACCGTGGTGGCCTGGGACAAGGCGACTGGCGAGCCGCTGACCAACGCCATCGTATGGCAGGATCGCCGCACCGAGCCGTTCTGTGCCGAGCTGCGTGATGCGGGTCACGAGGCCGCGGTGCAGGAGCGCACCGGCCTGCTGCTCGACCCCTATTTCTCCGGCACCAAGATGCGCTGGATGCTCGACAATGTGCCTGAGGTGAAGGCGGCTGCGGAGCGAGGGACGCTGGCTTTCGGCACGGTCGAGAGCTGGCTCGTCTACAAGCTCACCGGCGGGGCGGCCCACATCACCGATGCCTCCAACGCCAGCCGCACGCTGCTGATGGGGCTGGAAGATGCGCAGTTCGATGACGGGCTGTGCAACCTGTTCGGGGTGCCGCTCGCCGCACTGCCCGGAGTGACGGACATGTCCGGTCCGCTCGCTCTCACCGATCCCGCGCTGCTTGGCCGCGCGATCCCGATCACCGGCCTTGCAGGCGATCAGCAGGCAGCAACCATCGGGCAGGCCTGTCTTGCCCCCGGCCAGACCAAGGCGACCTATGGCACCGGCGCTTTCGTGCTGACCTGTCAGGGCGCGACGATCCCGCGCTCGACCAACCGCCTGCTCGGCACGGTGCTGACCCAGATCGACGGCCAGCGTACCTATGCCATCGAAGGCTCGGTGTTCGTCGCGGGGAGCCTCGTGCAATGGCTGCGGGATTCGCTCGGCATCGTCCAGGTGGCCGAAGAGACCGAGGCGCTGGCGCGCTCGATCCCCGATAGCGGCGGGGTGGTGATCGTGCCTGCCCTGGCGGGGCTTGGCGCGCCGCACTGGCGGGCTGACGCGCGCGGGGTGATTGCCGGCTTGAGCTTTGCGAGCGGCAAGGCCGAGCTTGCGCGCGCGGCGCTGGAGGCGATGGCGCACCAGACCCATGATCTCGCCGCAGCCTTTGCTGCTGACGGGACGCCGTGGGAAACGCTGCGGATCGACGGCGGGATGTCGGCCAATAACTGGATGGCTCAGGATCTCGCCGATGTGCTCGGCATCACGGTCGAGCGCCCGGGCTTCGTCGAGACCACGGCGCTGGGCGCGGCGATGCTGGCGGCAAGCGGCGCAGGGCTCTACCCGAGCCTCGATGCGGCCGCGCAGGTGATGCGCGGACAGCTCGCAAGGTTCGAGCCGCAGATGGACGAAAGCGTGCGCGCTGCGCGGCTGGGGGCTTGGAAGAAGGCGCTGAGCGCGGCGTAGCGATTGCGATCGGGCAGGGGCTCTGCGCCACCGAAAGGAGGCCGATTACCCCAAACGCCCGAATTCGCGGCCGATGCGTTCCTGAAAGGCACGAGCGGGCGAGGCCATCTCGAAATGCTGGCGCCATGCCTCGTCTAGGCGGGCGATCCGCTGGTGCAGGCGCTCGGTCTCGGCGATCAGCTCGCGGGTTTCCGGTTCGAGCAGGGCCAGCCGCTTGGGATCTGCCCCGCGATCAGGCGGGAGCGCGCCGTGGAGGCGCACCTGGCTTTCAGACAGCTCGCCGGAAAACAGCGCGCGCTGGTTGAGCAGCCAGGCCAGGATATGCATCATCCGCGTGGTAGTCTTGAGCCCTTCGGTCGATAGCGCGAGGCGCACGAAGGCGTCCTCGCCGATGGCGGGCTCGCGCGTGCCGGCGCTGAACACCGCGCGCACGTCATCGGCCAGCACCAGCGCTTCGGTGTAGAGCGCCTCGATGATCGGGCGTGAGAGATTGGTGGTCCGGGCCATGTGCGCTGTAGAATAGGCTTGCCCAGCCGCTCCCGCCACCGGAGCATGGTTACTTTCCAAGTAATTTTTGCCCGCGTCCCGCACGGGAACAGATTTCTTTGGGATCGCGCTCGCGCGCGATGCAGACCTCCCGCCCCGCCTCCCCACCCGGCCACCATAGCCTAATGGTATCATTGGTGACCGGGTGG
>CAIZNH010000006.1 GCA_903934325.1 uncultured Alphaproteobacteria bacterium | reverse complement strand
CGCCCGGCCACCAATAGTACCACTATGTTATGGTGGCCGGGCGGGGAGGCGGGGCGGGGGGTCTGCGCAAAGCCACGTTTCATCGGGCCGCACTGTGTGCCATTGTCCCTCCCGTAACAGGGAGACTCAGCCGATGCGCAACCAACTTCTTCTCGCCGCAGCCAGCGTGCTGGCGCTGGGCGCAGTGCCTGCCAAGGCGGATGATTTGCGTGCGGCCGTGGCGGCTGACATGCCCGCGCTGGTGACGCTCTATCAGGATCTCCACGCCAATCCCGAGCTCTCCTTCCAGGAGGTCGAGACCGCGAAGAAACTCGCTGCCCGCGCCCGTGCGCTGGGCTTTGAAGTGACCGAAAGCGTCGGCAAGACCGGCGTGGTCGCGGTGATGAAGAACGGCCCCGGCCCGGTGGTGATGCTGCGCGCCGACATGGACGGCCTGCCGGTGATCGAACAGACCGGGCTGCCCTACGCCTCCAAGCGCCGCGCCGTGCCCGCGACGGGGATCGAGACCGGGGTGATGCACGCCTGCGGCCATGATACCCACATGACCGCGTGGATCGGCACCGCCCAGCAGATGGCGGCGCGCAAGAGCCAGTGGTCGGGTACGCTGGTGATGATCCTCCAGCCCGCCGAGGAAATCGGCGAGGGCGCCAAGGCGATGCTGGATGACGGGCTCTACACCCGCTTCCCCAAGCCCGATTATGTCCTCGCCTTCCACGATGCCGCGCAGTTTCCGGCCGGGAACATCGGCTATTCCAAGGGCTTTGCGCTGGCCAATGTCGATTCGGTCGATGTCGTGGTGCCCGGTGTCGGCGGGCACGGAGCCTATCCGCACACCACCAAGGACCCGATCATCATCGCTTCCAGCATCGTCACCCGCCTGCAGACGCTGATCAGCCGCGAGCGGGATCCGCTGGAGCCGGCGGTGATCACCGTCGGCAGTTTCCAGGCAGGCTCGAAGCACAATATCATCCCCGATGAAGCGCGCCTGCAGATCACCGTGCGCAGCTACAAGGACGAGACGCGCCAGAAGCTGCTCGACGGGATCGCCCGGATCGCCAAGGGCGAGGCGCTGGCCGCGGGCATGCCCGAGGACAAGCTGCCGCGCGTGACGGTGCAGGATCCCTATACGCCTGCCACCTACAACACCCCCGAATTCACCGACCGGGTGATGACGGGCCTCAAGACCCGCTTTGAAGGCCGCGTGTTCGAAGTGCCCAGCGTGATGGGCGGCGAGGATTTCAGCCAGTTCTACCGCGCCGACAAGGCGACTGTGGAATCGCTGATCTTCTGGGTCGGCGGCGTGGCCAAGGCCGAATGGGACAAGGCGCAGAAGGGCGAGAGCCAACTGCCCTCGCTGCACTCGCCGTTCTGGGCGCCCGACGCCCCGGTGGTGATCGCCACCGCGACCGAAGCCATGACCTCCGCGACGCTGGATTTGCTGAAGAAGTAGCTTTTGTGGTCCGCACGCCATCCGGCGTGCGAAATCCTCGCTCATGCGACCTGAAGGTCGCGTCGCTGCGGGCGGCCGGTCGGCCTTGCGGTTGCTGCGCAACCGTTCTCGCTCTCTAGTGGCGATGTAGCGGACCCAAAAAAGACGGCCGCCGGATCGCGCCTTTTCAGGAGCATTCCGACGGCCGTTTCTCCTCCCCAGGAGAACTGTGAAAAGGGGTTATTCCGAAGCGGGAACGTAGGTCCCGAGGCGGTGGTGCAGGGCGTTGATCTTCGCCAGCTCCTCGCGGTCTTCGGTGGCGCGCGCGTGGCTTTCCAGCGCGCGGCGCAGCAGCTTCATGTCCGCCGTCGAGAGCAGCGCACGGGCGCGGGCGGGTTCGGTCTTCGGGGTATCGGTATCGCTCATGTCACTCTCCGCTGGGTGATGTCACCCGCAGGCTCTTAGGCCCTTCGGGGGCATCCCGGAAGGCCGGATTGTCCGGTCCTCCCGGGATTCTCTCCCACCTTGTAAGAAGCGCTTACGCAGCCTCGAACTGATTCATGGTATTGTGCGCGCCGCCTGCCTTGAGGGCCGCTTCACCGGCGAAGTATTCCTTGTGATCGTCACCGATGTCGGAGCCCGACATGTTCTGGTGCTTCACACAGGCGATGCCCTGACGGATTTCCTCGCGCTGCACGTTCTTGACGTAGCCGAGCATGCCCGCCTCGCCGAAATACTCGCGGGCGAGGTTGTCGGTGCTCAGCGCTGCCGTGTGGTAGGTCGGCAGGGTGATGAGGTGGTGGAAGATGCCGGCGCGAGCCGCCGCATCGCGCTGGAAGGTGCGGATCTTCTCGTCAGCTTCGTCCGACAGCGCGGTGCCGTCATAGTCGACGCTCATCAGGCGAGCGCGATCATAGGCCGACACGTCCTTGCCCGCCGCTTCCCAGGCGTCGAACACCTGCTGGCGGAAGTTCAGCGTCCAGTTGAAGCTGGGCGAATTGTTGTAGACCAGCTTGGCGTTCGGCACGACTTCGCGGATCCGGTCGACCATGCCGGCGATCTGCTCGACATGGGGCTTTTCGGTCTCGATCCACAGCAGGTCAGCGCCGTTCTGGAGCGAGGTGATGCAGTCGAGCACGACGCGGTCCTCGCCCGTGCCGGCGCGGAACTGGTAGAGGTTCGAGGGCAGGCGCTTGGGGGAAAGCAGCTTGCCGTCGCGGCTGATGAAGACCTGGCCATTGGTGATGTTGGCGGGATCGACTTCCTCGGCATCAAGGAAGCTGTTGTATTGGTCGCCCAGATCGCCGGGCTCCTTCGAGAAGGCGATCTGCTTGGTGAGGCCGGCGCCGAGCGAATCGGTGCGGGCGACAATCACGCCGTCATCCACGCCCATTTCGAGGAAGGCCATGCGGCAGGCGCGGATTTTCTGGAGGAAGTCCTCGTGCGGCACGGTGACCTTGCCGTCCTGGTGGCCGCACTGCTTTTCGTCCGAGACCTGGTTTTCGATCTGGAGCGCGCAGGCACCGGCTTCGATCATCTTCTTGGCGAGGAGATAGGTCGCTTCCGCATTGCCGAAGCCCGCGTCGATGTCGGCGATGATCGGCACGACATGGGTTTCGTAATTGTCGATGGCGTTTTCGAGGCGCTTGGCTTCGACCGCGTCACCGGCCTTGCGGGCGGCGTCGAGGGCGCGGAACATCATGCCCAGTTCGCGGGCGTCGGCCTGCTTCAGGAAGGTGTAGAGCTCCTCGATCAGCGCGGGCACCGAGGTCTTCTCGTGCATCGACTGGTCGGGCAGGGGGCCGAACTCGCTGCGCAGCGCGGCGACCATCCAGCCCGAGAGGTAGAGGTAACGCTGCTTGGTGGTGCCGAAGTGCTTCTTGATCGCGATCAGCTTCTGCTGCGCGATGAAGCCGTGCCAGCAACCCAGCGACTGGGTGTAGTTGGCCGTGTCGGCATCATAGGCGGCCATGTCGGCGCGCATGATCTTGGCGGTGTACTTGGCGATGTCGAGGCCGGTGGCGAAGCGGTTCTGGATCGCCATGCGCGCGGCGCTTTCGGGATCGATTGCGGCCCAGCTCGGTCCGTTCGCGGTGACGATGTCGCGCATCCGGGCGATGGTGTTCTGGTAGGTCATGGCGTTCTCCTGTCCATCCTGGGGAGCGGCGAGCCGGGTGAGAGACTCGCGCTATGGGATGGGCTCGCTCTGCCGTGTTGCGGCGCAGCACGACAGGAAAACTTACAAGAAATCTTGTCGCCATACCGACATTATCCAACATTCTTGTGTCAATCGGTAAAGTAATTTACAAACCACAGCCATGGCAGACAGCAATCTTCTCGCCGGGCCGGCGCTGCGCCGCCTGCGCAAACGCGACGGGCTGACCCAGGCGGCGATGGCCGCGATGCTCGGCATCTCGCCGTCCTATCTCAACCTGATCGAGCGCAACCAGCGCCCGCTCTCGGCCCGCGTGCTGGTGCAGGTGATCGAGCGGTTCGACTTCGATCCGCGCTCCCTGCGCGAGGACGAGGCGATCGGCGGGCTCGACGGGCTGGTGCGGCGCATGGCGGACAAGCGCTTTGCCGATCTCGGGATTGATCGTGAGGAGGTGCAGGAATTCCTTGCCGCCGCCCCGCAGATCGCGGCGGCCTTTGCGCGGCTCTATGATCATGCCGGCACGGGTATGGCCGAAGCCGAAGACCCCGAAGTTGCCGCACGCCGGGCGATCGAGCGCTGGCAGAACCACTTTGCCGATCTCGATCACGCGGCCGAGGACCTCGCCGACGAACTGCGCCTGTCGCGCGGGGAAATCAGCGCGGCGCTGGGCGAACGGCTGCGCGAGAAGCACCGCATGACAGTGCGCATCCTCCCTGCCGAGGTGATGCCGGGGCAGGTCCACAGGCTCGATCTTCACGCCCGCCAGTTGCAGCTCTCCGAAATGCTCCCCGGTGCGGCACGGCGGTTCCAGATCGCGCGGCAGGTCGGGGCGCTGGAGATGCGCGAGGCGATCGAGACGCTGGTAGCGGGCGCCAATCTGCCCTCGGGCGAGGCCAGGCACATCTTCGGCGAACACATCACCGATTATCTCGCCGGCGCGCTGCTGCTGCCCTACCGCCGCTTCCTGCGCGCCTGCGAGCAGACCGGTTATGATCTTGCGGTGCTGCAACGCCGCTTTGCGGTCAGCTTTGATCAGGCCGCCCAGCGGCTCACCACGCTCGGGCGAGTGGGGGAGCGGGGCCTGCCGTTCTTCATGGCAACCATCGACCGCGCCGGACGGCTCGAAAGCTTTACCGCGGGGGGATCGGGCGCGCTCTATCCGCTCGAAGGCGCGCGCTGGCCCGCATGGATCCCCTATGGCGCCTTTGAACGGCCGGGCACAGTGCTGACCCAGGCCGTGACCTTCGCCGAGGGCGAGGCCACTCCGCGCCACTGGTTCACCATCACCCGCACGGTCGATGGCGACGGCGTGACCTGCGCGGCGCGCCGTGCGGTGGTGCTGGGGATCGAGGCGCGCTTTGCCGCCGAGCTTGCCTATGCCCGCGGCGTCTCGCTCGATCCTGCCGATGCCGTGCCGCTCGGCACGCCGTGCCTGCGCTGCGGACGGGCGGAGTGCCTCACGCCTGCACCCGCCCGCATGGCCAGCGATCTGCCGCGTTTGAGGCCGGGTTCCTGATCGTCGCGGCTCTGGTCAGAGCTGCTGGTTGGAAGCATGGAGATGGAGGATCTTCCAGCCGCCGGCGCGGCGGACAAGGATGATCGTGCGCCTCCCGAGACGTTCGGGATTTTCGAAGTGGAAGGTGCACAGCGCGATGTCACCCACCACTTGCACCATCAGATCGTTGTTCAGATCGGGGCGGTGATACGGCGGTCCGGGCCGCTCTTTCGGGAGGGTGAGTGCTAACCGGCGCATGCCGTCCGGCATTCCCGGCGCGCGCTTGAGGCTTTGCCGCTCGGGCGCGGGATCGCCGGCGCCCGCGTTCACCGCGTTGAAGCTGGTCGCATCGGGCGCGAAGGCGGCTTCCATCGCCGGCAGATCGCAGGCGGCAAAGCTGCGCAGGAAGGAGAACAAGGCGGCCTCGGCCGAAGCGGCATCATCGCCATTCAGGGCTGCCACGGGTGTCGCAGTAAGAGTAAGCCCTATTCCGAGCGCTTCCCGCCGATTGCTGCCTTGCATAATTTCCTTCCCCACGGCTGTTTCGGTGACTGCATAACCGATAGCGCACTCGGTGCGAATGATCGTCGCATTAACCCTCGAAAGAGGCGGAAAAGCTGGCGTCGCGTGGGCGGTGTAAAGTTTACCGACACTTAAGGTCTCGGGCCTAGAAGGCAGGCCAACGCGCAAGAGGCCAGCCCCGTAATGATCCGCCTGTTCAAGCACTATATCCCGCACGCCGTGCTGCTGCTCGGCTTGCTCGATCTGGGCTTGCTGGTGCTGGCGAGCGAGCTCGCATGGCAGCTGCGCGCCGGGCAGATCGGCATGGATATCGCGCAATTCGGCACCCGCTGGGTTCCGCTGTTCGGCACCGCGATGGTGATCTGGCTGGCGATGATCGCGGTCGGCGTTTACGGCCCCAATGCACTGCGATCCTTGCGCTTTGCCGGGGCGCGGGTGCTGGTGGCGATCAGCCTCGGCATCATCGCTCTTGCGGTGATCGACTTTGTGGTGCCGAGCGACTTCTTCTGGCGATCGACCCTGCTTTACACCATGGGCCTCGCGATCCTGGTGCTGGTGGCAGACCGGCTGCTGCTCAATTCCTTCCTCGGCTCCTCCGCATTCCGCCGCCGCGTGATGGTGCTGGGCGCGGGCGACCGGGCGCAGCGCCTGCGCGAGCTGGGCGACAAGCCCGAGACCGGCTTTGCCATCGTCGCTTATATCGCGATGAGCGATGACCCTCGCGTGGTTGAAGAGGCAATCCCGCGTTCGGCGATCCACGATCTGGGCCGCTTCGTCGAGAACCTCGGCGTGTCCGAAGTGGTGCTCGCTTTGCAGGAACGCCGCAATGCCCTGCCGCTGAAGGACCTGCTGCGGATCAAGACCAAGGGCGTCCACGTCAATGACTTTTCGAGCTTCATCGAGCGCGAGACGGGCCGCGTCGATCTCGATACGGTCAATCCCAGCTGGCTGATTTTCTCCGACGGCTTTTCCAGCTCGCGGATGTTCTCGAGCACGGTGAAGCGCATCTTCGATATTGCCGCGAGCTCGGTTCTGCTGGCGCTTACCCTGCCGGTGATCGCGCTGTCCGCTTGCCTCGTGAAGCTCGACAGCAAAGGCCCGGCCTTTTTCCGCCAGCAGCGCGTTGGCCTTTACGGCGAGCCCTTTACCCTCATCAAGCTGCGCTCGATGCGCACCGATGCCGAAAAGGACGGGGCCAAGTGGGCCGAGGAGAATAATCCGCGCGTCACCCGCCTCGGGCGATTCATCCGCAAGGTGCGGATCGACGAGCTGCCGCAGGCCTGGAGCGTGCTGAAGGGCCACATGAGTTTCGTCGGCCCGCGTCCGGAAGTGCCGGCTTTTGTCGAAAGCCTCGAAGAGGAAATCCCCTTCTACGGCGAGCGCCACATGGTGAAGCCGGGCATCACCGGCTGGGCGCAGATCAATTACCCTTACGGTGCCTCGGTCGAAGATAGCCGGCGCAAGCTCGAATATGATCTCTACTACGCCAAGAACTACACGCCTTTCCTCGACTTCGTGATCCTGCTCCAGACGGTGCGGGTGATCCTGTGGCCGGAGGGCGCTCGGTGAGCGGGCTGTCCGGTCAGATGGCGCTCGGTGTGATCATCGTCTGGACCGTGGGCGCGCTGCTTTCGGGCGGGGCGCTGGTGTGGATGTGGCAGCTGGGCGATCCCGCGCGGCCCGATCGCAAGCCGCTGGCGATGGCCAGCGCGCTCGCCTGTGCGGCCTGTGTTTTCGGTGTGACGCTGGGGCCTGAGGATGCGTCCGCCGCGCTGGCGCTGAAGGCGCGCAACCTTGCCCTCATCGCAGCGATCTACGGCATGTTCAGCGCCGACGGGCGCGCTGCCAGTCTCAGGCCGATCCGCCCGGTGATGATCGCGCTGGTGCTGGTGCAACTGTGCCAGCCGCTGGTGCTGGGATTGGAACTGCGCGGTGATATCCCGCCGATCGTGGCGGCGGCAGCCTTCGATGTTCGTCTGCTGATCGACATGCTGGTGGCGATCGGCGTGCTGCTGATGCTGCACAATCTCTATGCCGGGGCTGCGGGCGGTTCGCGCTATCTGATGCGCTGGTCGGTGATCGCGCTGGCGGGGATCTTCGCCTATGATCTCAACCTTGCCACGATTGCCTATCTGGGCGGCGAATATCCCTTGCTGCTGCGCGATCTTCGCGGGGTGTTCTCCGGCCTGATGAGCGTGCTGTTCGCGCTGGGAATGAGCCCGGCGGGGCCACGGGTGCAGTTCGCGCCCTCGCGCGCGGTGACCTTCCGCACGCTCTCCTTGCTGCTGGTGGGTGGCTATCTGGCGCTGATGCTACTGGTGGCCAAGTTCCTGCCGCTGATCGGCGGCGATTTTGCCCGCACGGCACAGGTGGTGTTCATCGGCCTGGCCGCTGGCGGCGTGGCACTGGCATTGCCGTCGCCGCGGCTGCGCGGATGGCTGCGGGTCACGGCGAGCAAGCACTTGTTCGAACACCGTTACGATTACCGCGAGGAATGGCTGCGCTTCACCCGCACAGTGGGACGCGGCGGCGCGGGCAGCGCGAGCCTGGAGGAACGCGCGGTCAAGGCGCTCGCCGACATCACCGAAAGCCCGGCCGGCCTTTTGCTGATGCCCAACGAGGAAGCCCAGCTTGAACTGACGGCGCGCTGGAACTGGCCGACCATCGCGGTGCCTGCGATTGCCGGCGAACACCAGTTGGCGGGCCTGCTCGAACAGCACAATCTGGTTGTCGCGCTCGATGAAGCGCGCAGCGGTATCCAGCATCAGGGCGAGATTGCCTGCCTGCCCGAATGGCTGATGGAAGCCGAGGATGTCTGGGCGCTGGTGCCGCTGGCCCATTTCGACCGGCTGGTCGGCGTCATCGTGCTCGCCCGCCCGCGTACGCCGCGCCGGCTGGACTGGGAGGATTTCGATCTCCTGCGCGTCGCCGGGCAGCAGCTGGCGAGTTACCTCTCGGAACAGGCGGGCCAGCAGGCACTGATGGACGCGAGCCGCTTCGACGATTTCAACCGCCGCATGGCCTTCGTGATGCATGACATCAAGAACCTTGCGAGCCAGATGTCGCTGCTCGCCGCGAACGCTGAAAAGCACGCCGAAAACCCGGCCTTCCGCGCCGACATGCTGGTGACCTTGCGCAATTCGGCCGACAAGCTTTCGGCCCTGCTGGCGCGGCTCGGGCGCTATGGTTCGAGCCCGGTCAATGATCTGCGCAAGATCGATCTTGCCGTGCTCGCGCGGCAGGTGGCAGACCGGTTCCGCGTAGGCCACAATGTCGCCCTGACGCGCGAGACCAGCGTTCATGTGATCGGCAATCCCGAAGCGCTCGAACAGACGCTGGTGCACCTCGTGCAGAACGCCATCGATGCGAGCGAGCCGGATAGCCCGGTCTATCTCGATGTCACCGCGGAGGGGCTGTACGGCACTGTCGAGGTGATCGATGCCGGATGCGGTATGTGCCCCGAATTCGTGCGCACCGGCCTGTTCAAGCCCTTCGTCTCGTCCAAGTCCGGTGGCTTCGGCATCGGCGCCTTCGAAGCGCGCGAGCTCGTCAAGGCGATGGGCGGGCGGGTGATGGTGGAAAGCCGGGAGGGGCTGGGCACGCGGTTCAGCGTGGTGCTGCCGCTGGCCGATGCCGCGCGCCTGCTGGGCGGGCGCGAGGATGCTGACCTGAATTCTCCAACGGAGGTCGCGTGATGGCTGACAAGAAACCCCCGCTCTTGGTGATCGAGGATGATCCGGGCCTGCAGGCGCAGCTCAAGTGGGCTTATGACGATTTCGAGGTGATCATTGCCGGCGACCGCGATTCCGCGCTTGCCGCGTTGCGCGCAGAAATGCCGGCTGTGGTGACGCTCGATCTCGGCCTGCCACCTGATCCTGACGGAACCAGCGAGGGCTTTGCCGTGCTCGACGCGATCATGGCGCTGAAGCCCGATACCAAGGTGGTGGTGGCAAGCGGCCATGGCGCGCGCGAGAGCACTCTCAAAGCCATCGAGCGCGGGGCTTACGATTTCTATCAGAAGCCGCTCGATATCGACGCGCTCGGCCTGATCGTGCGCCGCGCCTATAATCTCCACCAGATCGAGGCGGAGAACCGCCGCCTTGTCGCCAGCGCCAGCGCGGACAAGACCGTGCTCGGCCGCCTCATCACCGGCGCGCCGGAGATGGTGAAGGTGGCGCGCACCATCGAACGCGTGGCCAAGACCAGCGTTTCGGTGATGCTGCTGGGCGCGAGCGGGACGGGCTAGGAACTGCTGGCCAAGGGGCTCCACGATGCGAGCGACCGTGCCGATGGCCCCTTCATCGCGATCAATTGCGCCGCGATCCCCGAAAACCTCCTCGAAAGCGAGCTGTTCGGCCACGAAAAGGGCGCCTTCACCGGCGCGGTCAAGACCACCGAGGGCAAGATCGAGAGCGCCCATGGCGGCACGCTGTTCCTGGACGAGGTGGGGGACATTCCACTGCCGCTTCAGGTCAAACTGCTGCGCTTCCTGCAGGAACGCACCATCGAGCGGATCGGAGGGCGGCGCGCGATTGCGGTCAACACCCGCATCGTGTGCGCCACCCATCAGGATCTTGAGAGCATGATCGCGGGCGGCACCTTCCGCGAGGACCTGTTCTACCGCCTTGCCGAAATCGTCGTGCGCATCCCCGGCCTTGCCGAGCGGCACGGCGATCCGGTGCTGCTGGCGAAAGCCTTCCTCAAGCGCTTTGCCGCCGAGATGAACCCGGCCGTCACCGGCTTTGCGCCCGATGCGCTTGCGGCGATCGATGCCCATGACTGGCCGGGCAATGTCCGCGAGCTGGAAAACCGCGTGAAGCGCGCGGTGATCATGGCCGATGGCAAGCTGATCGCGGCCGAGGATCTCGATTTTAGCGGACCCGCCGAGGAAAGCGCCGATGTGCTCAACCTCAAGGCCGCGCGCGAGGCGGCCGACCGCCGGGTGATCCGCCACGCCTTGTCGCGCAGCGAGGGCAATATCTCCAGCACCGCAAAGCTGCTCGGCATCAGCCGTCCGACGCTTTATGACCTCATCAAGCAGTATGATCTTCAGGCCTAGAGCAAGAACCGCGCTGTTCGCGCTGGCACTGGCACTGGCGGGCTGCAGCAGCGAACCTGCGAGCCGCAACGGCGCGGTGTCGGGCGGTGCGCAGTTCGTGAAGCTGGTGCGCGATGCCGATGCTGCGATGGCGGGCGGAGCCTTGCCCGAGGCCGGGCGGCTGCTTGACGAAGCGCGGGAGCTTGAGCCCGACAATCCCGATCTCTGGGTCGCCATTGCCCGTCTGCGCTTTCGCGGCGGCGAGCATCTGACCGCGATCGAGGCTGCGGACCGGGCGCTGGCGCTCGGCCCCGACCATGCGCCTGCGCTGCTGATGCGTGCGCTGATGGTGCGCGATGCGCACGGACGGGCAGATAGCCTGCCGTGGTTCGAGGCCGCGGTGGCGGCAGATCCCGGCTATGTCGACGCGCGCGCGGAATATGCCGCGACGCTCGGCGATCTCGGACGGCATCGCGAGATGCTTGCTGCCGTGCGAGCGCTCGCCGAAATTGCCCCCGATGACGCCCGCGTGTTCTATTATCAGGCAGTACTGGCGCAGCGCGGCGGCGAGCCAGTGCTGGCGCGCAGCCTGCTGGAGCGCAGCGGCATGGCCACAGACGGCGTGCCCGCCGCGCTGATGCTGGCAGCGCTGATCGATCTCGATCAGGGCAACCATGCAAGCGCTGCCGAAACGCTCGATGCCCTCAGCCAGCGCCAACCGGCCAATGTGCGGTTGCGCGATCTGCTGGCCCGCGCCTTGCTGCTGGGTGGGCGCGAAGCGGAACTGGTGACGCGCTTTGCTCCCGAAGCTGCAAGGCCCGAGGCCTCGCGCTATCTGCTGACGCTGCTGGCCCGTGCCCATGAGCGCCTTGGCGACCGGGCAGCGGCAGCGCCCTTGCTGGAGCGCGCCGCACGCCAATCCTATGGGGCGCTTATGCTCGCCGACCGGCCCGGGCTGCCTTTGCCAACCGCCGGCCTGCGTCAGGCGGCGGCATCAGCGGGCTGGGGCACGGCTGCGATGGATGCGCAGGCGTTGCGCGGCCGCTTTCCGGCTTCGGCCGATATCGCCGTGCTGGCTGGCGATACGCAGCTTGGCGGCGGCAATGCCGTCGCTGCGCTCGAGGCCTATGCGCTTGCGGCAAGGGTGCGGCGCCCCTGGGTGCTGACCCGCAAGGCGGTGTTTGCCTATCGGCAGGCGGGCGACGATGCTGCGGCGGACACCTTGCTCGCCCGCCATGTCGCTGGCGAGCCGCAGAATGTTGCAGGCCTCACTGCGCTGGCCCAGGCTTTGGCGCAGCGCGGCGATTGGCAGCGCGCGGCGATGTTGCTCGATCACGCGATTGCGCTCGGCGGCGGGCATGATCCGGTGGTGCTGGCCCTGCGCAGCAAGATCGCGCGCAAGCTTGGGCAGGGCGATCTGGCTGCAATGCTGGCCGCTGCCCATGCCGATCTCCACCCTGCCTCGCTCGTAAAGCCTTAGGCTCGACAATCGCTGCGTGGGCGGGCAGGGCGCATGGCCATGCTGCTGCGCCGCCTTCCGCTGCTGACCGATCCGATGATCGCCGTGCTGGTCATCACCACCACGCTCGCACTGGTGCTGCCCGCGACCGGCGAGGAGCGGACGATTGCGACCCACATTTCCAATGGCGGGATCTTCCTGCTGTTCCTCGTCAACGGCATCCGCATCCGTCGCAGCGAGATCGCGAAGGGCATGGCCAACTGGCGCTTTTTCGGGCCGCTGGTGCTGTTCGTGTTCGGCGCCATGGCGCTGGCCGGCGTGGGCTTTGCCAGTATTGCATCGGGGGTGTTGCCGCCGCTGGTGGCGCTGGGCTTCATCTATCTGGGTTGCCTTCCTTCGACCATCCAGTCGGCCACCTCCTACACCAGTCTTGCCCATGGCAACGTTGCGCTCGCGGTGGTGGGCGCGGCGCTGATCAATATCGCCGGGGTGTTTATCAGCGCGCCGCTCTTCGCGGTGCTGGGCGGCGGCGGGGCAGGCACCATCGGCACCGAAGCGGTGCTGCGCATCGGGCTGATCCTCGTGCTGCCCTTCGTCATCGGGCAGGCGGTGCAGCCATGGGTGATCGACCGGCTCGCGGATCAACGCGCGCGGATCGTCTGGCTCGACCGGTCGGTGATCGGGCTGGCGGTCTATGTCGCGTTCTCGGGCGCGGTCGAGCAGGGGCTCGCGCGGATGTTTGCACCTGCCGATTGGGCGGTGCTGGTGGCGCTGGTGCTGGTGCTGTTGGCGCTGGCGCTGGGGGCGGCATGGACATTGGGCGGGTTGCTCGGCCTGCCACGCGCGGACCGCATCACCTTCCTGTTCGCCGGATCACAGAAGAGCGTGGCGACTGGCGCGCCGCTCGCCGCGATCCTGTTTCCGCCCGCAGCCGCAGGCTTCGTGATCGCGCCGCTGCTGCTCTATCACCTTGCCCAGCTGGTGCTGGCTGCCCCGCTCGCCGCGCGGCTGGCGCGCGGTTAGGCTGCACGCAACATTCAGATGATGGCGCGCCGAAAATGGTGCGATTTCAGGACCCGGAGCGCAGCGGCCTTACTGGCCGTGAGCACCGGAAGCCCGAAAACGGGCCATTTGCAGGGCGTCAGGGCTGAATGCCGGGTGTAGCCTAGCCTTCGGCCTTCTGGTGGCGCACAGACCACCAGAAGGACAGGCCGATCAGGATTGCACCGATCAGGCCGGTGATCGTCTCGGGGATATGCACCACGGCCGAGACCAGCATGATCGCACCCAGCACCACGATCGCCCAGAAGGCGCCATGTTCAAGGTAGCGGTATTCCGCCAGCGTTCCCTGCTTGACCAGATGCACCGTCATCGAGCGCACGAACATCGCACCGATCGACAGGCCGAGCGCGATCACGATCATGTTGTTCGACAGCGCGAAGGCGCCGATCACTCCGTCGAAGCTGAAGCTTGCATCGAGGATGTTGAGATAGAGGAACCCGCCAAAGCCGCTGCGCACCACCGCGCCTGCCAGCCTTGCGGCCTCCTCGCGCATTTCCAGCCAGTGGCTCACCGCTTCCACCGCGATGAAGGTGACAAGGCCAAGCATGCCCGAGACAAGGAAAGTGTGGGCATCTTCCACCGGCAGCAGCGCCGAGATACCCCACATGCCGAGCAGGAGGATCGCGATCTCGATCGCGGGCAGGTTCGACACCTTCGACAGCGCGCGCTCGATGGCGCCGATCCAGTGCACGTCCTTGTCGGCGTCGAAGAAGAACTTCATCCCCACCATCGCGAGAAAGGCTCCGCCGAAACCGGCGATGCCGATATGGGCTGAACTCACGAGCCGTTCGTATTCGGCCGGCTTGTTGAGCGACAGGTCGAGCGCTTCCATCGGGCCGATCCCAGCCGCAATCGCGACAATCGCCAGCGGGAAGACGATCCGCATCCCGAACACCGCAAAGGCGATCCCCCAGGTGAGGAAGCGCTTCTGCCAGACCTCGTCCATTTCCTTCAGCACCGAGGCGTTGACCACGGCATTGTCGAAGCTGAGCGAGACTTCGAGCACCGAGAGGATCACCACGATCCATAGCACCTGCGCCATGCCGACCAGCGTGCCCTGACTGACGAAGCCGTAGTACCCGGCAAGCGCAAGGCAGATGGCGGTGAAGATGACGGAGAAACCGTAATAGCGAAGCAGCGTCTGCATGGCTGGTGTCTTGAGCCTTGTAATGGGGAGGGGGGAATTCAGCTCTTGGGCTGATAGGTCTGGTCTTCGCAGGGGAAAGCGCGGCTGCGCACTTCCTCGGCATAGCGGGCCACGGTGCGGTCGATCACCCCGGCGATGTCTTCATAACGCTTCACGAAACGCGGCACGCGTTCGAACATGCCGAGCATGTCTTCGGTGACAAGCACCTGCCCGTCGCACTGCGCCGAAGCGCCGATGCCGATGGTGGGGCAGGAGACGGCCTTGGTGGCGGCAATCGCGATCGGCTCGACCACGCCCTCGACGACGATGGCAAAGGCGCCGGCTGCGTCGAGGGCCTTGGCATCCGAGACGATCTTCTCCGCCTCGGCATCCGAGCGGCCGCGCGCGCCATAACCGCCGAGCACGTTCACCGCCTGCGGGGTGAGGCCGACGTGGCCCATCACCGGAATGCCGCGGCTGTTGAGGAAATCCACCGTCGGCGCCATCGCTGCCCCGCCTTCGAGCTTCACTGCCGCAGCACCCGTGGCCTTGAGCAGGAAGGCAGCGCTCTCGAAAGCCTGCTGCGGCGATGCTTCGTAGGAGCCGAAAGGCATGTCGACCACGACCACCGAATGGTACGAGCCGCGCACCACTGCCGCGCCGTGATTGGCCATCATCTCCAGCGTCACCGGAATGGTCGAGGGCAGGCCATAGATCACCTGTCCGAGGGAATCGCCCACCAGCAGCAGATCGCAATGCGCGTCCAGCAACTGCGCCTGCCGCGCGGTGTAGGCGGTGAGCATCACCAGCGGCTCGGCCGTGACGCCGTCTTTCTTGCGCGCCCGGATGCCGGGCACGGTCAGCCGCCGCATCGGCGCCGGGGTGGGGTTGGCACGGCTGGTGCTGGTGTCGAGCTGGAAGGTCGTGGACATGGGGGAAGCGTCTAGCCGCTGTCGCCTGCGGGGGAAAGAGCGCGCTTTACCGCTTGTGTTGCGAGCCTGTTGCGCTAGCGTTACGGCCATTCGGTCGCGAGGCGGGCGCCCTTGTGATCAATGGGAGATCTATTCCAGATGTTTCTTGACAGGATCAAGCCGCGCGCCGCGCAGGCGTGCAGGGGAGAATTGTAATGGCGAGCACACCCCGGAAGGGCGTTATGGAGCGCATGTTCGCGCGCAAGTCGATTGCGCAGGTCCAGCGCGAGAGCGAGACGAGCGAACTCAAGCGCTCGCTCGGAAAGTGGAACCTGCTGCTGCTGGGCGTTGGCTGCATCATCGGGGCGGGCATCTTCGTGCGTACCGGCAGTGCGGCGGCACTCCATGCCGGCCCGGCCGTGCTGCTGAGCTTCGTGGTGGCAGGCATCGTCTGTGCCTTTGCAGGCCTTTGCTATGCCGAGCTGTCCTCGACCCTGCCGGTCTCGGGTTCGGCCTACACCTACAGCTACACCACGCTGGGCGAATTCGTGGCCTGGATCATGGGCGCGCTGCTGCTGCTCGAATACGGCCTCGCTGCCTCGGTGGTCGCCGTGGGCTGGTCGGGCTATGTCGTCAGTCTGCTGGCGGATTTCGGCCTTGTCATCCCGCCGCAGTTCACCGGTCCTGCGGGCTACACCCTGATGAAGGATGGCGCGCCGGTGCTGATCGACGGTCAGACGGTCACGACGCTCTTCAACCTTCCCGCCTTCCTGATCTGCATGGTGCTTGCGCTGCTGCTGGTGGTGGGCGTTTCGGAAAGCGCCAAGGTCAACAACGCGATTGTCGCGATCAAGGTGAGCGTGCTGGCTGCGTTCATTCTGGTCGGCGGAGCAATCGTGCTGAGCAATCTGCCGACTCTGATGGCTGAAAACTGGGTTCCGTTCATTCCTGAAAACACCGGTCCGGGCGAGTTCGGGATCGACGGGATCATGCGTGCCGCCTCGATCGTGTTCTTCGCCTATATCGGCTTCGAGGCGGTCTCGACTGCCGGTCAGGAAGCCAAGGATCCGGCCAAGGACATGCCCTTCGGCATCATCGGTTCGCTGGTCGTCTGCACGGTGATCTACATGCTGGTCGCCGCGATCATGACGCTGCTGGTCGACTACCGCACGCTCAACGTGCCCGATCCGGTTGCGGTCGTGGTCGACAATTTCGGCGCGCAGTGGGGCTGGCTTGCTAAGATCATCAAGGTGGGGGCGATCATCGGCCTTACCTCGGTGGTGCTGGTGCTGATGTACGCGCAGACCCGCATCTTCTACACCATGGCCCGCGACGGCTTGCTGCCCAAGGTGTTCAGCAATGTTCACCCGCGTTTCCACACTCCGGCGCTCAACACTGTGGTGGTGGGCCTGGTGACGGCGGTGGCTGCGGGCTTCTTCGACATCAACGTGCTGGGCGACATGACCTCGGTCGGCACGCTCGCGGCGTTTGCGATCGTGTGCCTCTCGGTGATCTACTTGCGCCGTGCCGCGCCGGAACTGCCGCGCGGGTTCAAGGTGCCGCTCTATCCGGTGCTGCCGGTGCTGGGCATCCTGTCCTGCGTCTATCTGATCACCACCGTTCCGCTGAACGTGCTGATGTTCTTCGCCTACTTCATGGTGGGGGCGGTTGCGCTCTACTTTGTCTACGGGCTGCGCAATTCGAACCTGCAGCACGGCGAGCCGCAGGACGACGCGCCCGAAATGGGCGAATTCCCGGGGCCGGTGATCGAAGACTGATCAGCCTTTCCGGCTGGAATTGCAGGGCGCGGGGAGCGGATATGCGCTTCCCGCGCCCTTTGCATTGCAACGCCGCCGATGTTGGAACATAATGCGAACATATGAGTCGTTCGCCCATGTTCCCTTCGCTTTCACCTGCCCGCGTGCTGGCCCGCGCTGCGGCCGAGGCGCGCTGGCGTCCGGGTTCGCCCGCGCAGCCGTTCCATTCGGAAATCTTCGCTCCTGCCACCGAAGCCAGCGGGGCGGGGCTGGCCTTGGCTCTGGCGCGCGATGCGCTGGCGGCAGAGGGGGCGGGTGATGATCGCCGTCAGGTGCTGTGGGTGCAGGACAAAAAGGCGATCCGGCTCGGTGGGCGGCCATTCGTCGCGGGCTTGCCACCAGATCTGCGCCACCGGTTGATCCATGTCGCCGCCGCCACGCCGGAAGATGCGCTGTTCGCGCTGGAGGAGGGGCTCAAGTGCCGCGATCTTGCCTGTGTGATCGGCGAGATTGCAGGCAATCCGCGCGCGCTCAGCTTCACCGCCTCGCGCCGATTGAGCCTCACTGCCGAGCGGCACGCCGTAGCGCTGTGGCTGGTGCGCCTCGATGCCGAGCCTGATCTGTCATCGGCCCGAATGCGCTGGCGGGTGCGGCCTGCGCCTTCGCTGCCGCCGCGCTGGAACGCAACTGCACCCGGCGCTGCCAACTGGCAGGCCGAACTGTTCCGCGCCCGCACCCACGCGCCCGGCCAATGGATCTTGAGCGATGCCCAAGGAAGTCTGCACATCGTCAAACCGCCCGCCGCCGATGTCGTCCCCGCTCGTCTTGCCGCGCCGTATTCTCGCCATCTGGCTCGCCCGACTGTCGGTCGATCGCTGGCGGCTCGCGCTCGCGCCTGAGGAGCACGCGGCGGCCGAGGCCACGCCCACAGCGCTGATCGCCGAGACTGCGCACGGGCCGCGCATTGCCGATGCCAATGATGTCGGACGCGCCGCCGGTGCGCGGGCCGGGATGCTGCTGGCCGACGCGCGGGCGCTGTGTCCGCAGCTCGCCGCGGTCCCGGCCGATCCGGCGGGCGATCTGGCGGCGCTCGAGAAGCTTGCCCTGTGGGCGCAGCGCTGGGGGCCGTGGAGCGCGATGGACCCGCCCGATGGCGTGCTGGTCGATGTGACCGGGGTGAGCCACCTGTTTAGCGGGGAGGAGCGGCTCCTGGCCGATGTCGTCCGCGCTTTCGCTGCGCGGGGCCTTGCGGTGCGGCCTGCCCTCGCGCCGACAGCCGGGGCGGCCTGGGCGCTCGCCCATCATGGCCCACCGGGCGCGATCCTTGCCCCCGATACCGTGCCGCTCGATGCGCTGGCTGACCTGTCCGTCGCGGCCCTGCGGCTTGACGATGATGTGCTCACCGTGCTGCGGCGTCTGGGGATCAAGCGGCTCGGACAGCTTGCCGGAGTGAGCGGGGCGGGGGAGGATGATCCGCGCGCCGAAGCAGCCGCCCGCGATGCGCTCGCCCGCCGCTTCCGCAATCGCCGCTCGCCCGCCGCCAATCCGCTGCTGCGGCTCGACCAGCTGCTGGGCAAGGTGCCCGAGCCGCTGCTGCCGGTGACGATGCAGGTGATGCCGATGGTCCAGCGCCGGCTGATGGAGCCGCTGCGCCACCGCGATCTGCTCGATCAGGTGGTGGCCGATCTCGCCCATGACATGGTGCGCACCCTCGAAGCGCGGGGCGAGGGGGCGCGGCGGCTTGAACTGGCGCTGTGGCGGGTCGATGGCGAGGTGTTGCTGCGCCGGATCGAACTGGCCGCCGCCACCCGCGAGGCGAGCCATATGCTCCGGCTGTTCGCGGCACGGCTCGACGATGTCGAGGCAGGCTTCGGGATCGAGGCAGTGCAGCTGCGCGCCAGCTGGAGCGAGCCGCTTCCCCTCTCGCAGGCCGATCTCGATGCCGCAGCCGAGCAGCACGGCACATCGCTGGCCGCCTGTATCGACAGGCTCGGGGTGCGCCTCGGCCCGCAGGCGGTGACCCGCCCGGTGATGCGCGCCAGCCATATTCCCGAACGCGCGCAAAGCTGGCAGCGGCCGCTTGATCCCCTGCCGCCGGGGCAGGGCAGCCCGGCGCCGGGCACCCGCCCGATCAAGCTGCTTGACCGGGCGGAACCGATCGCGGTGCTCTATGCCTCGCCCGATGGCTATCCGCAGCGCTTCCGCTGGCGCGGGACGGTGCGCGAGGTGGTGCGGGTCGAAGGACCGGAGCGGATCGCGCCCGAATGGTGGCGCGAACGCTCAAGCGTGCGGCTGCGGGATTATTACCGGATCGAGGATGCCGCTGGCGGGCGTTACTGGATCTACCGGCAGGGCATTGCAGGCGACGGGCGGGGCGGGGTTCCGGACTGGTTTCTGCACGGAATTTTCCCGTAATCAGAAGGTTAATCCGCTCATCATTTTTTTACCCCTTGATGCAAGATTCGCAGCGATGAACCTCTACACGATCCGCCGCGCCTCGGAGCGTCGCTCGCTCAGCCTGATGGTGAAGAGCCGGGTGAAGTCGCGCGAGGTGTTTGTGGATCTGATCGACATCTCCGAAGGAGGCTGCAAAATCCGCGGCAAGGCCGGATTTGCCGCAATCGGGGACCGGGTGACCATGAAGGTCGCCGGGATCAACGCGCCGCTCGGCACGGTGGCCTGGGTGGATGGTTCCTACGCCGGGGTCGCCTTCGAAGGCGCGATGCACCCGGCGATTCTCGATCACCTGTGCGCTCAGGGCGGCATCCGCCGGGTCGCGTCCGGCCGATAGTTCCCGCTAGACTGTCTGCGCCGCCCGCCGCAGCAGCCAGGCCGAAGCCAGCCAGCCGCACATCCACAGCCCGGTGAACACCCAGGTGAAGTGCCCCTGGGATTGCGCGATCACACCCGCCAGCAGCTGGGCCAGCGCCGCAACCACCATCGCCGCAGCCATGCCGCGCGCCCGCAATCTGGCCGCCAGCGTCCCGATCAATGCCACCAGCGGCACGAGGTTGAACCACAGGTTGACCGGATTGTTTTCCGATCCGGCAATCCCCACCGCGGCATTGGCCCACAGCAAGAGCAGCGACAGGCCCAGTGCAATCGCGGCGCCTGCGCGATAGGCGATGTTTCCGCTGGCCCGCACCGCCATTTCAAACGCGAGGCCGACCCCGCCCAGCAGCACTGCAGCAAAGACGAAGTCGGACGCGGTCCAGTTGACCTCGCGGGTGAATTGCATCGCCACGGCCGGCAAAGCGACGAGGGCGGCGATGGTGCCCCAGCCGATCACGCGCCAGAGGTTGAGAAAGGCGCCTTTGCGCCCGGCTTGTCGGTTCATGCTCTTGCCTCCTTGTTTCAAGGGCTCCATCACTGCCCCAAGCCGTTCTGAGCGGCATGAGAGGATCATGAGTATTTCCTGAAATGAGCAGCGCGAGCCTTCATTTCGGCCCTTTCCGGCTCGATCCGCCCAATCGCAGGCTGTGGCGCGGCGATGCGGCGGTGGAGCTCAATGCGCGCTATCTCGATGTGCTGATCCTGCTGGTCGAAGCGCAGGGTGACCTTGTCACCAAGGATCGCTTCATGGACGAGGTGTGGCGCGGCATTCCGGTGACAGACGAGGCGCTGACCCAGGCGATCCGCAGCCTGCGCCGCGCGCTGGGGGACGATGCCGCACGCCCGGTCTATATCGAGACCGTGCCCAAATATGGCTATCGCTTCGCTGCCAGCCTCGATGGGGAAGTGCAGGATGATGCGCTGCCGGCGCCGTCCGTCCCGCTCGCCCGGCGCGGTTTCATCCGCACGGTGCTGGCCGGAACGGCAGGCGCTGGATTGGCGGGCGCGGGGATCGGGCTGGTCTATGGATTTCTGGGTGCGGCAGGCCAGCCCTCTGCCGGCGGGGGCGGCGCGCTTTCGCTGCTTCTGGTGCTGATGCTGGTGACGGTGTTTGCCGCAGCGGTGGCAGGCCTCGGCATTGCCGCGGGCATTGCGGCGGCGCGCCTGATCCGGCCGCAGGCATGGTACTGGAGCCTTGCCGGAGGCGCGCTCGGCGGATTGTTGCTCGGCGGGTTCGGCCATGTGATCGGTGCAGATGCCTTCCGGCTGCTGGTCGGCGGCGATCTCGATCATTTTGCCGGCGCGGGCGAGGGGGTGGTCATCGGCGCGGCGACAGGCCTTGCCGCCGCTCGTGCTGCGCGCGGGTTTGCGCCGCTTGCGCTTGGCGCCTGGTTGGGGCTGATCGGCGGGGTGGCGGTATCGCTGGCAGACGGGCGCATGATGGCCGGCAGTTTTCAGGCGCTGGGCGCTGCCTTTCCCGCCTCTTCAATCGGCGGGGTGTTTGGCGAGAGCGGTCTGGGGCCAGCCGGTCTGGCGGTGACTGGCGGGATCGAAGGTGCGGCCTTTGTGGCGGCGATGGTGTGGGGGCTGCGGCGCTTCGACAGGTCGGATTAGCGCGTTGCAAAGAACGCACTGGCCCGTCCGCGAGTTGGAACATATAAGGAACATATGCCTGTTCCAACCCTGCGCCAACGTCTCGAAATCCTTGCCGATGCGGCCAAGTATGATGCCTCCTGCGCGTCATCCGGCACAGCCAAAAAGAACTCGCTGGGCGGTAAAGGCGTGGGCTCGACCGAGGGGATGGGCATCTGCCACGCCTATGCGCCGGACGGGCGCTGCATCTCGCTTTTGAAGATCCTGCTGACCAACCACTGCATCTTCGATTGCCACTACTGCATCAACCGCAAGAGCTCGAACGTGGCGCGCGCGCGCTTCACGCCGCAGGAGGTCGTCGACCTCACGCTCAATTTCTACCGCCGCAATTACATCGAGGGCCTGTTCCTCTCCTCGGGCATCGTGAAAAACGCTAACCACACGATGGAGCAGCTGGTCGAGGTTGCGCGCATCCTGCGCGAGGAGCATGACTTCCGCGGCTATATCCACCTCAAGACCATCCCCGAGGCGGACGCGGAGATCATCCACGCCGCCGGGCTCTATGCCGACCGGGTCTCGATCAATGTCGAACTGCCGACCAATGCCGGCCTCAGCCGCCTCGCGCCCGACAAGAACGCAGGGCAAATCGAGGGGGCGATTGCGCGGACCAAGGCGCGGATTATCGAGGCGAAGGACGAGCGCAAGCGCTTCCGCCACGCGCCGCGCTTTGCCCCTGCGGGCCAGTCGACCCAGATGATCGTCGGCGCGGACGATGCCAATGACACGGCGATCATCGGCAAGGCGAGTCGGCTCTATGACAGCTTCGGCCTGCGCCGCGTCTATTACAGCGCCTTCTCGCCGATCCCCGATGCCTCGGCCGTGCTGCCGCTGAAGCGCCCGCCGCTGCTGCGCGAGCACCGGTTGTACCAGTCCGACTGGCTGATGCGCTTCTACGGCTTTGCCCCGCAGGAGGTGGCGGATGCGGCCGGGGCGGACGGCAACCTGCCGCTCGATATCGACCCCAAGCTCGCCTGGGCGCTGAAATTCCGCGAAAGCTTTCCGGTCGATGTGAACCGCGCGCCCAAGGAGCTGCTGCTGCGGGTGCCGGGGCTGGGGACGAAGGCGGTGGGGCGCATCCTCGCCGTGCGGCGCCACCGCAGCCTGCGGCTCGATGATGTGGCGCGATTGACCGCCTCGCTTGCCAAGGTGCGGCCCTTCATCTGCACCGTGGACTGGCGCCCGACGCTGCTGACCGACCGGGCTGATCTGCGCGAGCTCGTTGCGCCCAGACCTGAGCAGCTGGAGCTGTTCGGATGACCAGCATGCAGCATGTCAGCCTTGGCGCGCATTACGCGGTCCACCTGCCCGCACCCGATGATTTCGCGTTCTGGCGAGAGCGGGCGCGGGGGCTGGTGCAGTGCGATATTCCGCCTGACCGGGTGAGCTGGATCGAACCGGGCGGAACGGGCGATCTGTTCGCGTCCGATGGGCCATCTCGTGGCGAGAAGCGCCTGCCTGCGCCGCCCGCCGATGCGCGTGCAGTGCGCGCCAGCCAGCGCTTTCTCACCATCGCCCGCAGCGCTGCGCTCCATTCCGATCCGGCCCGCTTCGGCCTGCTCTACCACGTGCTGTGGCGCTTGCAGCGCCAGCCGCGCCTGATGGAGGACAAGGCCGACCCGCAGGTGCGCCGGCTTGAGGAACTCGCCAAATCGGTGCGGCGCGATGCGCACAAGATGCACGCCTTCGTGCGCTTCCGCGAGGTTGCAGAGGAGGACGCCACGCCCCATTTCGTCGCCTGGTTCGAACCCGATCACCACATCCTGCGCGCCGAGGCTGGGTTCTTCATGCGCCGCTTTGCCAATATGCGTTGGTCGATCCTGACCCCGCGCGGCACCATCCACTGGGACGGCATCACGATGCGTGAAGGCCCGCCCGCACGGCCCGAGGATGCGCCTTCGGGCGATGCTTGCGAGGACCTGTGGCGCTCCTACTATGCTTCGATCTTCAATCCGGCGCGCCTCAAGGTCGGCGCGATGCTGTCGGAGATGCCCAAGAAATACTGGAAGAACCTGCCCGAGGCCGCGCTGATCCCGCAGCTGATCGCAGGGGCTCAGGCGCGCGAGGCGGCGATGGTGGCGGCAGGGGCGCGGGCCGAGCGGGCGCGTCCCGCAAGCCTTGCCGAGGTGGCGCAAGGGATCGCTGCCTGTCGCGACTGCGCGATTGCCGAATGCGCCACCCGCGCCGTGGCGGGCGAGGGGCCCTCGCAGGCCGCGCTGATGATCGTGGGCGAGCAGCCGGGCGATCAGGAGGACATCGCGGGCCGGCCTTTCGTTGGTCCCGCAGGGCAATTGCTCGATCAGCACCTCAAAGCCGCCGGGATTCTCCGCAGCGCCGCCTATGTCACCAATGCGGTCAAGCACTTCAAGTTTGCGCAGAAGGGCAAGCTGCGCCTGCATCAATCACCCACTGCCAAGGAGATCGACACCTGCCGCTGGTGGCTGGAGGCCGAGCGTGCTCTGGTGCGCCCGCGCATCGTGCTGGCACTGGGAGCGAGCGCGGCGCGCGGCCTCTTGGGCCGCACGCTCAGCGTCAATCAGGCGCGGGGCCGCGCGACCCTGCTCGATGACGGGGCCGAGCTGTGGGTGACGGTGCACCCTTCCTACCTGCTGCGATTGGACGGGGAGGCGCGGGCCGCGCAGGAGGCTCGCTTTGCCGCCGATCTTGCGGCGGTGCGGGCGCGGTTGGAGGGGCCGGATGCCCGACGCGCCGCTCACGCCTGACAAGCGCAGGCTCGATATCGATCCCGAGCGTGTCGCGCCGCCGCCGCGCGCGGATTTTGTCGAACTCGGGCTGGTAAGCTGTTTCAGCTTCCTGCGCGGAGCCTCGGATGCGGTCGATCTGGTGCTCGCCGCGCATATGGTGGGCTATGACGCGATTGCGATTGCCGACGTCAATTCCATGGCCGGCGTGGTGCGCATTCACACCGAGGCGAAGACATTGAAGCTGCGCCCGGTGATCGGCTGTCGGATCGAGACGGTGGAGGGCCTCGCCTTTCTCGCCTATCCCGAGGACCGCGCCGCCTATGGCCGTCTCACCCGCCTGATCAGCGCCGGACGGATGCAGACGCTGGCCGGAGAATGGCAGGACAAGGGCGTGTGCGAGATCGACCTCGCGCTGCTGGCTGAGCATTCCGAAGGCGTGCAGCTGATCCTGCTCCCGCCCGATGATCTGGAGGCGCGTTTCACCATTCGGGTGCCGAGCAACATTGTCCCTTTCCGTCGTCCCGGGCTTGATCCGGGGCCGCTCGAGGGCAGCGAACCCGGCCTGCGCCGGGATGACGAGCGGGAGATGACTTTCCCGGACCTCCTCCCCCACCTCGTGCGCCAGCTGCCCACGCTCGCTCACATCGCCGCGAGCTACCTCTATCGCGGGGACGATATCGCCCGGATCGAGCGATTGTACGCGTTGGCCTGCGCCCAAGGCCTGACGCTGCTGGCGACCAACGACGTCCACTACCACGCCCCCGAGCGCCGCGCGCTTCAGGACGTGATGACCGCGATCCGGCACAAGACCAGTGTGGCGAAGGCCGGGCACCTGCTCCACCCCAATGCCGAGCGGCACCTCAAGTCGCCCGCCGAGATGCAGCGCCTCTTCGCGCGCTGGCCCCACGCGATTGCCGCCGCGCGCGAAGTGGCAGACCGGTGCCGCTTCAGCCTCGATGAATTGCGCTATGAATACCCTGAGGAAATCTACCCCGACGGCCAGACCCCGCAGGCCTTCCTTGAAAGCGAGGTCTGGGCAGGTGCCGCGCGGCGCTATCCTTCCGGCGTGCCGGATAGCGTACGCGCCACGCTGGAGCGCGAGCTGGCGCTGATCGCCAAGCTCGATCTTGCGCGCTACTTCCTCACCATCAAGGATATCGTCGATTTCGCGCGCGCACAGGAGCCGCCGATCCTGTGTCAGGGGCGCGGGAGCGCGGCGAACTCGGCGGTGTGCTACGTGCTCGGCATCACCAGCGTCGACCCGGCCAAGCACCAGCTGCTGTTCGACCGCTTCATCTCCGAGGAGCGCAAGGAGCCGCCCGATATCGATGTCGATTTCGAGCACCAGCGGCGCGAGGAGGTGATCCAGTACATCTACGCCAGATATGGCCGCCAGCGCGCCGGACTGTGCGCCACCGTGATCCATTACCGCCCGCGTATGGCGATCCGCGAGGTCGGCAAGGCGATGGGGCTATCCGAGGACGTCACATCCGCGCTCGCGCGCACCGTGTGGGGCGGATGGGGGCGCGAGATCAACGAGAAGCACGCCGCCGAAACCGGTCTCGACATCACCGATCCGCACCTCAGGCGTGTGCTGAAACTTACCGAGCAGATGATTGGAATGCCGCGCCATTTGGGCCAGCATGTCGGCGGCTTCATTCTCACCCAAAGCCCGCTCACCGAAACCGTGCCGATCGGCAATGGCGCGATGCCGGAGCGCTCCTTTATCGAGTGGGACAAGGACGATATCGAGGCGCTCGGCATCCTCAAGGTCGACGTGCTGGCGCTGGGGATGCTGACCTGCATCCGCAAATGCCTCGATCTGCTGGAGGCGCATCACGGCCGCGGGCTGACTCTCGCCAGCGTCCCGCGCGAGGATCCTGAGACCTATGCGATGCTGCGCAAGGGCGATTCGCTCGGGGTGTTTCAGGTGGAAAGCCGGGCGCAGATGAACATGCTCCCGAGGTTACGGCCTCGGGAATTCTACGATCTCGTCATCCAGGTTGCCATCGTGCGCCCCGGGCCGATCCAGGGCGACATGGTGCACCCCTATCTCAAGCGCCGCCGGGGCGCTGAGCCCGTGCAGATCCCCGCGCCCGCGCCCGAGCACGGCCCTCCGGACGAGCTCACCAGCATCCTCGGCCGCACGCTGGGCGTGCCGATCTTTCAGGAACAGGCGATGAAGATCGCATTGGATGCCGCGAAGTTCTCCAGCCTTGAAGCCAACCGGTTGCGCAAGGCGATGGCGACCTTCCGCAGCCGCGGGATGGTGGATGAATTGCAGGACATGATGGTCGAGCGTATGGTCGCGCGCGGCTATGATCGCGACTTCGCGCAGCGCTGTTTCAACCAGATCCGGGGCTTCGGCGAATATGGCTTTCCCGAGAGCCACGCGGCGAGCTTTGCCCAGCTCGTCTATGTCTCGAGTTGGCTCAAGTGCCATTACCCCGCGGCCTTCGCCTGCGCCCTGCTCAATTCGCAGCCGATGGGCTTCTATGCGCCCGCGCAGATCGTGCGCGATGCGGCCGAGCACGGGGTGCGGGTTCTGCCCGTGGATGTGAACCATTCGGACTGGGACTGCACGCTCGAGAACGGGGCGCTGCGGCTCGGCCTCAGGCAGATCGACGGGTTGCCCGAGCATGTCGCCGCCATGCTGGTGGCGGAGCGCGAGGGGCAGGGGGAATACCGCGATATTGCCGCGCTGCGCAGGCGGGCGGGGCTTTCACCGGCCCATATCGAGCGGCTTGCCAGCGCCGATGCCTTCACGTCGCTGGGCGTCTCGCGCAGGCAGGCCCTGTGGGACGCGCGGAGCCTTGTGGCCGCTCCCGATCTCCCGCTGTTCCGCGCCATGGGCGTGCGCGAGGAGGGGGCGGAGCGGGCGCAGATGCAGCTTCCCGCCATGCCGCTGTCAGAGGAGGTGGTGGCCGATTACCAGACCACCCGCCTCAGTCTGAAGGCGCACCCGATGGCATTCCTGCGGCCGGAGCTTGCGCAGCGGGGCTTTGTGCGGGCGGCCGATCTCAGGGAACGCAAGTTCCGGAGCATGGTGCAGATCGCCGGGGTGGTGCTGATCCGCCAGCGGCCGGGCAGCGCCAAGGGGGTGACCTTCATCACCCTTGAAGACGAGACCGGCGTGGTCAATCTCGTGGTTTGGCCCGACTTGAAGGAGAAGCTGCGCAAGGTGGTGATGGGGGCACGGCTGATGGAGGTGCGCGGAAGGGTCGAGTATGATGACGAGGTGATCCACGTGATCGCGGCGCATCTCGTCGATGCCACCCAACGGCTTCACGCGCTATCGGAGGACCTGCTCGATGCCCCGCTCGCCCGGGCGGACGAGGTCAATCGTCCGGTGCCCGAACGCGGGCTCCAAAGCGGGCAGGGCGGGCATCCGCGCGATGCCCGGATTATCCCGAAATCACGCGACTTTCATTAGACTTAGGCGGCAGGGCTCAGTTCGTCTCGAGCGCGTATCCGGCCGAGCGGACGGTGCGGATCGGGTCCTTGCTCCCGTCGACGTCGATCGCCTTCCTCAACCGGCGGATGTGGACGTCGACCGTGCGCAGTTCGATGTCGGAGCCGGTGCCCCAGACCCCGTCGAGCAGTTGGCCGCGGCTGAACACCCGGCCCGGACTTTCCATGAAGAACTTCAGCAGGCGATATTCGGTCGGCCCGAGTTGCAGCGGCTTGCCGCGGCGCTGGACCTTGTGGGCTACCGGATCAAGCTTGAGGTCACCCACCTCGATCGTCTCGCCCGCCAGCGCCGGACGGATGCGGCGCATGACGGCTGCCACGCGCGCCAGTAACTCGCGGGGGGAAAAGGGTTTTGTGAGGTAATCATCGGCCCCGGTCTCAAGCCCGCGGACCCGGTCATCCTCGGCCTCGCGCGCGGTGAGCATGATGATGGGCACATGGGCGGTCGCCTTGTCGCGGCGCAAGCGGCGGCACACTTCGATCCCGCTGGTGCCTTCGATCATCCAGTCGAGGATGATCAGATCGGGCGTCTCTTCGGCAGCCAGAACAAGGGCTTCGTCCCCGTCGCCGGTGCAGCGGACATTGTAGCCCTCGTTCTGGAAACGGTATTCCAGCAGCTCCGACAGGGACGGATCATCTTCAACCAGCAGCAGTTTGGCAGCGGACATGCAGGGATGCCTCCTCGTGACCCGGCAGGGGCGGTTCCATGCCCCTATGTGTCACTTGCGCGACAGTTTGATGAAACCGGACCGGATTTCAATATCGGCAATGATCTTGCCGCAATGTTTCACGTGAAACATGGCCGGATAAGCACGCCGGAGACCCCAAACAGAGGCTGGAGGGGGTCTGGCGGGGGTCTGGAAGGGGGCTGGCCCGCATCAGCGAGCCATCAGAGCAAGGGCAGGCTTGCGCCCCTCTGGCGCCCGCCCGTCAGGCCCAACCGCCTGCCAACTGCGCCTCAAGAGCGCCCTAACGATCACCTTCGGGCGGGTAGAGACCGGTCGCGGCAAAGTGCACCATCTCGGCCACGTTGGTCGCGTGATCGCCGATGCGCTCGATATTGCGAGCGACGAACAGCAATTGCGCCGCGCTCGAAATGGTCGAGGTGTTTTCGACCATGTAGCTCACCAGATTGCGGAAAATCGAGTTGTAGAAGGCATCCACCTTGGCGTCGGTCGCAATCACCTCGCGCGCCAGATCAGGATCGCGCGCGGCATAGGCGGTGAGCACGTCGTGCACCATCTCGCCCGCCAGCTCGCCCATGGTCGGCAGCAGGGTGAGCGGCTCGAACCGGGCGCGGCCCTCGATCATGCCGACCCGCTTGGCGATGTTCTTCGAATAGTCGCCGATGCGTTCCAGCACCCCGCCGATCTTCAGCGCCGCGATCACTTCGCGCAGGTCATCGGCCATCGGCGCCCGCAGCGCGATGATCCGCACCGCCAGCTTGTCGACTTCCATTTCGAGCGCGTCCATGCGCTTGTCGCGCGCCACGACCTGTTCGGCCAGCGCCTCGTCGCCGCGCACCAGCGCATCGAGCGACTCGGCAATCGCGACTTCGGCCAGACCGCCCATTTCCGCGATCAGGCCGCGCAGGCGGGTGATGTCCTCGTCGAATGCCTTGACGGTATGTTCGGCCATCAGCCGTACCTTCCTGTGATATAGTCCTTCGTCCGCTCCTCGATGGGATTGGTGAAGATTTCGGATGTGGGACCATACTCTACCATCTTGCCCAGATGGAAGAAGGCCGTGCGCTGGCTGACACGGGCGGCCTGCTGCATCGAGTGGGTGACGATGACGATGGCGTAGCGGCCCGAAAGCTCGTCGATCAGTTCCTCGATCTTGGCGGTGGCGATGGGATCGAGCGCGGAGGCCGGCTCGTCCATCAGAATCACCTCGGGATCGACCGCGATGGCGCGGGCAATGCACAGGCGCTGCTGCTGACCGCCCGAAAGCGCGGTGCCCGAATCCTCGAGCCGGTCCTTGACCTCGTCCCACAGGCCCGCCCGGGTGAGCGAGCGTTCGACGATCACGTCGAGATCGGCCTTCTTCTCGGCCAGCCCGTGGATCTTGGGGCCGTAGGCGATGTTCTCGTAGATCGACTTGGGGAAGGGGTTGGGCTTCTGGAACACCATGCCCACGCGGGCGCGCAGCTGGACCACGTCCATCCGGTCGCCGTGGATATCCTCGCCCTCTAGCTCGATCAGACCCGTCACCTTGGCCGCGCCGATGGTGTCGTTCATGCGGTTGAAGCACCGTAGGAAGGTCGATTTGCCGCAGCCCGAGGGGCCGATGAAGGCGGTGACATAATCGGGCGAGATGTCGATCGAGACATGATCGATCGCCAGCTTGTCGCCGTAATGGACGCAGACGTCGCGCGCGCGAATCTTCGCGTTTTCGTCTGCCATGTTGGGATGGATTACAGTCACCAGCGTTTCTCGAACTTGTTGCGAAGGTAGATGGCGAGGCCGTTCATGGCGAGCAGGAACACCAGCAGCACGATGATAGCGGCCGAAGTGCGCTCGACAAAGCCGCGGTCGATTTCGTCAGACCACAGGAAGATCTGCATCGGCAGCACCGTGGCGGGCGAGGTAAAGCCGTCAGGCGGGGTGGCGACAAAGGCGCGCATCCCGATCAGCAGCAGCGGCGCTGTTTCGCCCAGCGCACGCGCCATGCCGATGATGGTGCCGGTCAGCATCCCGGGCAGGGCCAGCGGCAGGACATGGTGGAACACCACCTGCACCGGCGAGGCCCCGATGGCGAGCGCGCCGTCACGGATCGAGGGCGGCACCGCCTTGATCGCGTTGCGGCCGGAAATGACGATCACCGGCATGGTCATCAGCGCCAGCGTCATGCCCCCGATCAGCGGGGCCGAGCGCAGGTTGGGGAACAGCGTCAGGAACACCGCGAGGCCCAGCAGGCCGAAGATGATCGAAGGCACGGCAGCAAGGTTGTTGATCGAGACTTCGATGAGGTCGGTCCAGCGATTGCGGGCCGCATATTCCTCCAGATAGAGCGCCGAGAGCACGCCGATCGGGAAGGCCAGCGCCAGCGTCATCAGCATCGTCAGGATCGAACCCTTGAGCGCGCCCCAGATGCCGACGGCCTGCGGGCTTGTGGCGTCCGAACGGGCAAGGAAGCCCCAGTCCCAGTTCTTGGCGAGCTTGCCTTCCTTGGAAAGCCGCGCCGCGAGCGCCTGCATTTCGGGCGAGCCTTCGCCTTCGAGCCCGGCGGCGAGCGTCGAGGCGGCGGGCAGGGCGAAGCTCTCCTTGCGGGTGATCATCGCCGGATCTGCGGTGAGCGCGGCGGCGACATCGCGCCAGGCGTCGGTCGAAAGCTGCTCCGCGCCATCGGCCCCGAGCGTCTGTTCGCCGTAGAAGCGCACGATTTCGGGCAGGCCCTGCATCTCGAGCGTCTGCACAGCGCTCGGCGCAGAGAGCGAGGTGGCATCGCCCGACAGGCCGCTTTCGGCAAAGTCGATGGTGACGCTGAGCTCTGCGCGCTGGAACCCGCCCACGCCGTTCACCAGCATGGAGGCGAGCAGGAACACCAGCACCGCGACCGAGAAGACCACAGCCGAAAGGCCGAGGCGGCGGAAATTGCGCTCGGCACGGTAACGCTGGGCCAGCCGCTTTTCGAAGGCAGGCGTGCGGGTCGGCCCGAGCGGGCCAGCATCGGGGATGACGGTATCGCTCATTCGTAGGCCTCGCGGAAACGCTTGACGACGCGCAGGGCGATGAAGTTGAGCGCGAGCGTCACCATGAACAGCACGAAGCCTAGCGCAAAGGCGCTGAGCGTGGCCGGGTGATCGGTGCTCTGCTCGCCGGTCAGCAGCTTGACGATCTGCACGGTGACCGTCGACATCGGCTCAAGCGGGTTGGCGGTGAGATTGGCGGCGGGCGATGCGGCCATCACCACGATCATGGTCTCGCCGATCGCGCGGCTGACAGCGAGCATGATGCCGGCGACAATGCCCGGCAGCGCGGCGGGGAAGAGCACGCGGCGGATGGTTTCGGACTTGGTCGCGCCCATCGCAAGGCTGCCGTCGCGCATCGCGCTGGGGACAGCCGCCATCGAATCGTCCGCCATCGAGGAGACGAAGGGGATGATCATCACCCCCATCACCACGCCCGCGGCGAGCGCGCTTTCGGTCGAGGCGCTGGTGATGCCGATTGCCACCGCCGCATCGCGGATCGCCGGGGCCACGGTGAGCGCGGCGAAATAGCCATAGACCACGGTGGGCACGCCCGCGAGAATCTCCAGCAGCGGCTTGACCCAGGTGCGCACCCGCGGATCGGCATATTGGGTGAGGTAGATCGCGCTCATCAGCCCCAGCGGAATGGCGACGATCATCGCGATCACCGCACCGATGAACAGCGTGCCCCAGAACAGCGGCACCGCGCCGTAGCGGGTCGGATCGACCGCCTCGGGCGAGACCATGGTGTCCGGACCCCACTTGGTACCGAACAGGAAATCGATGGGCGAGACCATGCCGAAGAAGCGCACGGTTTCGAACACGAGGCTGGCGAAGATGCCGAAGGTGGTGAGGATCGCGACCAGCGAGGCGAGCAGGAGGATCGCCATCACTGTGCGCTCGACCTTGTTGCGGGCGCGGAAATCGGGGCGCAGGCGCAGGAAGGCAAGGCCTCCGCAGGCAAAGGCGATCAGCACGGCCACCGCAATGCCGATGATGTTGTAGCGCATCATCGCGGAGCGGAAGGGCTCGATCAGGGCCTCGGCCTCGTCGTTGAACACGCCGGGGGCAGAGCCTTGGGCGACGGCGCGGGCTTCGCCGATGAAGGCGTCACGCTCGAACCCGAAGGCGGGCAATTCGGCAGCGGCAGGCGAGGCGAGCACGCTCTGGGTGACGAGCTGCGGCGCGATGACCGACCACACGGTGACAAAGGCGATCACCGGCAGCACCACCCACAGGGCGACATACCAGGCATGATAGATCGGGCGCGAGACCGGGCGCGCGGCCGGATCGCTGCTCGCAAAGCTCCACGCCTTGGCGCGGCCCGCCAGCCATCCGGCAAGGCCGAGCCCGATGGCAATCAGGAGAAGCATGATCGGCGACATTGAATGAACCTGTTTACCCCGCGCGAGGCGTGTCCGGACCGGCACGCCGATAGGGACGCAAAGTCCCCGCGTCCATGCCATGGCGGGCGCATGTTGAAGAAATAAGACAATACTATGACAGTTGTTGGGTTTCGCCCATCCGGTTCCCGTCTGCGTCCGCCGCGCTGCTGCCGGTTTTTTCAGGAATATCGTTCTGTGCCAAGGGGATGCGCACCACGACGCGGGTGCCTTTGCCAAGCTCGCTGGAAATGTCGAGCCGCCCGCGATGGCGCTCCACGATGTGTTTCACGATCGCCAGACCAAGCCCCGTGCCGCCCGAAGCGCGGCTGCGGCCCGGATCGGTGCGATAGAATCGGCGGGTGAGGTGGGGAATCTGGTCCGCCGCGATGCCTTCGCCCTCGTCCGCCACGGCAATGCGCGCCTGATCGCCCGGCGCCAGATCGAGCGCGACCGCGACCTTGCCCTCGGCCGCGCCATATTTGAGCGCATTGTCGACGAGGTTGCGCACCACCTGTTCAAGCTGGTGATGATCGCCGAGCACAAACGGCGCCGCCGCCAGATCGAGCGCGATCCGCTCGAACCGCTCGGGGCCTGCCGCATCGCGCGCGGCGCGCTCGACCAGCGGGGCCAGCGCGATCCGCTCGGTCGGCAGGTCGTGCTTTTCCGCCTCCACCCGGCTGAGGCTCATGAGGTCGCTCACCAGCGCCTGAAGCCGGTGCGCCTCGCGCTCGATGATGCCGAGGAACTTCTGCGCGGTGGGCGTGTCGACCCGGCCGTCATCCTCGCGCAGGGTCTCGACATAGCCGAGGATCGCGGCGAGCGGCGTGCGCAATTCGTGGCTGGCATTGGCGACGAAATCGGTGTGCGCGCGGCTGATATCGGCCTCGGCGGTCTGGTTGGTGAGTTCGAGCAGGGCGAGCCGGTCGTCGATCGCGCGGCGGCTGATCTGCCAGATATCCTGCCGCCGCACGAGCCCGCGCACGATCGCCTCGCCGTTGCGGCCTTCGTTCAGGAGCGCAATCGCCTCGGGCTGGCGCAGCGCCACGCGTGCGTCCTGCCCGATCATGTGCTGGCCCAGCATGGTCCGCGCCGCAGAATTGGCCAGCTCGATGGTGCTGCGGTCGGTGATCAGCAGCGGGGTGGAGAAATTCTCGATCAGATCGCGGATCGATTCGAGGCTGAGGGGCTGGCGGCGCACCACTGGCGCAGGTTCGGGCGGGCGGCCCGCGATCACCATCAGCGAGCCGATCCACACCACCGTCACGGCAATGGCAATGACCGGATCGACCCCCAGCAGCATCATCGCCACAAAGGTCCCCGCTGCCAGCGATATGCCTGCGACCGGAAGGTTCTGCCCCATGCCCATGGGCGAGCGCATTACAGCCAAGCGCCGACGCTGCAAAGCGCCCAGAGCGCCGTGTCACAATCGGCTGCGGGAAGGGTCACAAACGAAAAGGGCGGCAAGGCCGAAGCCTGCCGCCCGTTCGTGTCTCGCATCCGAAAGGTGGTGACCCCTACGGGAATCGAACCCGTGTTTCAGCCGTGAAAGGGCCGCGTCCTAACCGCTAGACGAAGGGGCCTCGTCGGTTGCGAGAGCGCGCTACTAGGGGGGTGAATTGGACCGGTCAAGCCCCGTTTGCGCGCGGCCTCGGAAAAATTGTGCTGCCCCCGATTGTCAGTCGGCGAAGGCCGCATCTTCCAGCTGCAATTCGGCCGCCGGACGGCTGCCCCAGTCGTCGATCCGCGCGCGGCCCGCGAGGTGGAAGCGCCGTCCGGCGCTGCGATGGAGCAGGGTCTGCGCCATTTCGGTCTCGGCGGCGCGGAAGGCGATCGCCTTGAACGAGCGCCCGTCATTGCCGCTGGCAACAATCCGAAGGTGATCCTTGCCGACAATATCCGCCTTGACGATCCGCACCGGCCCGACCGCCACGCGCGGTGCAGGCCAGCCCACGCCGTAAGGCCCGCCTGCCTCCAGCGTATCGACCAGATCAGGCGTGAGCCCGCCGGGTGCGAGCGCAAGATCGAGCAGCATCGCCGCGCCCGCGCGCGCGCGCTCGACATCGCGGGCGAGCCGCTCGTCGAGAAAGCCTGCGAAATCGGCCAGCCGCCCCGGCTCGATGGTGAGCCCCGCCGCCATGGCATGGCCGCCGCCCGCCACCAGCAGCCCCGCCTCGCGCGCGGCGATGATCGCGGCGCCAAGGTCCACCCCGCTGATCGAACGGCCGGAGCCTTTGCCCTGCGTGTCGTCGAGCGCGATGACGATGGCGGGCTTGCCGGTCTTCTCCTTGATGCGGCCCGCCACGATCCCGATCACGCCCGGGTGCCAGCCATATCCGGCGAGCACCTGCACCGCCATGTTGTGCTGCCCTGCGAGCATGGCTTCGGCGGCCTCCTGCACTTCGGCCTCGATTGCGCGGCGTTCCTCGTTCAGCTGCGAGAGCTGGATCGCGATGGTCCGCGCTTCCTCGGCGTCGGTGGTGGTGAGCAGGCGCACGCCCAAAGTCGATTCGCCGATCCGCCCGCCGGCATTGATGCGCGGCCCGAGCGCGAAGCCGAGGTCGCTCGCTTGTGGTGCGCGAGTCAGCCGGCTCGCATCGATCAGCGCGGCCATGCCGATCCGCTCGCGCTTCGCCAGCACCTTCAGCCCCTGCGCCACGAAGGCGCGGTTGAGGCCGTGGAGCGCGGCGACATCGGCGACGGTGCCGAGCGCCACCAGATCGAGCAGCCCGATAAGATCGGGTTCGCGCCGCTCTCCTGCGGCAAACCAGCCCTCCTCGCGCAAGGTCCGCACCAGCGCGATGGCGAGAAGGAAGGCGACGCCCACCGCAGCAAGGTGGCCATGCGCCGCGCCCAGATCGCTCTCGTCGAGCCGGTTGGGATTGACGAGGGCGGCGGTCACGGGAAGTTCGGGCGAGCACTTGTGGTGATCGACCACGATCACATCGACGCCTGCATCCTTCGCCATGGCCAGCGCCTCGTGCGCCATTGCGCCGCAATCGACCGTCACGATCAGCTGCGATCCGGCCTCGGCCAGCTTCACCAGCGCCTCTCCGGAAGGGCCATAGCCTTCGAGCAGGCGATCGGGGATGTAATAGCCCGCATCAAGCCCGAGCTGGCGCAGCAGTTCGACGAGCAGCGCCGCGCTGGTCGCCCCGTCGACATCATAATCGCCATAGATCGTCACCCGCTCGCCCGTCGTGACGGCATGGGCAAGGCGCGCGGCGGCGGTGTCCATATCGCGGAAGGCGGACGGGTCGGGCAGGAATTCGCGCAAGGTCGGGCGGGCATGGCGGGCGAGATCATCCTCGGCCACGCCGCGGGTCAGCAGCAGCTGATCGAGGATCGAGCGGTCAAGACCGCGCGCAGCATCCTCGCCCAGTTCCATATTGCCGCCGCGCCAGCGCCACGCCTTGCCCGAAAGCGAGGAGGTGACACCCAGCACATGGGCATGAGGGGCCAGAGAGGAGGCAGGCGACAGCGGGGCGGAGGACATGGGCCGCAGCATAGCCCAAAGCCGCGCCAGCGCACAGGCGCAGGTGATTGACAATCGACAGGAACGCGGGCCACGCAGCATGGGCATGGAGACAAGCCTTCCCGCGCCGCACCTGCTGGTGATCTGGCACAGCCGCACCGGCGCGAGCGAGGCGCTGGCGCGGGCTGCTGCGGAGGCTGCTGCGGGGTCGCGCTTGCTGCCCGCCGAGGCGGTGACCGCTGCCGATCTGCTGGCGGCAGGCGGATACCTGTTTGTGGCGCCCGAAAATCTCGGCAGTCTTTCCGGGCTGATGAAAGAGATGTTCGACCGCACCTATTATGATGTGCTCGGGCAGATCGAGGGGCGGCCCTATGCCACGATCATCGCCGCCGGATCGGACGGGGCTGGGGCCGGGCGGCAGCTTGACCGGATTGTGACCGGTTGGCGACTGCGCCGTGTCATGGACGGCGTGATCGTCAATTTTTCGGCCCAGACTCCCGAGGCTATCGCCGCCCCCAAACAGGTGCCGGACAAGGCGCTGAAAAAATGTCGGGAAATCGGCGCTGGCCTGGCCGAGGGGCTGCAACTCGGCATCTTCTAGGCTATGACCCTTATCGGGACAGGGAGGTCCTTTGGGGACTCGACGATAGTGGTCAAACACGCCAAGGATGCCTACCGGTCGTCGCCCGGTCAGGTGCGATAAGAGGGGGCCTCGAAGATTTCACCGTCGCCTTACGCTGATGTTGCAGGGCTTCATTTGCTGTTTGCCGCGGGCAAGCGGCCGACGCGCGCGGATATGCTCGCGTTTCTCTCGCATCAGCACGCGGTCAGTCTGAGCCATGATCCTGCCGGCGATGCCGCTGCGGGCCTGCTGGTGACGCAGGCAGACAGCGCGCAGGCGGGCGTGCCGGCGAGGGCTGATGCCGAGGCGCAAGCGCAGGCGTGGCTGGAACTGCTGCGCGAGGGGCTGACCTTTGATTTGCGCGGGCTGGCGCCGGGGCCTGCGGGCGTGCTGCCGGTGATTGCCCACCGCTTCGATTTTCCTGCCAGCGCTGCCGGGCAGGAGGCGCTCGAAGCGCTGACCATCACGCCGGGCCCGCACCTTGCCGGTGGCGAGCGCTCGATGCCGGTGCTGCGCGGCATGCTCGGCCTCGCGCGCGATCTGACCCAGCATTTCGAGGATCTTGTGGCGGTGGTGTGGGATCCGTCGCGCAGCGCGATCGGGCGGCGGTTCTTCGAATCCGTCATCACCGCGTGGCTTGAAGGCGGGGCCTTCCCCGCGCTGGGCCTCACCGCTTTCGAGCAGGTGGAGGACGGCGCCTTGCAGACAGTAGGCCTCAATTTCTGGATCGGGCAGGAACTCAGGATCGAGCCGCCGCTCACCTCGGACAAGGTCGCCGCGACGCGATTGGGCGTGCGGCTTGTCAACCAACTGGTCATTGTCGGGGGGTTAGAAGAAAGCGAGCGGATCATCGCGCCTGATGGAACCAGGCTGGTGATGCGCACGTCGCGCAATGGTGATTTCATCAGGGTGTGGCGCGAATAGATGCTGGCAGGGGGGATCCGCCATCAGGTCTGTCATCGCTTTCCGGGAGGTCAACCGGCGGGATGTGCCCGGATATGACCCCGCACTCCAACGCCACCACCTGCTTCCACGCCGGCTGCTGAGCCGCCGCTGCTTCGGCACACTGTTCGAGGCGCTGGGCCGCGAGCGGGTGGGGTTCGACGATTTCCGCGCCAACGGGTTGCTGCTGCCGGCGAGCGAGGAGGCGAGCCTGCGCACCCGCATGCCGCTGCACCGAGGGCCGCATCACCGCTATAACGAGATGGTGATCGCCCGCGTCGGCCGGATCGAGGCGCGCTGGTCGGCGGCGCGCAGCCACCATCCCGATGTCGCGCTGGAAGAGGCGCTGATGCGCCTGCAACTGCTGCAAGCCGCGCTGCGGCGGCAATTGCTCAACGAGCGGCGGCGGGTCCTGCTCAACCGCAGGGACCCGCTTGGCACCGGCTTCGATTTCACCGAGCTCGACGCGATGGCCGAATTGCTCTGGGCGGCCGAGTAAGCGCGGGTCCGGTCGCGAAGAGACAGGACCCGCGCGCTTAAGCCCGCGCGGCGCTTGAGCGTTGCTTCCCGTTCGCGTCAGCCTGAACGGGAACGCAAAATGCTTATTCGGCAGCCTCGGAGAGCGCGGCCCAGGCGGCATAGCCTGAGTTATCGGCAAGACGTGCCTTGGCGGCGTGATATTCACGCTCCAGCCGGGCGACGAGGTCTTCGACCGTGCCGACTTCCTTGATCGTGCCGATGCCCTGGCCCGAACCCCAGATGTCCTTCCACGCCTTGGCCTTGGTGTTGCCGCCGCTGCCGAAGTTCATCTTGCTCGGATCGCTGACCGGCAGATCGTCGGGATCAAGCCCGGCCGCCTCGATCGAGGAGCGCAGGTAATTGCCGTGCACGCCGGTGAACAGGTTGGTGTAGACGATCCCTTCCGAGGAGCCTTCGACGATGCCCTGCTTGTAGCCCTGCTCGGCGTTGGCTTCCTTGGTGGCGATGAAGGCGCTGCCGGCATAGGCGAAGTCGGCGCGCAAGGCCTGGGCGGCAAGGATCGAGGCGCCGTGGCCGATCGAGCCTGACAGCGCGACGAGGCCATCAAACCACTCGCGGATTTCCTGCATCAGCGCGAAGGGCGACAGCGCGCCTGCATGGCCGCCGGCCCCTGCCGCCACCGGAATGAGGCCGGTCGCGCCCTTTTCGATCGCCTTGTGGGCGAAGCGGTTATTGATGACGTCGTGCATCGTCACGCCGCCCCAGTTGCGCACCGCGGTGTAGATATCCTCGCGCGCGCCCAGCGAGGTGATGATCATCGGCACCTGCCACTTTGCGCAGGTCGCCATGTCGGCATCGACGCGGTCATTGGTCTTGTGGACGATCTGGTTGACCGCGAAGGGCGCGGCGGGACGATCGGGATGGGCGCGGTTATGGGCGGCCAGTTCCTCGGTGATCTGGTGGAGCCACTCATCAAGCTGCGACTGCGGGCGCGCATTCAGCGCCGGGAAGCTGCCGATGATCCCCGCCTTGCACTGCGCGATCACCAGTTCCGGGCCCGAAACGATGAACAGCGGCGATCCGATCAGCGGCAGGCGCAGACGATCGAACGGGGCGGGAAGGGGCATGGGTTTCTCCTCAAAACGTATTCGGCTTGAATGGGTGTCTCTAGCGCGGGTTCCTGCCGAGCCAAGCGCGTTTTTACGAGTGACGTGGCGTCACCCGGGCAGATTTTCCAACCGGTAGAACCGCGCCGCGTTGCCGGCATAGAGCGCCGCCTTCTCCTCCGCGCTGGCCCCGCTGGTGATGCGCTTGAAGGCGTTCCACAGCACCGGATAGGTCGCGCCCCAGCGATCGACCGGGTAATTGCTCTCGAACATGGCGCGGCGCGTGCCGAAGGCTTCGATGCAGGTCTCGATATAGGGCTTCCACAGCCGCGCCAGTTCCTCCGAGCCGACGCCTGCGGCAGGCCCGGCCTCGGGCATCGCGCAATTGTGCATCGCCAGCCCGCCGAGCTTGACCATCACGTTCTCGCACTTGCCCAGCTCGATGATCGCGTCGCGCCACACGCCGAAACGTTCCTCCAGCCTGCCTGCATAGCTCGCAGAGCCCAGCGGCGTGCCGCAATGGTCGAGGCAGATCGGGGTATCGGGAAAGGCGCGCGCAAGATCGATCACATCGCCGATCTGCGGCTCCAGCACCCAGGCATCGAAGCTGAGCCCGCGCTTGCCCAGTTCGGCAAAGCCCGCGCGGAAGGTCGCGTCGCGATAGAGGCCTTGGGGCGCGTGGAAGGGCGGGCCGAGCACGTCGGGATCGGCATCCCATGCGCCCTGATGGCGGATCCCCTTGAAGCGCGCAGGCGCGGCGGCGGTGAGCGCATCGAGCACCGCGCCCGCGTCGCTGCCGAGCATCAGGTTGGCATGGCCGACAATCCCGGCACAGGCGCGCAGTTTCCCGTAGAGCCCGCTCGCCGATTGCGCCGCGACGCCGTTCACATATTCGACCTCGCCCACCGGCTTCAGCGCATCGCCATAGGCCGAATTGTAGAATGCGCCGCATTCCATGAACACCGTGGCGATGATGTTGTGGCCGGTGGTGACATCGGCATGGAGGTGATCGAAGGTGTAATGCGCGGCCGGCACCAGCGTTTCGAGAAAGCGGTGGCGCGGTTCGGGGAACATCGGCAGCAGCGGGCGCAGATCCCACAGGTGATGGTGCGGATCGATGATCGCCAGTTCTGGCTCGATGATGGCTTCGGTCATGGTCTCTCTCCCTCGTGCCGCACGCGAGGCCCTTGGCAGGCCTTCCTTCATGCACAGTCTCGCTGCCAGATGTAACGGCAAGGCGGCCGAGCGCCATGGTCTTTTTGCAGGGCATGGCTGCTTTTGCGCAGCGGCTTGTTCATTGACGATTAAGCCGGTTTCTTGGAAATATATCTCGTGTTATCGGTGTCTTAGATGGAGAGAGGCAATGGTGTCGCGGGTCGTGAAATGCTTCGGAATGGGCGCTGCGATGGTGCTGGCGGCAGGCGCTGCGGCGGCGCAGGAGACCGCTTCTGCCGCGCTTGACCGGCCGGTGAGCGAGGCCGAATTGCGAGTTCTTGCGGCAGCCTATCAGCGCGGCGATCTGGGATCGGGGCAGTGCGACTGGGTGCATCCGGTCACCGAGGGGCCGACGCGGATCCCCTGCGAGGTGATGCCGCTGCCGGTGCTTGCGGACATGGCGCGCAATGTCATCAACAAGCGGGCGCAGCTCGAACTCGCCAAGCGCCTGGAGGAAGGGCGCGGGGTCGCGCGTAACCCTGAATTGGCGCGGCGCTTCTACCGCATGGCGGCCCGGGATTCGCAGCGCGGCGCGCCGGTCAACGTCGAAGGCATCGCGAGCTTCGTGGTATCGGGCATCGGCGGACACACGATCTACACCCGCTTGCGCGGGGTCGGCCTGCCCGAAGCGCAGGAACGGCTGCGCAATCTCGCGTCGGCTGACTAGAACATGGCCGGGCAGTTGTGATGCTGAGGGCAGCACGACTTGCCGTTCCGGTTGTGCTCGCGCTGCTGGTCGGCGGATGCGCGACACCGCAGCAATATCTCGGGATCGACACCCGCACGCCGCTCTCGCCCGAGGACCGCGCACGGATCGAGGCCTCGCTGGCCAGCGGGGCGCAGCCAGCCAATGGCTGTCCGTGGCCGGGGCCTGACGGGGGGCTGATTACGGTTGCCTGCGAAGTGATGCCCCCGTCGCTGCTGGCAGGCCTTGCCTGGACTGCCAACAAGCCGGCCGCGCTCGAACTGGGAATCCGCTTCGAGGAAGGGCGCGGGGTGCCGCGAGATCTGGAAAAGGCGCGCAAGCTCTGCAGGATAGCCGTCATCTCGACCGGCGGTACGACCTTCTACTATTCGCCCGGTGCAAACGGCAATGCCGGTCAGCTGATCCCGCTCTTCGCGCCTGAAGAGCCCGGTCTGGCCGAGGCCAAGGCACGTCTCGAAGCCTTGCCGCCCCCTGAGCACGGCGCGCCTTCGCGCAGCAGGAAAACCCTGAAGGCGGTTCAGACCACCGCACGCCGGTAGAGGTGCCAGGTCGCGTGCCCTAGCACCGGCAGCGCCACGACAAGGCCGAGAAAGGCCGGGATCATGGCGACAAACAGCAGCACGGCAATCACCACCGCCCAGCCCAGCATCACCGCGAAATTGCGCCGCACCACCTTGAGGCTGGCAATGATCGCATTGAGGAAATCGACCTTGCGTTCGACCAGCAGCGGCAGGCTGATCACCGTCATCGCGTAGAAGGCAAAGGCCAGTACCGCGCCGACCGCGCTGCCCACCGCCAGCATCGCAAGGCCCGGCGGGGTCATGAGGGCGGCGAGCGTTTCACCGCCCATCCGGCTCCCGGCCATGAAGATCGCGAAGATGGCGTGGGCGATGATCATCCAGAACGAGAAGGCGACGAACACGATCACCCCCATCGAGAGGATCTGGTCATCCCCGTGGCCCTTCAAAGCGCTGAGCACCGCGCGCCATGTAAGCGGCTCGCCCACCTCGCGCCTGCGGCTTGCCTCGTAAAGGCCGACGGCCACGAAAGGCGCGATCAGAGGGAAGCCGGCGATCGCGGGGATCAGCCAGGAGAGGTTGCCGCCGGTGATCGTGGCCCAGCCGATTCCCAAGCCGGCGAGCACATAGACCCCGCCGAAGAACAGGCCGAAGCGCGGCATGGCGAGGAAATCGCGCCAGCCCGCCGCGAGCGCCGCGCGCAGATCTGCCGCAGCAAGATCGCCCGCCACCTGCGGCGGGGTTGCGGGCATGACGGAACCCTGTTCGAGCACGCTCATCGGCGCTGGCCCTCTCTCCCGTGACAGCGGCGCCGATGATGCGCGCAAAGCGTGCCTCAGGCAAGCATTGCGCTCGCCTTGCCTAGCGCGCCACAGCCGAATTGGCCGCGCTCAGCACGGCGCGCACGCTGGCGGTGGCGATATCCTCGTCGATCCCGCAGCCCCACAGCGTGCGCCCGTCCGCCGTGCGGCATTCGAGATAGGCCGCCGCGCGCGCATCCGTGCCGCTGCCCAGTGCGTGTTCGGTGTAGTCGGACACCTCGAGCTCGACCCCGAAGGCCTCGCGCAAGGTGCCCATCACCGAGGAGATGAGGCCATTGCCGCGCCCCGAAACGCTCTGCTCCGTGCCTTCGACCGCGATGGTGCCGGCAAAGATGCGGGTGCCGTCCGACGCGCGGCTTTCCTCGTAGCGCACCAGCTGGAAATGCTTGGGGTGGGTCTTGACGTGATAGGCGCAGCGGAAGGCGTCCCAGATGTCGGCGGCGTTCAACTCGCGGCCCAGCTCGTCGGCGAGATGCTGCACATGGCGCGAGAAATCGGCCTGCATCTTCTTGGGAAGCTTGAGGCCCTGATCCTTCTCCAGCACCCAGGCAAAGCCGCCCTTGCCGGACTGCGAATTGACGCGGATCACCGCTTCGTAATTGCGCCCGAGATCGGCCGGATCGATGGGGAGATAGGGCACGCGCCAGACTTCGTCGTTCTGGGTGTCGCGCGCTTCGAAGCCCTTCTTGATCGCGTCCTGATGGCTGCCGGAAAAGGCGGTGTAGACCAGCTCGCCGCCATAGGGGTGGCGCTGGTGGACGGGGATGTCGTTGCAATATTCCACCGTCTCGATCACCCGGTCGATATCCGAGAAGTCGAGCCTGGGGTTGACCCCCTGGGTGTAGAGGTTGAGCGCCATGGTCACGAGGCAGCAATTGCCGGTGCGCTCGCCATTGCCGAACAGGCAGCCTTCGACCCGGTCTGCCCCCGCCATCAGCCCGAGTTCCGCCGCCGCCACGCCGGTGCCGCGATCATTGTGGGTGTGAAGGCTCAGGATCGCGGATTGCCGGTTGGGCAGGTGCCGTCCGAAATATTCGATCTGGTCGGCATAGATATTTGGGGTCGCCGCCTCGATCGTGGCCGGCAGGTTGAGGATGATCGGATGCTCGGGCGTGGGGGCCAGCACCTCCATCACCGCGGCGCAGACCTCGATGCTGAAATCGAGTTCGGCGGTGGAGAAGGTCTCCGGCGAATACTGGAAATGCCAGTCCGTATCGGGGCGCTTGGCGGCCTCGTCGCGCATCACCTTGGCACCCGCGACGGCGATGGCCTTAACCTCGTCCTTGCTCATGCGGAACACGATGTCGCGCCATGCGGGGCTGACGGCGTTGTAGAGGTGGACGATGACGGCGCGCGCGCCTGTCAGGCTGTCGAAGCTGGTGCGGATCAGATCCTCGCGGCTCTGCGTCAGCACCTGCACGGTGACGTCATCGGGAATATCGCCCGAACGCACCAGGCCCGAGATGAAATCGAACTCGGTCGCGCCGGCGCTGGGGAAGCCGACTTCGATTTCCTTGACCCCGATTTCGACCAGCAGATCGAAGAATCGGCGCTTTTTCACCGCGTCCATCGGATCGATGATCGACTGGTTGCCGTCGCGCAGATCGGTGGAGAGCCAGCGCGGCGCGCTCTCGATCAGTTTCGAGGGCCACTGGCGGTCGGGCAGGTTGATCTGGCCGAAGGGGCGGTACTTGGCGGAAGGATGCTGGAGCATGGGCATGGAAAATGGCTCGTCGCGGACATTGGAAGGGAGGAGGCTTGCGGGTTACCCTTGGGAGCGGGCCGCTCGCATCCTCGCGCGCGGCTGCCTACGCCCAAGGGCGCATAAGTCGAAGCAGCGCAAGTCCGTGTCCCGTCATGCGGGCAGTCTTTGCCGATTATTGCGCAGGGCGCAAGCCGGGAATACCCCCGCTATCACCCGCAGCGTGCGTCGCGGATGATGTTCTGCGCATCGAGCATCAGACTGAGGCGCGGGTTGGTGGGATCGGGATTGACGAAGCCCGCGGTCCCGAAGGGCACGAAACGCAGGTTCTCGGTGCGCCCCAGGGTCTGGGCGATGGCGGCGCGGGTGCCCTGATCGGCAGGCTTGCCGATGAAGGGCCCCATCAGATTGGCACCGCAGGTCTGCGAGGCAGGATCGGTGAGCGTGCCCTCGGCAAAGGCACCCGGCGCGGCGCCCGGCAGGGGCTGGGCGATCTGCGGCGTGGCGGTGGCCGCAGGCGCGGGTGTGGCCGAGGCTTCAGCGGCGTTCTTGTTGATCCGTGACGCAAAGCTGTCCGCGCTGCTGGCGGCGGGATCGGGCTCGCTCCCGCAGGCCGTCAACGTCAGGGCGGGCAGCATCAGAGCGGCGAGCATCAGGGGCAGGGCAGCGGCGGGGCGATTGGTCATGATCGGTGTCCGTAAATGGGCCTCACATCATCCCAAACGACCGGAAAATTGCAACATCATGACAGTTCATGCCGGCGGGCGCTGGCGCAGGCGTTCGCCGGTGAGCTGGCTGGTCCGCGTCACCCCCATCAGCCGCATCCCGCGCTCGATCTCGTCCTTGAGGATGCCGAGCGCGTGTTCGACCCCGTCCTGCCCCGCCGCCGCCAGCGCATAGAGATAGAGCCGCCCGCCCGAGGCCGCCGTGGCGCCCGAGCACAGGGCCTTCAGCACATGGGTGCCGCGCCGCACGCCGCCGTCGCAGATGATCTCGATCTTGCCCCCCACCGCATCGACAATCTCGGGCAGCTGATCAAACGGCGCGCGGGAGCCATCGAGCTGGCGCCCGCCGTGGTTCGAGATCATGATCGCATCCGCCCCGATCTCGACCGCGCGGCGCGCATCATTGGCGCTCATCACGCCCTTCAGCACAAAGGTGCCGCCCCATTGCTGGCGGATGCTTGCGGCGGTGTCCCATGTCATCGCGGTATCGAGCATGGTGTTGAAATATTCCGCGATGCTGACCGCCCTGTTCGTGCCCTCGCTGACATGGGTGTCGAGATTGGGGAGGCGGAATTTCTCGCGGAACACATAGTCGAGCGTCCAGCGCGGGCGGGCGGCGTAGCTGAGGATGCTGGCAGGCGTGAAGCGCGGCGGGGTGGTGAAGCCGCTCCTCAGGCACCGCTCGCGCTTGCCCGAAACGATGGTGTCCACCGTCAGCGCCAGCGCATCGAACTTTGCCGCCTGACAGCGCTCGATCATGTGGGTGTTCAGCCCCTTGTCCTTGTGGACATAGAGCTGGAACAGCTTCGGCCCGCTGGTGAGCGCGGCGATCTCCTCGATCGAGCGCGTCGCAAGGCTCGATATGCCGAACCACAGCCCGTATTTCTCGGCGGCTTTGGCCACCGCGCGCTCGCCCTGCCAGTGGAAGGCGCGCTGGACTGCGGTGGGCGAGAGCATCAGCGGCAGCGCGGATTTGCGCCCGAGGATTGTGCAGGAGGTGTCGATCACCTCCACCCCGGCGAGCACATCGGGCACCAGATCGACCCCCGCAAAGGCAGCGGTGTTCCTCGCCTTGGTCAGCTCGTCATCAGCCGCGCCGTCGATGTAATCGAACACGGGGAAGGGCAGGCGGGCCTTCGCCAGCCGCCGGAAATCGTCGATATTGTGGCAATCGGACAGGCGCATCGTGGAGAGAGGCCTGCCCGATTGGAGATGATGTGTCGAGAGGCTCTTACTGCTTCTCGAAGGCGACGGAGATCTCCAGCTCCACCTCGTCGCTGACGAAGGGGATGGCGTAGTTCACGCCGAAGTCCGAGCGCTTGATTTCGGTCTCCGCTTCGAAGCCGACGGTGGCCTTCTTGTTGTAGGGGTTGTTGCCCGCGCCCACGAACTCGGCCTCGAAAGTGACCGGCTTGGTGATGCCGTTCAAGGTGAGGTCGCCGGTGATGATCGCGGTCATGCCCTTGGCCTTGACCGATGTGGAGACGAAGCGGGCGGGGGCCGGTGCGGGGCCGAAGAAATCGGGCGCGCCCCCGTCCTTGCCCGGGCGCAGGAGGTGCGCGGTCAGGCCCTTGCTGGCGGTGGTGACATTGGCGACGGGGATCGTCACATCGACCTTGGCCGCATCCGGATTGGCCGGATCGAGCACCAGCGTGCCCGCCACATCGCCGAAGATGCCGAAATAGTCGCTGAAGCCGAAATGGCTGACTTCCCAGCCGATCAGCGAGTGCCCCGGATCGGCGGCATAGGTGCCTGCCGTGACGCGCGAGGGATCCTTGATGCCCGGCATCTGCGGGGCATCCTGGGCTGCGAGCGTGGGGACGAAAGCGGCGCTGATGCCGGTGATGGCAAGCGCTGCAAGAGCGGCGAGGGCGGTGCGATTCATCGGGTGGGTCTCCTCAAGGTGTGAAGACCCAATACCCGACGCCCCGCGATGGTTCCACCGCCCGCCGCAACAGGCGGGCGGTGGAATTCTTTGCAGCCTAGTTCTTGGCCTTATCGACCAGCTTGTTGGCGCTGATCCACGGCATCATGGCGCGCAGGGTGGCGCCGGTCTTTTCGATCGGATGCGCTTCTGCGGCCTTGCGCGCGGCCTTCAGTTCAGGCTGGCCGGCGCGGTTATCGAGCACGAAGTTCTTCACGAAGCGGCCCGACTGGATGTCGGCCAGCACGCGCTTCATTTCGGCCTTGGTTTCGGCGGTGATGATGCGCGGACCGGTGGTGATGTCGCCATATTCGGCAGTGTTGCTGATCGAATAGCGCATGTTGGCGATGCCGCCTTCATAGAGCAGGTCGACGATCAGCTTGGTTTCGTGGAGGCATTCGAAATAGGCCATTTCCGGCGCGTATCCGGCCTCGACCAGGGTTTCGAAGCCCGCCTGGATCAGGTGGGTGATCCCGCCGCACAGCACCGCCTGTTCGCCGAACAGATCGGTCTCGCACTCTTCCTTGAAGTTGGTCTCGATGATGCCCGAGCGCCCGCCGCCAACCGCGCTGGCATAGGCAAGCGCCACGTCATGCGCAGCGCCGCTCGCGTCCTGATGGATCGCGATGAGGCAGGGCACCCCGCCGCCGCGCACATATTCGGAGCGCACGGTGTGGCCCGGGCCCTTGGGGGCGATCATGATGACGTCGATATCGGCGGGCGCCTCGATCAGGCCGAAGTGGATGTTGAGCCCGTGGGCAAAGGCGAGCGCGCTGCCCGGCTTCATGTGGCCCTTGAGGTCATTCTCCCAGATCGCGGCCTGATGTTCATCGGGCGCGAGGATCATGATGATGTCGGCCCACTTGGCGGCCTCGGTGTTGGAGAGCACCTTGAAGCCTGCGCCTTCGGCCTTCTTCGCAGTTGCAGATCCTTCGCGCAGGGCGATGGCGACTTCGGCCACGCCGGAATCGCGCAGGTTCTGGGCATGGGCGTGGCCCTGCGAGCCATAGCCGACAATCGCGACCTTCTTGGGCTTGATCAGATTGAGATCGGCATCGGCGTCGTAATAGACTTTCATCACTATTCTCTCTTGTGCTCTGTAACTTTTGAAAAACTCAGGCGCCCTCGGCCCCGCGCATCATGCCCACGATCCCGGTGCGGCCGACTTCGACCAGCCCCAGCTCGCGCATCAGGGCGATGAAGCTGTCGACCTTGTCAGGCGGGCCGGTGATCTCGAAGATGAAGCTTTCGGTGGTGGTATCGACGGGACGCGCGCGGAAAATGTCGGCAAGGCGCAGCGCTTCCACGCGCTTTTCGCCCGTGCCGGAGACCTTTATCAGCGCCAGCTCGCGCTCGACGTGAGGCCCGGCGGTGGTGAGATCGGTCACCTTGTGCACCGGCACCAGCCGTTCCAGCTGCGCCTCGATCTGGTCGATCACCGAGGGCGGCCCGTTGGTGACGATGGTGATGCGGCTGATCGCGTGGTCTTCGGAGATATCGGCCACGGTCAGGCTGTCGATATTGTAGCCGCGCGCGGTGAACAGCCCGGTGATCTTGGCGAGGATCCCGGGTTCATTGTCCACGGTGACGGCGAGCACATGGCGCTCGGAAGCGGCGGCGGCAATCTTGAGGGGCATGAGCGTTTCCTAAACCAGCGCCTTGGCTTCGTCGTCCATCGTCCCGTCGACCTTGTCGCCGTAGAGGATCATGTCGGTATGGGCCGCGCCTGACGGGATCATCGGCAGGCAGTTGGCATCCTGCGCGACGAGGCAATCGACCATCACCGGCCCATCGTGCGCAAGCATGGCGGCGATCCCTTCATCGAGTTCGCTTTCATCGTGGATGCGAATGCCCTTCCACCCGTATGCTTCGGCCAGCCGCACGAAATCGGGCAGGCTGTCGGAGTAGCTGTTCGAATAGCGGCTTTCGTAGGTCAGCTCCTGCCACTGGCGGACCATGCCCATATATTCGTTGTTGAGGATGAACACCTTGACCGGCAGGCGGTACTGGCTGGCGGTGCCCAGTTCCTGGATGTTCATCTGGATGCTGGCCTCGCCCGCAATGTCGATCACCAGCGCGTCGGGGTGGCCAAGCTGCGCGCCGATTGCGGCGGGCAGGCCATAGCCCATGGTGCCGAGCCCGCCCGAGGTCAGCCACTTGTTGGGATCATCGAAGCCGAAATATTGCGCCGCCCACATCTGGTGCTGGCCGACTTCGGTGGAGATGATCGGCGCGCGCTTGTGGGTAAGGGCATGGAGCCGCTCGATCGCCTTTTGCGGCATGATCATGTTCGGATGCTTCACCGAGCGCGGCGGATAGGCGAGGCATTCGCGCGCGCGCCAGCCGGCGATGCGGGCCTTCCATTCGCCCAGATCGCGCGCCTGCCGGCTGCCCCAGGCTGCGATCAGCTGGCCCAGCACCGTGCCGCAATCGCCAAGGATGCCCATGTCCACCGGCACGGTCTTGTTGATCGAGGAGCGATCGATGTCGATGTGGATCTTGGTCGAATGGGGCGAGAAAGCGTCGAGCCTGCCGGTCACCCGGTCATCGAAGCGCGCACCGATGCACACCATCACGTCGCAGGTGTTCATCGCCATATTGGCTTCATAGGTGCCGTGCATCCCCAGCATCCCGAGCCAGTCGGGGTGCGTGCTCGGGAAGGCGCCGAGGCCCATCAGGGTCGAGGTGACCGGCGCGCCGGTGAGGTCCTGGAGGCGGCGCAGCAGTTCGCTTGCCTCGGGGCCGGAATTGATCACGCCGCCGCCGGTGTAGAAAATTGGACGCTCGGCCTTGGCGATCAGCTCGATCGCCTCGACGATCTGTTCGGCGGGCGCGACCATCTGCGGGGCATAGCGGTGCGATCCCGGACGCACGAAGGCGCGGCGCTCGGACGGCACGGCGATCTGCACATCCTTGGGAATGTCGATCACGACCGGACCGGGGCGCCCGGTGGTGGCGATGCGGAAGGCCTCGGCGATGGTTGCGGCGAGATCGGCCGGGTCCTTCACCAGATAATTGTGCTTGGTGCAGTGACGCGTGATGCCGATGGTGTCGGCTTCCTGAAACGCGTCGGTGCCGATCAGGCTGGTGGGCACCTGTCCGGTGATGACGACGAGCGGGATCGAATCCATCCACGCATCGGCAATCCCGGTGATCGCATTGGTTGCGCCGGGTCCGCTGGTGACAAGCACCACGCCCGGCTTGCCGGTGGCGCGGGCATAGCCTTCGGCCGCGTGGGCCGCGCCCGCTTCGTGGCGGACGAGGATGTGGCGGATGCGCTCATCGCCGAAGAGTTCGTCATAGATCGGCAGCACCGCGCCGCCGGGATAGCCGAAGACATATTCGACGCCCTGCTCGATCAGGCACTGCACAAGGATCGCCGCACCGCTTTTGGGGGCGCTGTGACTTGCGGCTTTGTCCGGCTTGCCGGGCACGGGGAACTCCATCGGGTTGGGCGGCAGGCCGAAACGAACGACCCATGCCTGACAACAAAACCGGCCCGATGCAGGGGGGACGCATCGGACCGAGTGATCACGCCGCTATAGGTTATAATCTGATAGGTCAACCCCTAATCGCGTAATAATGATGCGAAACAGGCCTCAATGTCGATATTTTCGGATTCAGGTCCGGGCGCGATCCGGAGCCATTCCTCCGGAGTCTGGCGCCGAAACCAGGTGAACTGGCGCTTGGCATAATTGCGCGTCGCCTGTTGCCCCGTGGCGATCATCGCCTCAGGCTCCATGTCGCCAGCAAGGAAGGCGGCGATTTCCGGCACCCCGATGGCGCGCATCACCGGCAGATCGGGATCGAGATTGCGGGCGAGCAGCGCCTCGACCTCGGCAATCGCGCCGCTTTCCAGCATCGCCTCGAACCGGAGGTCGCACCGTTCATAAAGCCATGTCCGGTCCGGCAGCACCAGCAGCGGGTGGAGCGTGATGTCCTCGGCAATCCCGCCGGCCTTGGCAAGCTGCCAGTCAGCCAGCGTCACGCCGGTCGAGCGCTTCACTTCCAAGGCGCGGGCAATCCGCTGGCGATCGCCGGGATCAAGATCGGCGGCGCGCTCGGGGTCTTCGACCTGGAGCAGGGCATAGGCCGCATCTTCGGGCAGGGCGCGCACTGTGGCGCGCACGGCGGGATCGATTTCCGGGATCGGCGCGATGCCTTCGAGCAGCACCTTGATATAGAGCCCCGTCCCGCCGACGAGGATCGGCTCGCCGCCCTTGGCGTGAATATCGGCGATTTCGGCCTTGGCGCGCGCGGCCCATGCGGCGGCAGAGCAGGCCTCTGATCCGTCCCACGCGCCGAACAGGCGGTGCTCGATCCCGCCCATCTCGTCTTCGGAGGGGCGCGCCGACAGCACGCCGAGATCGGCATAGACCTGCGCGCTGTCGGCATTGACGATCACGCCGCGCCGCCCGTCAGCGGCAAGCCGCATGGCAAGGGCAAGCGCAATCGCGCTCTTGCCGCTGGCGGTCGGCCCTGCAATGAGCGCGACAGAGGGCGCCACGGGGCCTGCTGGAGAATTCACGATGCTCATTGCCCGGCTGATAGCAGACACAGCGACAAGGGAAACATCGCAGGACTTGCTGGCGCGTGCTTTGCGCGAAGAAGGCGTGGCGCTGGCGACGGCGGAGGTGCTGGCCGACGGCGATGTGCTCGAGATGCGCTTCACCGATGGCGATCCGCAAGTGGTGCTCGCCGCGATCGACAGCGTCTTTTCCCCGGCCGATATGCTGGTGAGCCGTGGACCGATTTTCCTTCCGCAAGTCTTCGTGTCGGACATGGATTCGACCATGATCGGGCAGGAATGCATCGACGAGCTGGCCGATTACGCCGGGATCAAGGCGCAGATCGCCGAAATCACCGAACGCGCGATGCAGGGCGAGCTCGATTTCGTCGCCGCGCTGCGCGAACGCGTGGCGCTGCTCGAAGGGCTGGGCGAGGGCGCGATCGGCGAATGTCTGGCGGAGCGGATTTCGCCCACGCCGGGCGCAAAGACGCTGGTGGCGACGCTTTCGGCGCAAGGCTGCCGCACCGTGCTGGTGACCGGCGGCTTTCACCACTTCGCCGATCCGGTGGGCGCGATGCTCGGTTTTGACCGGGTGGTCGGCAACCGGCTCGAGGTTGTGGGCGGCAAGCTCACCGGCGGGCTGCTGGGCGATATTGTCGACAGCGGCGTGAAGGCCGCGGTGCTGGCCGAAGAAGCGGCGGGCGGGCGGATCAGTCTTGCGACGGGCGACGGCGCCAACGACATCCCGATGATTGCGGCGGCGACCTATGGCTTTGCCTATCTCGCCAAGCCCAAGGCGCGCGCGGCGGCCAATGGCCGGGTCGATCGCGGCGATCTGACGGCGGTGCTTTCGCTGCTGGGCATTGCGCGCAGCGACTGGGTCGAGGCCTGATCGCTAGGCTCGCACGGCTCGTCGCAAAAAGGGTTTTATTCGCTGAACCGAATCGTCTATTAACACTCATGTAAGCAAGTCGTGGCACCACCAGCGCCACACCACAGGAATTGCCAGCATGACCGAAGCCGCTCGTGACCAGTTTACCCGGATGTTCTCTGCCGACGGCACGGTGCTGCTGCACCCCGATCGTCCGCAGGCCAAGTACCGTCCCTTGCGCGCGGTCCACAACTTCCAGATGCTGATGAAGGACAAGGAAGACACCGCGGCGGTGTTCCGGATCTTCGAATCGCTGCCTTCGAAGGACTTCATCCCGCGCATCGCGGAGCTCTCGCTGTCCGAGCGCGGGACCTATCTGCGCCAGACCGAGCCCAGCCTGCCCGAGATTCTCGATGATCACGCCGCGCTGCGCCGCACGCCCAAGGGCAGCCTTGCGCACGCCTATTGCGATTTCATGGAGGCCGAAGGGCTGTCGGCCGCAGGGCTGGTGGCCGAAAGCGACCGAACCGGGCGTCCGCGCTTCCCCGATCTGGTCGAGTGGTACATCAACCGCTCGCGCGATACGCATGATCTGTTCCACGTGCTGACCGGCTATGGCCGCGATGCGCTTGGCGAGGCGTCGGTGCTGCTGTTTACCCACGGCCAGTCGCCCAGCCAGGGCCACCTGCTGATCGGCTATGCGGGTGCTGCCAACATCAAGAAGATGGCGAAGGGCACCAAGGCCCCTGTTTTCGGTGCCGTGCGCGAGGCGCATCGCACCGGCAAGGGCGCGCCGCCGCTGATCGCCCAGCCGATCCGCCAGCTGCTCGAACGCCCGATCGAGGACGTGCGCGCCGAGCTGCGCATCCCGCAGCCGCAGCAGTACCGCGAATGCCACCGCATCTGGCAGGCCGAAGGGATCGATCCCTACAACCTGCTCGCCAGCACCAAGCCGCAGGGCGAACTTCTCGCCGCCTGATCCGCTAGAGCCAGCTGGCGATCTGCGTCAGCGGCTTTTTGACCAGCGCGTGGGCGGGCACTCTGGCGTCTGATGCCGGGTGGCCTGCAACCACGATCATCACCGGCTTTTCCCAATCCGGCCTCGCGCACACCTCGCGCAGGAAGCCCATGGGCGAGGGCGTGTGGGTGAGCGTGGCGATGCCTGCCTCGTGCAGGGTGGCGAGCAGCATCCCGCAGGCAATCCCGACGCTTTCATTGACGTAGTAGTTCTGGGTCTCGCCATCCTCGGCGATGCCGCCCTTGCGCTGGGCAAAGACGACGATCAGCCATGGCGCGGTTTCAAGGAACGGCTTGTCTGCATCCGTGCCGAGCGGGCCGAGGGCATCGAGCCATTCCCCGCTGGCCTTGGGATCAGCGCCGTCCGCGCCATAGAGGCGCCGCTCCTCTGCCTCTGCCGCTTCACGAATGGCGCGCTTCTTGTCGGGTGAGGCAATGACGGCGAAATGCCAGGGCTGGTGATTTGCGCCCGATGGCGCGCTGCCGGCGGCGGCAATGGCCGCTTCGATCACCAGGCGCGGGACGGGTGCATCGCTGAAGAAACGACATGTGCGGCGCTCCTTGAGTTTTGCGCAGAATGATTCAGCATGTGCGATTGCCGTGTCGTCTGGCAGGCGTTGCAGCGCGTATGGCAGGGTTTCGATTTCAGGCATTGTCCGGCTTTGACCTCGATCAACGGGGAATGGACTTTTAACTGACAGCAATGTAAGTAGGAGTGGCTAAACGCAACTCGCGACTCGCGCAAAGGACGTTACACCATGTCGGTTCTTGATCTTCCGCTCGTTGCCCCGACCCGCAAGACCTCGGGTTTCCGGCCGCTGAAGGTGCTGCACCATTTCGGCAAGCTGGTGGAGGACAAGGAAGACACCGAGCAGGTGTTCCACATCATCGAAGCGACCAAGGGCAAGCGCAGCCATGCTCAGGCCCACGCCTTCATCCGTTCGCCCGAGGGGCAGCGCTTTCTGGCCGAAGGCGTCGACATTCCGGCGATGCTCGATGATCACGCGCGCTGGGCCGATTGCGGGCCGAACACGGTGGCCGCGCATTACGTTGCCTTCATGAAGCGCGAGGGGCTCTCGGCGGCGGGGCTGGTGGCGGAAAGCCACAAGTGGGCGCCGCCCGAAAGCCTGCCGCGCGACCTGACCCAGTGGTATTTTGATCGCCTGCGCGACACGCATGATCTGTTCCACGTGCTGACGGGCTACGGCCGCGATGCGCTGGGCGAGGCGAGCCTGCTCGGTTTCAGCTACGAACAGAACCACAATACGGGCATCCTGTTCATCGCCTATGCGGGCGCACGCCAGATCAAGAAGGTTTCCGGCACCAAGGCGCCGCTGTTCGCCGCGATCAAGGAAGGGCGCATGCTTGGCCGCGCGGCGGCGAAGATTTCGCATCAGGATATTGCCGCGCTGATGCGCGAGGATATCACCGAGGCGCGCGCGCGGATGAACATCGGCAAACCCGAGGTCTACCGCCAGTGCCTCACGATTCTTGCGGGCGAGGGAATCCTCAGCGAGGATCTGACGCTCGGCAGCGCGCCCCAGCCGCAGCCGCAGGCGGCTTGAGCCTTCAGCGCAATTCCTTGCGGATCACCAGCTTGAGACCCGACCAGGTCTCGTCGATCGCGCATACCTTGGTGTCGACCAGCCCGAGCGGCAGGCAGACCTCGCGGATCGTGTCTTCGATGATGTCGGTTTCGACTTTGGACGCTTTCTTGGGCCAGCTCACCCAGATCTGACCATCAGGCGCGATCTGGTGCCGGAGCGCCGCGAGATGCGCTTCCAGTGCCGTCCGCTCGGTGACGAAGATATGCGCCGCGTCCAGCCCTTGCGCTGGATCGGCCACGAAGATCAGATCGAGCGCATATTCGTCGATCTCGTCGATCACGTGTTCGGGCATGGCGTCAAACCACACCCGCATCCCGTCACGCAAGGTGAGCTTCTTGACGAGCGGCGTGCCGGAATAGCCGCTGCTCACCGGATCAGCCTTCCATCCAGTCCTGGAAGAAGCGCTTATGCGCCGCGCGCAGTTCGGCCAGCGGCACGCCCAGCACAGCATCGCCGCCCACAGTGCCGATCCGCTGGAAGCCGATCTGCGCCGTATCCGCATCGCGGGTGCCCTTGGCGAGGGCTGCGTTCAAGGCCGCGACGTCGGGCACGGTGACGAGGTAGCGGCCCTGATCTTCGCCGAACCACCACTGCGCGGGGGTGTAGTCGGGGTTGCCCGCCATGTCGGCTTCGGCCCCGATGCCGCCTGCCAGAGCCATTTCCGCGAGCGCCACGGCGAGGCCGCCATCGGCAAGGTCATGCACGGCATTGACGAGGCCGTCGGCGATCAGCTCGTGGATGATCTCGCCCGCGGTGCGTTCCACCACAAGGTCGGTCGGCGGGGTGCGGCCCGCTTCCATCCCCTTGATGACGCGCAGCCACAGCGACTGGCCGAGGTGCGAGCGGGTGGGATCGGGCTTGGCCCAGAATTCCGGCCCGACGAGGTAGATCGCATCGCCTGCCTGCTTGAAGTGCATCGTCATCATCTTCGACAGGTCATTGATGATGCCGACGCCGCCGATTGCCGGGGTGGGCAGGATCGCCGAGCCGCCGCCGGTCGCCTTGCTCTCGTTGTAGAGGCTGACATTGCCCGACACGATCGGGAAATCGAGCGTGCGGCAGGCATCCGCCATGCCTTCGAGCGCATGGACGATCTGCGCCATGATTTCCGGGCGCTGCGGGTTGGCGAAGTTGAGGCAATTGGTCACGGCGAGCGGCCGCGCGCCCACCGCGCAAAGATTGCGATAGGCCTCGGCAATGGCCTGCTTTCCGCCCTCGTAGGGATCGGCAAAGACATAGCGCGGGGTGCAATCGGTGGTGATGGCGAGCGCCTTGCCCGTGCCATGCACGCGCACCACGCCGGCATCGCCGCCAGTCTGGAGCGTGTCCGCGCCGACCTGCGAATCATATTGCTGCGCAATCCACCCGCGCGAGGCGAGATCGGGCGAGCCCATCAGGGTGAGAAGGTCCGCAGCCACATCGTCGGTCGAGGGTACTTCGCCCAGCGGCTTGACGCCCGCCCAGACGGCATAGTCCTCCTTGGAGAGGTAGGGCCGGTCATACAGGGGCGCTTCGTCCGCCAGCGGGGCGAGCGGAATGTCGCACGCCACTTCGCCATTGAATTCGAGCACCATGTGCCCCGTGTCGGTGACTTCGCCGATCACCGCGAAATCCAGTTCCCACTTGCGGAAGATTGCCTCGGCCATGGCTTCCTTGCCGGGCTGAAGCACCATCAGCATGCGCTCCTGGCTTTCCGAGAGCATCATCTCGTAGGGCGTCATGCCGGTCTCGCGGCAGGGCACCTTGTTCATGTCGAGCCGGATGCCCGCGCCGCCCTTGCTTGCCATTTCCACCGATGAGGAGGTGAGGCCGGCCGCGCCCATGTCCTGAATGGCGACAATCGCGTCGGTCGCCATCAGTTCGAGGCAGGCTTCGATCAGCAGCTTTTCGGTGAAGGGATCGCCGACCTGCACCGTGGGGCGCTTGGCGTCCGCATCTTCGCCGAAGTCGGCCGAAGCCATGGTCGCGCCGTGGATGCCATCACGACCGGTCTTGGAGCCGACATAGACGATCGGGTTCCCGAGGCCGGTGGCGGCCGAATAGAAGATCTTGTCCTGATCGGCGACGCCCACCGTCATCGCGTTCACAAGGATGTTACCATCGTAGGCCGGGTGGAAATTGGTCTCGCCCGCCACCGTCGGCACGCCCACGCAATTGCCGTAGCCGCCGATCCCTGCGACCACGCCCTGCACGAGGTGCTTCATCTTGGGGTGATCGGGCCGCCCGAAGCGCAGCGCATTGGCATTCGCCATCGGCCGCGCGCCCATGGTGAAGACATCGCGCAGAATGCCGCCTACGCCCGTCGCCGCGCCCTGATAGGGCTCGATATAGGAGGGGTGGTTGTGGCTCTCCATCTTGAAGATCGCCGCCTGCCCGTCACCAATGTCGATCACGCCGGCATTCTCGCCCGGGCCGCAGATCACCCAAGGCGCCTCGGTCGGAAGCTTCTTCAAGTGGATGCGCGAGGATTTGTAGGAGCAATGCTCCGACCACATCACCGAGAAGATGCCGAGTTCCACAAGGTTCGGCTCGCGGCCCAGCGCATGGAGCACGCGCTCGTATTCCTCGGGGGAAAGGCCGTGGCTCTCGACGATTTCGGGGGTGATGGCGGACGATTGGGTCATGGGTGGGGACTCCTTGCGCCGCCCCCTAGATTACTGATCGCTGAAGGCCAAGCCGCCGCGTTTCTGGAACCAGCGATTCTCCCCGACCCAGACAGCCAGCGCGGTCAGGATCGCGAAGGCGAGCAGGGCCTGAAGGTAAAGGAATGGCCCGGCGCTGGTCGGCTGCGGGCCGAACCAGTTCAGCGCCTGGAACACCAGCATCACCGCCAGCAGCACCATTGGCGGCCCGATCGGCCCGCGCGTGCGGCGCACATAGAGCGCGAAGGCTCCGCCGGTCAGCGCGAGTTCCAGCGGCATGGCAATCGCCGGATGGTTCCACAACCCAAGGCCCAGCTTGGGCGGGGTGCCGTCAATCGTCAGATCGGGGACATGCACCAGCCAGTCGAGCGGCCAGTGCGACAGCACCACCAGCCCCGCGACAAAGCCTGCAAACAGGTTGCGCTGGCCGATGGCCACCACGATCAGGCACGCGAGCGCCCATGCGCCCGCGCCCAGCAGGCTGTGGGTGAAGGGCATGTGATAGAGGTCCATCGGGTTCATCACGCTCGCCTTCGGATCGACCCGCATCGCCTCCACGCCGATGGTTGCGAGGGTGAAGAACCCCCAGTCGACCAGCTGTGCGGCCACGAACAGCGTCCCCAGCCTCGGGCTGCGCGGACTGGATGCAGCCGCGAGGAAGGCAGGAGCGAAATGGCCGATGAACATGGGAAGCTCAGCCCGCCGCCGTCGCGGCCGCCGCAGGGGCGAAGCGCAAGGTCACGTAGCAGGCGATTGCGCTCGCCGCGCCGGTGGCAAAGGCGCCCCACAGGATGTCGAGCACGCTGATATGGGGCGCCCACACCTTGAACACGGCCTGCGAGGTCAAATCGAAGGTGGCATAGCACAGCGCGCCCAGCAGGATGCCGTTCAGCATCGCGGCCTGCACCGTGCCGCTTTCAAGACCGGGGCGCACCGCAAACCACATCATCCCGGCGAGATAGATCAGGTAGAACACCCCGGCGGCGGCCATGTTGAAATCCTTCGCCATGATATCGCCGATCACCGGACGGTAGAGATTGCCTGCCGCCCAGCGCAGCCACATTGCGTCCAGCGCACCAAAGGCAAGGGCTGCCGTGCCATAGGCGATGATCCATTTCGTCATGTTTTTCTTTGTCCCGGTTTGTCTCGCCCCGATGCGCGCAGCCTTGACCGGACGGGGCGGCCGCGTCAATGCTGGCGGGCATGGACGAGGGCAACACCGCCGGGGCACAGGCGCCGGACATTTCGCAAATGAGCTTCGAGCAGGCGCTGGGCGCGCTCGAGCAGATCGTGCAGCAGCTCGAGCGCGGCGACGTGCCGCTCGATCAGTCGATCAGCCTCTACGAGCGCGGCGAGGCGCTGCGCTCCGCGTGCCAGCAGCGGCTCGATGCGGCGCAGGCGCGGATCGAGAAGATCGTCACCGGCGCTGATGGCCGGGCGGCATCCACCCAAGCCTTCGACGCAGGAAACTGAGGGTGATGCTGGTGCAGACCGGAGGCTCGATGCTGGGCGATGCGATTGCGCGGGTGCAGGGCGAGGTTGATTCGCTGTTCGATGCGCTGCTGCCCGTTCCCGAGGATACCAGCGCGCGCCTGATCGAGGCGATGCGCTATGCGGCGATTGGCGGCGGCAAGCGGGTGCGCCCTTTGCTGGTGGTGAGCACCGCAAGCCTGTTCGGCGTCGCGCGCGAGCCGGCCCTGCGCGCCGGCGCGGCGATCGAGGCGATCCACGTCTATTCGCTGATCCATGACGACTTGCCCTGCATGGATGATGACGATCTGCGCCACGGCAAGCCGACGCTGCACAAGGCCTATGACGAGGCCACGGCCGTGCTGGCGGGCGACGCGCTCCACGCGCTCGCCTTCGAAGTGCTCGCCGATCCCGAAACCAGCGCCGATCCCTTTACCCGCGTCGAGCTGATTTCCACCCTCGGCACCGCCTCGGGCATGAGCGGTATGGCCGGCGGCCAGATGATGGACATGGTCGCGGACGAGGAAGGCGTGACTTACGATCTTCCCGCGATCACCCGCCTGCAACAGCTCAAGACCGGCGCGCTGCTCGCTGCCGCGGTCGAGATGGGGGCTATCCTTGGCAAGGTGCCGCCGCAGGGGCGGGCACCCTTGCGCGCCTATGCCCGCGATATCGGGCTCGCCTTCCAGATTGCCGATGACCTGCTCGATGTCGAAGGCGATGTCGAGAAAGCCGGCAAGGCGCTGCGCAAGGACAATGAACAGGGCAAGCAGACCTTCGTCACCCTGATGGGGATCGACAAGGCCCGCGAACAGGCGCGCGCGCTGGTCGATCAGGCGGTCGGGCATCTCGCCGCCTATGGCCCCGAAGCCGATATCCTGCGCGCCCTGGCCCGCTACATCGTCGAGCGGGACCGCTAAGAACGTCCCCGGAGAGAGGATAAAACCATGACACGCCGCGTCGGGATTTACCCGGGAACCTTCGATCCCATCACCCTTGGCCATGCCGATATCATCCGGCGCGGCTCCAAGCTGGTCGATCATCTGATCATCGGGGTCACCACCAATCCGTCCAAGAACCCCATGTTCACCACCGAGGAACGCTTCCGCATGGTGGAGCGCGAGGTGGCGAGCATGGGCCTCACCAATGTCGAGGTCGTGGGCTTTAACGCCCTGCTGGTGAAGTTCGCGCAGAAACAGGGCGCGTCGGTTATCATCCGCGGCCTGCGCGCCGTGGCCGATTTCGAATACGAATATCAGATGGCCGGCATGAACCAGCAGCTCGATCACAATATCGAGACCGTGTTCCTGATGGCCGACGTTTCCTTGCAGCCGATCGCCTCCAAGCTGGTCAAGGAAATCGCGGTCTATGGCGGCGATATCGCCAAGTTCGTGAGCCCGCCGGTGCGCGAGGAAGTGATCGCGCGGGTGCGCGAGACCGGCACCAAAGGCGATTACTAGGAAGATTTGCAGCCACGCTTTGTGGGTAGGCCCGCTTCATTCATTGAAGTGTCAGCCCGGCATGGCTAAACGGCGGGGCAGAACGGATGACATCATGATCAAAGCCAAGCTCAATTGCGTCCCTGCCACTCTGGCCGCCGCGCTCCTTATCGCCTTCGCCGGCCAGCCCGCGCTTGCCCAGAAGCAGAAGGACGATACCCCGCCGGTCGCCTTCGGGGACAATGCCCCCAAAGAGGACGAGGACGAGGACGAGAAGGCTCCTGTCCCGGCCAAGGTCTATGCCGCGATCAATTATGATGTGAACGCCGATCCGGACAATATCTGGGTGCTCGATCTGTCGAACGGGCAGCGCGTCAAGATCCGCCTGATGCCCGACTGGGCGCCTGGCCATGTCGAACGCATCAAGGAATTGTCGCGCCGCGGCTTCTACAATGGGGTGATCTTCCACCGCGTGATCGATGGCTTCATGGCGCAGGGCGGCGATCCGACCGGCACCGGGCAGGGCGGCAGCGAGCTTCCCGACTTGAAGGCCGAATTCAACCCCATGCCGCACGTGCGCGGGACCCTGTCGATGGCGCGCGCCTCGGAAGAGGACAGCGCCAACAGCCAGTTCTTCATCGTTTTCTACCCGCGCTTCAGTCTCGACAAGAAATACACCAATTTCGGCCGCGTGATCGAGAACATGGAAGCCGTGGACGCGATCAACAAGGGTGAGCCGCCGGCCCAGCCGACCTTCATCACCCAGGCCTCTCTGGCGAGCGACAACCTGCCGCCCCCGCCGCCGCTTCCTGCGGCCGAAGAGGCGCCGATCTCGGCCGACATGCTGAGCGCGCCCATTCCCTAAGGGGCTTTCGCCTTGCGTCCCTTCGGGTTAGGGGCGCGCGCGATGAAAGTAGACCTCTTCGATTTCGAACTTCCGCAAGAGCGCATCGCGCTGCGGCCGGTGCGTCCGCGCGATGCGGCGCGGATGCTGGTGGTGCGCGGCACCGACGCGCCGTTTGAAGACCGGGGCGTGCGGGATCTGCCGGCCCTCCTCAATCCCGGCGATGTGCTGGTGTTCAATGACACCCGCGTGATCCCCGCCCAGCTCGAAGGGCGCCGCGCCGATGGCGAGGCGAAGATCGGCGCGACCTTGCACAAACGCATTGACCTGCGCCGTTGGCAGGCCTTCCTGAAGAATGCCAAGCGCGTGAAGGAAGGCGACCAACTCGTGTTCGGCGGCGGGGTCACCGCGATTGCCGAGGCACGCCATGGAGACGGCTCGCTCACCTTGTTTTTCGAGGGCGAGGAGCCGGTCGAAGTGCTGCTCGACCGCGCCGGCACCATGCCGCTGCCGCCCTATATTGCCTCCAAGCGCGGGATCGACGAGGCTGATCTCGAAGACTACCAGACGATGTTCGCGCGCGAGGAAGGGGCGGTCGCCGCGCCCACGGCCTCGCTGCACTTCACCCAGCGTCTCGTCGATGCGATCGATGCCGCCGGGATTGGCCGTGCGATGCTGACGCTGCACGTGGGAGCGGGCACCTTTCTCCCCGTGAAGGCCGAGGATACCGACGACCACCAGATGCACGCCGAATTCGGGCGCATCTCGCAGGAAACCGCCGATCAACTGAACGCCGCCCGCGCTGCCGGTGGCCGCATTATCGCGGTCGGCACCACGAGCTTGCGCCTGCTGGAGAGCGCGGTGGACGAGCACGGCGTGATCCAGCCCTTCGCGGGGGACACCGCGATCTTCATTACGCCGGGTTACAAACTGCGCGCGGTCGATGGCCTCATGACCAATTTCCATCTGCCCAAATCGACCCTGATGATGCTGGTGAGTGCCTTGATGGGGCGCGAGCGGATGATGGCGGCCTATCAACACGCCATCGCCCATGAATACCGCTTCTATTCCTATGGTGACTCCTCGCTGCTGCTCCCGTAACCATCGGGCATGCACGAACCCATCCTGTCGATCCGCGGCCTGACCAAGACCTACAAGAACGGCCCCCGCGCGCTCGACAATGTCGATCTCGACATTCGCAAGGGCGAGATTTTCGCCCTGCTCGGGCCGAACGGGGCGGGCAAGACGACGCTGATCGGCGCGGTGTGCGGGCTGGTGCGGCCCTCGGGCGGGACGATCACCGCTTTCGGGCATGATCTTGCGAAGGACTGGCGTTCTGCCCGCGCACGGATCGGGCTGGTGCCGCAGGAACTCGCGACCGACATGTTCGAGACCGTGTGGCGCGCGGTCGCCTATTCGCAAGGGCTGTTCGGAAAAGCCCATGATCCTGCGCGGATCGAGGAGATCCTGCGCTCGCTTTCGCTGTGGGACAAGAAAGACGCGCAGATCCGGGCGCTATCAGGCGGGATGAAGCGCCGCGTGCTGATCGCCAAGGCGTTGGCGCATGATCCCGAACTGCTGTTCCTCGATGAACCCACGGCGGGCGTTGATGTCGAGCTGCGCAAGGGGATGTGGGAGCAGATCGCCGCGCTCAAGGAGCGCGGGGTGACGATCATTCTCACCACCCACTACATCCAAGAGGCCGAGGAAATGGCCGACCGCGTCGGCATTATCCAGCGCGGCCGCATCCGCATGGTCGACGAGAAAGCTGCGATGATGGAGCGCTTGGGCACCACCGAGGCCGTGATCGATCTCGCTGTGCCGCTGGCTGCGCTGCCGGATATGCTGGCGGGTTTTCCGCTGGAACTGGCGAGCGAGGGCAGGCGGCTTGTCTATCGCGGCGGAACGGGCGAGGGCGGGGGCGCAGCCGAAGTCGCACGGCTCACCCAGGCGCTGACCCATGCGGGCATCGGCTACACCAGCATCGACATTCACGACAGCTCGCTGGAAGATATCTTCGTCGCCCTGCTGGGCGAGACGGCGGAGGCGGCGTGATGCAGTTCAACCTCCGCAGCGCCTATGCGATCTACCGCCGCGAAATGGCCCGCGCCTTTCGCACCGCCTTCCAGTCGATCCTCTCGCCGGTGCTGACGACCTCGCTCTATTTCGTGGTGTTCGGCAGCGTGATCGGTGCGCGGATGGAGCCGGTTGCCGGCGTGCCCTACGGCGCTTTCATCATCCCCGGGCTGTTGATGCTCACTCTGCTGGGCGAGACCACCAGCAATGCGAGCTTCGGCATCTACATGCCGCGCTTCACCGGCACGATCTACGAACTCCTCTCCGCCCCTGTCGGCGTGGCCGAGACGCTGGCGGGCTTTGTCGGCGCGGCGGCGACCAAAGGCCTGATCCTTGCCGCGATCATCCTCGGCACAGCGCGGCTTTTCGTGGATTACGAGATCGCCCATCCGCTGCTTGCCGCCGGATACATCATGCTGGTGGCGGCAAGTTTCGCGCTGTTCGGTTTCATCCTCGGCATCTGGGCCGACAGCTTCGAGAAGCTCGGCATCATTCCGATGCTGATCCTCACCCCGCTCACCTTTCTGGGCGGCACCTTCTATTCGATCCGCGATCTGCCGAGCCCGTGGGACGCCATCGCGCTCGGCAATCCGATCGCCTTTCTGGTGAGCGGGCTGCGCTGGACCTTCTATGGCACCTCGGACGTGCCGATCATGGTGTCCTTCGGTCTCACGCTCGGCTTCCTCGCCATCTGCGTGATGATCATCGCGGTGATTTTCCGCACCGGATGGCGGCTGCGCGAATGATCGTGAGCGAGGCGGGTCTGCGAATGCCTTTCGTCGAGCGATAACCACCGCCCGTCTGACCTGAACGGTTCTTGGCCGCCCTGTTCATCGGCGTGAAAGTGTCTGATTTCTAGAGACTTGCCTACCGCCGCACCCCCTGCGGCAGGATAGCAATAAGGAATGTTTTGCATGAGGAAAATCGCATTCACCACGCTTGCGGCGCTGGGCGCGATGGCACTTCCGGCGGCTGCCCAGGCGCAGTCGAACGAAGACCCCAAGGTCGAAACCTATGTCGGTGCATCGGCCGGTATCCACGATCTCGGCACGGGTCTGCCCGATGACGATGGCGGCATCTACGGCATCGTGGCCGGGGTCGATGTGCCGGTGGGCAAGACCTTCTTCGTCGGCGCCGAGGGCAACTACCACATCGGCGACGGCCGCATCGACAGTGAATACGGTATTGCCGCGCGCGCCGGTGTGCGCGTGGGCGAGACCGGCAAGATCTTCGTGCGCGGTGGCTATCAGGAGGTCGATTTCGATCTTGGCGGCCTGGTCGTCCCGGCGGTCGTCGGCTTCGATGACACCGATGGCGACTACCTCGTCGGTGCTGGCGTCGAATTCGGCCTGGGCGACCCCCCGGTCCGCTTCCGCGCCGGGATCGACACCATCGCCTTCGACACCACCCGCGCGACCGTGGGCGTGCTCTACGCCTTCTAAGGCCTGAGCCTCCCCTCACTGTCAGGCAGGAGCAGCTTTCCCCCCGCTAGCTGCTCCTGCCTTTTTTCTTGCGCCTTGGGGCAGGCACGCTAGGCACCCGCCGCATGACGCTCCCGCGCTTTGCCTTCACTCTGCATGCCACCGACGGCAAGGCCCGCACCGGCACCATCGCGATGCAGCGCGGCGAAATCCGCACGCCGGCCTTCATGCCGGTCGGCACGGCGGCGACGGTGAAGGCGATGAAGCCCGAAGCCGTGCGCCAGACGGGCGCCGACATCATCCTTGGCAACACCTATCACCTGATGCTGCGCCCGGGCGCGGAGCGGGTGAACAGGCTGGGCGGCCTCCACACATTCATGAACTGGCCGCGCCCGATCCTGACCGATTCCGGCGGCTATCAGGTGATGAGCCTTTCGGACCTGCGCAAGCTCACCGAGCAAGGGGTGGAGTTCAAGAGCCACCTCGATGGCTCACGGCATATGCTGAGCCCCGAACGCTCGATGGAAATCCAGCGCCTGCTCGGCTCGGACATCGTCATGGCGTTTGACGAGTGCCCGCGCGCGGACCGCCCGCGTGACGAGATTGCCGCCAGCATGGAACTCTCGATGCGCTGGGCCAAGCGCAGCCGCGAGGGCTTTGACGCCGGCGAGGAGCACGCGAGCCGCGCCGCGCTGTTCGGCATCCAGCAGGGCGCACTCCACCAAGACCTGCGCCGCATCAGCGCCGACAAGCTCATCGACGTGGGCTTCGATGGTTATGCCGTCGGCGGGCTGGCGGTGGGCGAGGGGCAGGAGGCGATGTTCGGCGTGCTCGACTATGCCCCCGACATGCTCCCGGCCGATCGCCCGCGCTACCTGATGGGGGTGGGCAAGCCCGACGATCTTGTCGGCGCGGTCGAGCGCGGGATCGACATGTTCGATTGCGTCCTGCCGACCCGATCGGGCCGCAACGGGCAGGCCTTCACCTGGAACGGCCCGCTCAATCTCAGGAACGCCCGCTTTGCCGAGGACACCGGCCCGCTCGATGATCGCTGCCAGTGCCCGGTCTGCACGACTTATAGCCGCGCCTATATCCACCACCTCGTGAAGTCGGGCGAGATGCTCGGCGCAATGCTGGTGACCGAGCACAACCTCAGTTTCTATCAGGCGCTGATGCAAGGCATGCGCGATGCCATTGCGGCAGGCACATTCGCCAGCTTTGCCAGCACCTTCCGGGCAGACTATCTCCACGCCAGGGCTTGAACCGCGCAGGACATGGGTTAGGCTGTCCCTGTCGCAGAAGGGGCGGGGGGATCAGCATCATGCATCGCAAGGTCAAGGCCGCTCTGGTTTCAGCGGCTGCGCTGCTCGCCATGCCTGGCTTTGCGCAGGACAAGCCCGCCGATGCGGCACGCGATTTCGGTGCGCGTGCAAGGGTGCTCCAGATCAGCCTGTCGCCCTCGGGCACCAAAGTCGCCTATGTCGCAGCCGGACCTGAGCACAGCGAGCTGGTCTATGTCTTCGATCTTGCAGGGGACCTCAAGGATCGTCTTGTCGCCACCAACCGGGAAAAGATCACCGATCTCGACTGGTGCGAATGGGCGACTGACAGCCGCCTCGTGTGCCAGGTGTCCGGCATGGCCAACGGGTCTACGGGAGGCCTCTTGCCATTCGAATGGCTGTTTGCGGTCAATGATGATGGCAGCGGTTTCACCGAATTGAGCCAGCGCCAGTCGGCCAATGCGGTCCAGAATTTGCAGTTCAGAGGCGATGTCATCGCCTTCGATGTCGGCGGCGATCAGGGCCAGATCCTGATGTCACGGCAATATGTGCCCGAAATCAACGCCGCGACCCGCACCTACAAGGACGAGCGCGGGTTCGGTGTCGATCTGGTCGATGCGATGACGGCAAGGCGCCGGGTTCTCGAAGGTGCGGACGAGACGGCCCTGCGCTACGTGGCTGACGAGCAGGGGCAGGTTCGGATCAAGGTGCGCGCGCTGCTGGACAATAATGGCCGGCTCACCGGCGAATATGTCTATCTCTACCGCACGCCCGGCAGCACCACGTGGAAGAAGTTCGAAAGGCTCACGGTCGACGGCCAGCCGATCAATGGCTTTGCCCCGGTCGCTGTCGATAGCCTCCGCAATGTCGCCTACGGCTTCATCACCAAGGGCGGTTATGACGCGGTGATCGAGGTGCTGCTCGATGGCAGCGACGCGGGCAAGCTGGTGATGGCGCGCGGCGATGTCGATGTCGACGCGCTGATCCGCATCGGCCGCAAGCGCCGCGTGGTGGGCGCAAGCTATGCCACCGAAAAGCGCGAGGTCGCCTATTTTGACCCAGATCTGAAGAAACTTGCCGCCGGGCTCGCCAAGGCGCTGCCCGATACGCCGCTGATCAACATCGTCGGCGCCAGCAGCGATGAAAGCCGCATCCTGCTGATCGCATCGAGCGATACCCAGCCCGGCATGGCCTATCTCTACGACAAGACCACCCGCAGCCTTGAACCCCTGATACCGGTGCGCGCCGGGCTTGAAGGCAAGGCGATGGGGACGATGAAGCCGATCACCTATCCCGCCGCCGATGGCACGCTGATCCCGGCCTATCTCACCCTGCCGCCCGGTTCTGACGGCAAGAACCTTGCGGCGGTGGTGCTGCCGCATGGCGGGCCTGCAGCACGCGACGAATGGGGCTTCGACTGGCTGGTGCAATTCCTCACCGCGCGCGGCTATGCCGTGCTACAGCCCAATTACCGCGGCTCATCGGGCTATGGCGAGGCGTGGTATGGCAAGAACGGCTTCAAGGCGTGGGACGTGGCGATCGGCGACGTCAATGATGCCGGACGCTGGCTGGTGAAGGAGGGCATCGCCCGCGGCGACAGTCTCGCGATTTTGGGCTGGTCCTACGGCGGCTATGCCGCGTTGCAATCACAGGTGCTCGATCCGGCGCTGTTCAAGGCGGTGGTGGCGATCGCGCCGGTGACCGATCTCGGCTTTCTGGCCGAGGACAAGCGCGGCTACACCTCCTCGCGGCTCGTCCAGCAATTCGTCGGCACTGGCCCGCATGTCGAGGCCGGCAGTCCGCGCCGCCATGCTGATCGCTTTGCCGCCCCGGTCGCGCTGTTCCACGGCACCAGCGATCTCAATGTCGATGTGCGCCACGCGCAGGCGATGGAAAAGGCGCTGAAGGCGGCGGGCAAGCGCGTGGTCTATCACGAATATGCAGACCTGCAGCACGGCCTTGATGACACCACGGCCCGCATCGACATGCTCACCACCATCGGCGGCTTTCTCGACAGCCATCTCGGGCAAGGCGGGTAACGGCGCGAAGGCACTCGACAAATCGGCCTTGCACCGCCTAGGGCGGGGGCCATGACTGATAGACCCCTTGCCCCCGCAGATTGCACCACCATGGCCGAGGTGCGCGCCGGGGTTGACGCGCTAGACCGCGAGTTGGTGGCGCTGCTGGCAACGCGCTTCGGCTATATGCGCGCCGCCGCCCGGATCAAGCCGAGCCGCGATGCGGTGCGCGACGAGGAGCGCAAGGCCAGCGTGATCGCTGCCGCCGTGGCCGAGGCCGAAGCCCATGGCATCCCGGGCGACGTCGTGGCCGATATCTGGGAACGGCTCGTCGAAGGCTCTATCGCCTATGAATTCACCGAGTGGGACAAGGTCCGCAGCTAGGATTTCTTGCGGTTGAGGAAGGCCTCAAGCCGCGGCTGTTTCTTGTCCGGCTGTGCCTGACGGATGGTCTGCGCAAGGCCGCGCAGCTTGCTTTCCCACTTCACGCCCTTGCGCTCCGCCCCGCCGAACTTGACCTGCCCCAGCGGCAAGATGCGCACCGGCTTGAATCCCGCAAAGCCCAGCACCTGCTTCTTCCAGCGGTGGATGATGGAATTGCCATAGGCCAGCCGCAGGAAGAACGGCGGGGTGTCCATGGTGATGATCACATCGGCTGATCGGCCCGCCATGTTGCGATCCCACCATGTGTCGTTGTCATGATAGGCGAAGGTGAAGCCGGGCAGGAACAGCCGGTCGAGCAGGCCCTTGAGCGTCGCCGGTTCGGCCCCCCACCACATCGGGAAAGACAGCGCGATGTGATCGCAGGCGTCGAGGTGCTGGGCTAGTTGGCGCAGGTCGGGTTCCCACTCGGTACGCTGGCGATAGCCGTGGGCCAGGTTGGGATCGAAGGTGAGGTCGCGCAGCGCCACCAGCGTAACCTCGGCCGAGGCAGGCAGGGCGGCGCGGTAGACCTCCAGCAGGTGCGAGGCATAGCGCCCCGTGTCAGGATGGGCATCGATCAGCAGCACATTCATCGCGAATCCCTCTCGTCGCCCAGATGAGTGCCTCGCCGCCGCGCAAAAGAAAAGGGCGGCCCCGAAAGGCCGCCCTCTTGGTGTTCTTGCGATGCCCGAAGGATCAGCGCGAGTAGAACTCGACCACCAGGTTCGGTTCCATCGTCACCGGATAGGGCACTTCGTCGAGCTTCGGCACGCGGGTGAACTGCACCTTGTCGTTGCCGTCGGTGGCGACGTAATCGGGGATGTCACGCTCGGGCAGGCCTTGGGCTTCGATCACCAGCGCCATTTCCTTGGCCTTGCTGCCGAGGCTGATGACATCGCCGATGTCGATCCGGCGCGAGGCGATGTTGCACTTCACGCCGTTCACATAGATGTGGCCGTGGCTGACGATCTGGCGCGCGGCAAAGATGGTCGGCGCGAACTTGGCGCGGTAGACCACCATGTCGAGACGACGCTCGAGCAGGCCGATCAGGTTCTGGCTGGTGTCACCCTTCATACGGGCAGCTTCGGCGTAGGTGCGCTTGAACTGCTTTTCGGTGACGTCGCCGTAGTAGCCCTTGAGCTTCTGCTTTGCGCGCAGCTGCAGACCGAAGTCGCTCATCTTGCCCTTGCGGCGCTGGCCGTGCTGGCCGGGACCGTAGGAACGCTTGTTCACCGGGGAATTCGGGCGACCCCAGATGTTTTCACCCATCCGGCGGTCAAGCTTGTACTTGGCGCTCTTGCGCTTCGACATAAGTCGTATCCTTCAATGTGCTGGACCGCCCCTGTGGCGGCCATTCAACCCGGCATCGCTCCATCAGGACGATATTCCTGATGCGGCCACTGCTTCACCGGGGTGCAGGGCCCATTTGCGAAGGCGCGCCGATAGCAGGATTGGCGCGCGCGTCAAGCCCGCGGGGTGGCCCGGCGGCTGCGCGGATCAGCGCGGATTGCCAAGATCGCGCCACTCTTCGGTGGTGCGGCAGATCTTGGTCTTGCGGCGGCTTGCCGTGTCGAGCTTGATGTAGCGGCAGATGCGCTCGGGCTCGGCCTCGGCGGGGGCTTCGGCCGTTTCGGGCTTTTCGGCGGTCTGCTCGGCCGGGGCTGCGGTCTCGGGCTCGTCGGCCGGGGTCTTCTGGGCGGCGAGGGCAGAGGCGGCGAGGAGCGAGGCAGCGAACACCGCACCGGAACGCAGGAACATCGATTTCATCAGCAATCTCATGGGGTTTGTTTGAGGGAGAGGGGCTTCAGCGCGAACGCCCGACTAACTCCGGTGTTCCCGCCCGTCCAATACAAAAGGCGTGAAGGTCCGCTCAGGCGTCCGGCTCGCGCTCCAGATAGGACAGGATACCGCGCAGGGTGCGCACTTCGAGGTGGTTCCAGGCGGGCTTGGTCAGCAGGCCGCGCAAGGTGCGCCGCGTGCTTTCGGCGCGCGCCTCGGGCCGGAAATAGCCGCGCGGGACGAGCAGTTTCTCGAAATGGGCGATCATCGCGTCAAGCTCGTCCTGCGGGGCAGGGGGGAGCACTTCTTCGAGCGTCGGCTGCACCAGCACGTCCGAGGCATCCGCCAGCTCGCGGCCCATGCGCGACCATTCATAGGCGACCAGAATTACCGCCTGAGCGAGATTGAGCGAGGCGAATTCGGGATTGATCGGGATCGTCAGGATATTGCGGGCAAGCGCGACGTCCTCGGTCTCCAGCCCAGAGCGCTCGGGGCCGAACAGGATCGCGTGGCGCCCGGCCTCGGTATGCACCAGTCGTCCGGCCTCGTCCGCGCCGATCACCGGCTTGGTGACCCCGCGCTTGCGGACAGTGGTGGCGTGGACGTGCTGACAATCGGCCACGGCTTCAGCGGTGGTGGCATAGACCTTAGCCTGTTCGAGCACGATATCCGCGCCCGAGGCCGCCGGGCCTGCCGAGGGATTGGGCCAGCCATCGCGCGGGGCAACGAGGCGCAATTCGGTCAGCCCGAAATTGAGCATCGCGCGCGCCGCCTTGCCGATGTTCTCGCCCAGCTGCGGGCGCACCAGCACGATCACCGGCTTGTTCAGATCGGCCATTTTGCGCTTATTCCTTGGCCGCTTGCTGGACAGTGCTGGCAAATTCCTCGAAGTCGCGCGCTTCGGAAAAATCGCGGTAGACGCTGGCAAAGCGGATATAGGCGACGGAATCGATCTGGCGCAGGCCTTCCATCACCAGCTCGCCGATATGCGACGAGGGCACCTCGGCCTCGCCCGAGGTTTCGACCTGGCGCTGGATGCCGGAAATCAGCTGATCGAGCCGTTCCTGATCGATCCCGCGCTTGCGACTGGCGAGCGCGACCGATTGTTCGAGCTTGGAACGCTCGAACGGTTCACGCCGTTCGCCCGATTTGACCACCACGACCTCGCGCAGTTGCACGCGTTCGAAGGTGGTGAAGCGCGCCCCGCAGGACGAGCACTGGCGCCGCCGCCGGATCGAGGCATTATCCTCGGTCGGGCGGCTGTCCTTGACCTGGGTATCATCATGGGCGCAAAAGGGGCAGCGCATTCAAAAGGTTACTTCTTGATCCGCTGATAGAACGCAAAGCCTGCACCAATCGCAAGGCCGACCGGCCAGGAAATCACCGGCAGCAATGCACCGGCCACCGCGCCGATCGCCGCCCCGGTCAGCACCGGCGGGGTCGAGGGATGGTTGATCCCTTCCTTGGCCATGCCCGAAATCTCGGTCTTGGCATCTTCGACCCAGTCTTGCGAGCCGCGCGGTTCCTGATCGTTCATTGCGAAAGGCTCCTTACATGCCCGGATAGACGGGGAAGGCAGCGCAGAGCGCGCTCACGCGGGCGCGGACGCTCTCTTCGATCTGGGCATCGCCCTCGGGGCCGTTCTTGGCAAGGCCCTCCACCACTTCGGCGATCAGCTTGCCGACAGTGCGGAACTCGTCCGGGCCAAAGCCGCGGGTGGTGCCCGCCGGGGTGCCAAGACGGACGCCGCTGGTGATGAAGGGCGAGCGGGTGTCGTAGGGGATGCCGTTCTTGTTGCAGGTGAGGAAGGCGCGATCGAGGCCCTTTTCGGTGTCCTTGCCGGTCACGTTCTTGGCGGTGAGGTCAACCAGCATCGAGTGGTTGTCGGTTCCGCCCGAAACGATCCGCAAACCGTTCTCCTCAAGGCTCGCGGCGAGCGCGCGGGCGTTTTCGACGATGCTGTGCGCGTAGGCGCTGAAGCTCGGGTCGAGCGCTTCCTTGAAGGCCACCGCTTTGGCCGCGACGATGTGCATCAGCGGGCCGCCCTGCAGGCCGGGGAAGACGGCCATGTTCAAGGGCTTGGTATACTTCTCGTCATTCCAAAGAATGATGCCCGAGCGGGGGCCGCGCAGGCTCTTGTGCGTGGTCGAGGTGACGATATCGCAATGCGGGAAGGGCGAGGGGTGCGCGCCGCCGGCGACGAGGCCGGAGATGTGGCTCATGTCGCACAGCAGCACCGCGCCCACTTCATCGGCGATGGCGCGGAAGGCGGGGAAGTCCCAGGTGCGCGAATAGGCCGTGCCGCCGCAGATGATGATCTTCGGCTTGTGTTCGCGCGCCTTGGCCGCAACCTCGTCCATGTCGATGGTCTCGGTCTCGCGCGAAACGCCGTAGGAGACGACGTTGAACCACTTGCCGCTCATGTTCACCGGCGAACCATGGGTGAGGTGCCCGCCCGAGTTGAGATCGAGCCCCATGAAGGTGTCGCCCGGATTAAGCAGGGCGAGGAACACCGCCTGGTTCATCTGCGAGCCCGAATTGGGCTGCACATTGGCGAAGTTGCAGCCGAACAATTGCTTGGCGCGCTCAATCGCGAGGGTCTCGACCACGTCGGCATAGTCGCAGCCGCCGTAGTAGCGCTTGCCGGGATAGCCTTCGGCGTACTTGTTGGTGAAGACAGAACCGGCCGCTTCGAGAACGGCGCGGCTCGCGATGTTTTCCGAGGCGATCAGTTCGATCTTGTCGCGCTGGCGGGCGAGTTCCTTGGCGATGGCGGCCGCGATCTCGGGATCGGCGTGGGCCAAGTCATCATGCCAGAAGCCGTCCATGGGGTTTCCAGCGCGGGCGGCGAAATCGATCGGGGCGGTGCTCATTGATGGGTCTCGATGTGAACGGGCAGGAACGGGGGCTTGCCAAGCTTGCCCACCCGGCGCTGGTGGCGCCCGGCAGGATCGCCGGCATCGGCGAATTCGGTATCAAGGAAAGTCGCAACGCAGGACTTTGCCATTTCGATCCCTACGAGACGCGCGCCCATTGCGATGCAATTGGCATCATTATGTTCGCGCGCGAGCGCGGCCGAGAGCGGCTCGGACACCAGCGCGCAGCGCACCTGCGGGTGGCGGTTGACGCTGATCGAGATGCCGATGCCGCTGCCGCACAGGGCAATGCCGAATTCGACTGTCCCTTCGGCGATGATCTCGGCGAGGCGATAGCCGTAATCGGGATAATCGACGGACTGGCCGGGCTCTGGGCCGAGATCGGCGACTTCGTGGCCTTCCTCGACGAGCCATTCGGCGAGGTCCGCCTTCAGTTCGGTCGCGGCGTGATCGGATGCTATGGCGATGCGCATGGGCCCCCACATAGGCGTGTGGGGCGCGATTCTCCACCCCTTGGCCGCGCTTTTCGACCGCCAGCGCAGCTTTTGCTTTACGCCGCGGAAAGAGCATGGATGCTAGGCACTTGGCCATGGAGCAACCCGCGCGTCCCCTCAATGCCGAGCAATGGCTCGCCCGCGTCTTTGCCGACGGGCGGCCGCGCACCTTCGGCACGGGCTGGATCAGCGGGATTCTGGGCATCGTGCTCGGCCTGCTCGCACTCATCGCCGTGCTGTGCCTGCACTTCCCGCAATATCTGACCCTGCCGGAGTTGCGGAGCCGCTATCCGCTGGAGCTGGTGCGGCTTGCGATTGATGTGGGCCTGCTCGCGGCGATGGCGCTTGCGGGCCTCTCGATGCTTCTGCGACGGCGCAAGGCACTGGGGGTGACGGGGCTGGTGCTGGCGGGCGCGGCGCTTGCCTTGGGGGCACGGGGCGTGGAGATCCCGCGCGGTGGAGCCAGCGCGGTCTATCTCGGGCTCGACTGGTTTGTGCTGGGCACGCTCAGCACGGCGGCGGTGTTTGTGCCGCTCGAACGCGCCTTTCCCCTGCGCCGCGAACAGGGCGCCTTCCGCAAGGGTTGGCTGACCGACACGCAATATTTCTTCGCCAGCCATGCGCTCGCACAGGTGATGAGCGTCGCCGTGCTCGCGCCTGCCGTGGCCTTGGGGAGCCTGCTGGCGGTGCCGTCAGCGCAAAGCGCGGTCCAGAGCCTGCCGGTGGTAGTGCAATTCGCGCTCGCTGTGCTGGTGGCGGACCTTGCGCAATACGGCGTCCACCGCGCCTTCCATGCGGTCCCTTTCCTGTGGCGCTTCCACAAGGTGCACCATTCGCTGGAGGCGATGGACTGGATCGCCGGATCGCGGCTGCATCTGGTCGATGTGATCGTGACGCGGGGCCTCGTGCTGCTGGCACTGCTGGTGTCGGGGTTCGCGCAAGAGGCGGTCTATGCCTACCTCGCGCTCGTCAGCTTCCACGCGGTGTTCATCCACGCCAACTTCGCGCCGCGTGCTGCGTGGCTGGAGCGCTGGATCGCCATGCCCCGCTTCCACCACTGGCACCACGGGATCGAGCCGGAGGCGCGCGACGTTAATTTCGCGGTTCATCTGCCGATGATCGACCGCTGGTTCGGCACGCACCACATGCCGCAGGATCGCTGGCCCGAGGGCTATGGCATCGCCGGAGAACACGCGCCCGAGGGCTTGGCGCGGCAGCTGGTTTGGCCGTTCTCGCGCCGATAACTTGTATCAGGGCGCGATCAGGTTTTTTTACCGCTGTTTGCCGAAACCCGATTTCGCGAGGCGTTCCAGCACCTCGGGATTGGCCTGCAGATACTCGCGCACAGCCACCCCGGCCTTGTCGCCATAGGCCTTGGCTGCTGGCGAAAGGTCGGCAAAGTAGGCCTGGTTCGCGGCAGCGACGGCGGGGTCGCCCATCAGGTCCGTCACAGTCGAGAAATACCGCTGGCCGCTCGGCGTTTTGGCGAAGGCCAGAATGTCCCGCAACTCGGCCTCGGTGTATTGCCGGGTGTAGGCAATAGCCGTTGCCTCGAAAATGATAGGCATGTGCTTGGCAAAGGCCGGGCGCAGGGCTTCGGGTATCTCTGCCATGAACTTGTCCATGATCGCCCTGATCCCGGGCTCGGCAAACAGCGGCCCGGTTGCAGCGCCTTCTGAATATTGACTCGCGATGTTCGATGCCATCGCGAGCAGCTGTTCCTCGCGCTGCTCGGGGGGATACATGACCTCGATGATCCCCCGGCCGAGCGCCAGTTCATCGGCGGGCGGCACATATGCATCGTTCTGCGCGGCGAGTGCCGGTGGTGCGAGCTGGAGCGCAGTGAAAAGGGCGATGGCGTAGCGTGCGACCCGCATGGCCTTGTCTCCTACTGATCGAGGAACGAGCGCATCTTCCGCGACCGGCTCGGGTGCTTGAGCTTGCGCAGCGCCTTGGCTTCGATCTGCCGGATACGTTCGCGCGTCACCGAGAACTGCTGGCCGACTTCTTCCAGCGTGTGATCGGTGTTCATCCCGATGCCGAAGCGCATGCGCAGCACGCGCTCTTCACGCGGGGTGAGCGAGGCGAGCACGCGGGTGACGGTTTCCTTGAGGTTCGCCTGGATCGCGGCATCCACCGGGATGATCGCGTTTTTGTCCTCGATGAAATCGCCGAGGTGGCTGTCTTCCTCGTCCCCGATCGGGGTTTCGAGAGAGATCGGCTCCTTGGCGATCTTCATCACCTTGCGCACCTTCTCCAAGGGCATGGAGAGGCGCTGCGCCATTTCTTCCGGCGTCGGCTCGCGGCCTTCCTCGTGGAGGAACTGGCGGGACGTGCGCACCAGCTTGTTGATCGTCTCGATCATGTGCACCGGAATACGGATGGTGCGCGCCTGATCGGCGATTGAACGCGTGATCGCCTGCCGGATCCACCACGTCGCATAGGTGCTGAACTTGTAGCCGCGGCGGTATTCGAACTTGTCGACCGCCTTCATCAAGCCAATGTTCCCTTCCTGAATGAGATCAAGGAATTGCAGGCCGCGATTGGTGTATTTCTTGGCAATCGAGATCACCAGACGCAGGTTCGCCTCGACCATTTCCTTCTTGGCGATGCGCGCCTCGCGTTCGCCCTTCTGCACCATGTTGACGATGCGGCGGAACTCGGTGAGGCTCATGCCGGTCTGCGCGGCGATGTCGGCGATTTCGGCGCGGATGCGCTCGATCGGGGCTTCCTCGCGCTCGGCAAAGGCGGCCCACTTCTTGTCCTTCTTCGCGCGCTCCCTGATCCAGGCATCGTCCATCTCGTTGCCGACGTAGGAATCGAGGAAATCCATGCGCTTGATCTTGTGGCGCTCGGCAAGGCGGAGCATCTGCCCGCCCAGCGTCGTCAGCCGGCGGTTGAAGGCGTAGAGGTTGTCGACCAGGAATTCGATCTTGGTCGCGTGGAACTGCACGCTTTCGACCTCGGCGGTCAGCTCTTCGCGCAGCGCCTCGTACTTCTTTTCCTTGGCGCCCGGGAATTCGTTGCCCGCACCCAGCGTCTCGACCCGCTCGGCCTGGAGCTTCTCGAAGCTCTTGAACAGCTTGGTGATGCGGGCGAAGCGTTCGAGCGCCTCGGGCTTCAGCGCGGCTTCCATCTGGGCGAGGGAGAGGGTGTTGTCCTCCTCCTCTTCCTCTTCGCGCTTGGGGCGACCTTCGCCGTCCTCGTCGTCATCGCCGTCTGCATCAGGCTCGTCCTCGACCTCGTCATCCTCGCGGATGGTCGGGCCGGCGGTGGCTTCGGAGATTTCGCCGTCGTCGTCGTCATCCTCGGCGCCTTCGGCCATCTTGTCGGCCGGCGGCTCCTTGGAGAGCATCGCGTCAAGATCGAGGATCTCGCGCAGCTGCATGTCGCCATTGTTGAGCGCTTCGGACCAGTGGATGATCGCGTGGAAGGTGATCGGGCTTTCGCACAGCCCCATGATCATCATGTCGCGGCCTGCCTCGATGCGCTTGGCGATGGCGATTTCGCCTTCGCGGCTGAGCAGTTCCACCGCGCCCATTTCGCGCAGGTACATGCGCACCGGATCATCGGTGCGCTCGCCGGTGACGAGCTTCTTGTTGCCCGCGCGGGCATCCTTGGACGGGCCCTTCTTCTCGCCGTCCTCGTCATCATCGTCGTCGTCCGAGCCGATATCCTCGACCTCGTCGCCGTCCTCGTCGCCTTCGGCCTCGGCTTCCTCGTCGCTTTCGACGATCTGCACGCCCATTTCCGACAAGGCGGTCTGGATGTCCTCGATCTGGTCGGGGCTCATCTCGCCCGAGGGCAGCGCTTCGTTGAGCTCGTCATAGGTGACATAGCCGCGCTTCTTGGCCTTGCTGATCAGCTTCTTGATCGAAGCCTCGTTGAGATCGATCAGCGGAGCATCTTCTTTTTCGGCCATATTCTGCAATCAATCCGTTACCGTGATGGCCAACCCTCGCACCCTGCCGAGGACCGCCGCCGTGTTTATCCCAGATCCGCCGGTCAGGCGGTATCATCACCCGTTGCCGCCTGCGCGGCTTTCCTGCGCCCGAATGCCTTGAGGCGTTCGTCCACTGTCATGAGCTGTGCGCGCAGCCGCGTCTGTTCGGCAAACGATCCTTCGGGATCGCTGTCGAAACGGGCTATCGTGGCCGCAAGCGCAGCCTCAAGCGCTGGCCGTTCGACCAGCAGCGACACAGCTTCAGCCAGTTCCTCGCACGCATCGCCGGTGGATGTGCCTTCATCAAGGAAGGCGTAACGGATGTCTGCCGGCGGGGCAGGTTGGCCTAACTCTCCGCATATGGCGTTTGCCGCGTGCGAATCAAGCGTTTCTGAAAGTTCGAACAGCGATTCGACCAAAGGCGCTGCTCTTGGATCATGCCGCGCGAGGGCAGAGAGCGCCTCTGTATGCCGGGTGATCTCCTGCGGATAGCGAGTGAGGCCGGCGATGACTGCCGCCAGCAGGCCCTTGCGCTGGCCGCCTGCCATGATGCCCGAAAGCTGCCGCCGTGCTTCTTCCGAAAGTCCCGGCGGAGGCATCGGCGCACCCTTCCATGGGCCGCGCTGGCCCTGACGCTGCATGGGAGCAGAAGGCGCGCGCTGCGGGCGGGGCGGGTAGGCGAAGGCCGAGAACCGGTCTCCCAGCTCGCGGCGGTAGAGGCTCTTGATCTCGGGGTCGGCGATGGTCTCAACATGCGCCATCAGCCGCGCCTTCAGCCCGGCCTTGGCCTCGGGGGTCGCAAGGGGCTGGGCGTCACGCTCGAATTCCCACAGCGTGTCGACAAGGCTGGCAGGGCTGGCGAGGATCTTCTCCATCGCGCCCTTGCCTTGGGCCTTGATAAGGTCATCGGGATCGAGCCCGGACGGCAGGCGCACAATGCTGAGCGAGCGCATCGGGGCGAGCAGCGGCAGCGCCCGCGCAATCGCCCGCATCGCCGCGCGCTGGCCCGCCGCATCGCCATCGAAGCACAGCACCGGCACCTCGACCATGCGCCACAGCAGTTCGAGCTGCATTTCGGTGAGCGCGGTTCCCAAGGGCGCGACCGCATCGGCAATCCCGGCATTGGCGAGCGCGATTACATCCATATAGCCTTCGACCACCACCACGCGGCCGGTCTGGCGGGCAGCGGGCGCGGCGCGGTGGAGGTTGTAGAGCGTGCGGCCCTTGTCGAAGAGCTCGGTATCGGGGGAGTTGAGATATTTCGCGACGCCATCCCGCTTGTCGAGGATGCGCCCGCCGAACGCGATGACGCGGCCACGCGCGTCCTGGATCGGCAGCATCACGCGGCCGCGGAAGCGGTCATAGCGCTCGCCCTGTTCGTTGGCAGCGCGCATCCCTGCGCCTTCGAGCATATCCTCGCCGAATTGCGCCAGCGCCTTGGGCAGGGCCTGCCGCTCGTCCGGTGCCCAGCCGAAGCCGAATTCGCGCATGATGGCTGCCGAGAAGCCGCGCCGTTCGAGATAGTCGCGAGCCACTTTGCCGCCCGGCGCGGCGAGGCTCTCGACGAAGAAGCGCTGCGCTGCCTTGGTCACATCGATCAGGCTGGCGTGCTGCTCGGCACGTTTGGCCTGCACCGGATCAGGCGCTGGGACATCCATCCCGGCCATGCCCGCCAGCTCCTTGATCGCGTCCATGAACTGGAGGCCCTGTTGGTCCACCATCCAGCTGATCGCATCGCCATGCGCCCCGCAGCCGAAGCAGTGATAGAACTGCTTCTGGTCGTTGACGTAGAAGCTCGGGGTCTTTTCGTCATGGAAAGGGCAGCACCCGCGCCATTCGCGTCCCGCCCGCGTCAGCTTGACGCTGCGCTGGACAAGCGAAGACAGCGTGATCCGCGCACGCAGCTCGTCCTTCCATTGCGGGGTGATGGCCATCTCTTCCTAGTGCCCCTCATCTCCGTTCGTGTCGAGCGCAGTCGAGACACCAAGCGGTGGAGCGTTTGTGGATCGTTCCGATGGCGGCTTGGCGAAGTGCGACAGGGCTTTCCAGTCGGACCGGGCAAGCGCTTCCTTCTTCGCCCGGGACCATTTCTTGACGGTCAACTCGGTTGCCAGGGCCTCGTGCCGGCTCGGAAAATCCTGTGCCCACAGCAATGTGAGCGGTCGCCGTTTGGAGGTGAACTCGGAAAAGCCGCCGTGATGGTGTTCGGCCAGCCTTCGTTCGAGGTTATCGGTGTGTCCCGTGTAATATTTGCCGTCAGAACAGCGCAATATGTAGCACCAGAAAGCCATACCAAGCACACTGCCGTTCCCCTCGAACGAAGTCGAGAGGACGCTCAGCGCAAAGTGTCTCGACTTCGCTCGACACGAACGGACGTTGCTTAAGACAGCGCAGCCTTCACCAGCGTGCTGGCCAGCTTCCCGTCAAGCACCGCGCCGTGGCGGGCCTTCAGCTCGCCCATGACGGTGCCCATGTCCTTCATGGTCGATGCGCCGGTCTCCGCCTTGATCGCTTCGATCGCGGCGATGGTGGCGGCCTCGTCCAGCATCTGGGGAAGGAATTCCTCGATCACGGCCAGCTCGCCGCGCTCCTTGTCGGCCAGTTCCTGACGGCCGCCGGCATCATACATCTCGATCGATTCGCGGCGCTGCTTGGCCATCTTCTGGAGCACGCTCACCACCAGCTCATCGTCGGGGATGGACTTGGCGCTGGTGCGCTCCTCGATGTCGCGGTCCTTGATCTTGGCGCTGATCTGGCGGAGCGCGGCGGTGCGGTCCTTCTCGCCCGCTTTCATCGCGGCGATGGTGGCGGCCTTGATGTCGTCACGGATCATTTGCGTCATTTCCTGTGGATTTGGGATTTGCGCGGCCCCCTAACGCAAATATCGGCCCGCGCCTAGGTTGACGCGGGGGGAGCATGGGCCTAGCGGGCAAAACTTAGCACCATCGCCGGAAACCCAATAACGGAGCGCCCTATGGCCGACCCCGCATCCACTCGCGCGCAACCTTCAGGGGCGACGGGAGTCCTTGTTCTGGCCGACGGCACGCTGGTGTGGGGCAAGGGCTTCGGCGCGGCGGGTTCTGCCGTGGGCGAGGTGTGCTTCAACACCGCGATGACGGGCTATCAGGAGGTGATGACCGATCCCTCCTACGCCGCGCAGATCGTCACCTTCACCTTCCCGCATATCGGCAATGTCGGCGCCAATGGCGAGGATATCGAGAGCCGCGTCGAAGGCGCGGTGGGCTGCGTGGTGCGCGAGGATGTGACCGAGCCGTCGAACTTCCGCAGCATCGAACGCTTCGGCGAATGGATGGCGCGCAATGGCAAGATCGGGCTTTCGGGCATCGATACCCGCGCGCTCACCCGCCGCATCCGCCAATCGGGCGCGCCCAATGCGGTGATCGCCCATGCGCCGGACGGCAAGTTCGATATCCCCGCGCTGCTGGAGCGTGCCAAGGCATGGCCGGGCCTCGAAGGCATGGACCTCGCCGTGCGCGTCACCCGCGATGGCGGCGAGCAATGGGAGGGCGGCTTCTGGTCGCTCGGCAAGGGCTATGGCCGCGCTGCCTTCGATGCCAAGCCCCATGTGGTCGCGATCGATTACGGCGCGAAGGACAATATCTTCCGCAATCTGGTGAAGGCCGGTGCGCGGGTGACGGTGGTGCCGGCCAAGACCAGCTTCGAGGAAGTGATGGCGCTCGCACCCGATGGCGTGTTCCTCTCCAACGGCCCGGGCGATCCGGCGGCGACCGGCGAATATGCCGTGCCGGTGATCCGCGCGCTGCTCGATGCGGACGTGCCGCTGTTCGGCATCTGCCTCGGCCACCAGATGCTCGCGCTCGCCGCGGGCGCGAAGACGATCAAGATGCACCAGGGGCATCGGGGGGCGAACCATCCGGTCCAGCGCGTGGGTGAGGGCTGGGGCGAGACCACCGGCCTCGTCGAGATCACCTCGATGAACCATGGTTTCACGGTGGATGTGGACACGCTGCCGGAGAATGTCGAGCAGACCCACGTGTCGCTGTTCGACGGGACCAATTGCGGGATTGCGATCAAGGGCAAGAAGGCCTTCGCGGTGCAGTATCACCCCGAGGCCTCGCCGGGGCCGCAGGACAGCTTCTACCTGTTCGAGAAATTCGTGGGGGGACTGGTCTAGTGCCCCTCTCGCGCGGTCCTGAATTGCCCATTCAAGGTCGCCCCTCTTCGGTAAGCGGGAACGACCGCTCTGCCAGTCTCACAATCATCCGATCGGTTTTCTGATGCCCAAAAGAACTGACATCTCCTCGATCCTCGTCATTGGCGCTGGTCCGATCATCATCGGGCAGGCCTGCGAGTTCGACTACTCCGGCACGCAGGCGATCAAGGCGTTGAAGGAGGAGGGCTACCGCGTCATCCTCGTCAACTCGAACCCCGCGACGATCATGACCGATCCGGAGTTTGCCGACGCGACCTATATCGAGCCGATCACGCCCGATATCGTCGCCAAGATCATCGCGAAGGAGCGGCCCGATGCGCTGCTGCCGACGATGGGCGGACAGACCGCGCTGAACTGCGCACTGGCGCTCGATGCCGACGGCACGCTCGCGAAATACGGCGTCGAGATGATCGGGGCCAAGGCTGACGCGATCGACAAGGCCGAGAACCGCCAGCGCTTCCGCGAGGCGATGGATTCGATCGGGCTCGAAAGCGCGCGTTCGGGCGTGGCCTATACGGTTGAAGAAGCCTTCGCGATCCTCGAACGCACGGGGCTCCCGTCCATCATCCGCCCGTCCTTCACCCTCGGCGGCACCGGCGGCGGCATCGCCTATAACAAGGCCGAATTCGAGAAGATCGTGCGCGAAGGCATCGATGCTTCGCCCACCAACGAAGTCCTGATCGAGGAATCGCTCCTCGGGTGGAAGGAGTTCGAGATGGAGGTGGTGCGCGATCGCAAGGACAATGCGATCATCGTCTGCGCCATCGAGAACGTCGATCCGATGGGCGTGCACACCGGGGATTCCATCACCGTCGCCCCGGCGCTGACGCTGACCGACAAGGAATACCAGATCATGCGCAATGCGAGCATCGCTTGCCTGCGCGAGATCGGGGTGGAGACGGGCGGCTCCAACGTCCAGTTCGCGGTCAACCCCAAGGATGGCCGCCTGATCGTGATCGAGATGAACCCGCGCGTGTCGCGCTCCTCGGCGCTGGCGTCGAAGGCGACGGGTTTCCCCATCGCCCGTATCGCGGCGAAGCTGGCCGTGGGCTACACACTCGACGAACTGACCAACGAGATCACCGGCGCGACCCCGGCGAGCTTCGAGCCGACCATCGATTACGTCGTCACCAAGATCCCGCGCTTTGCCTTTGAAAAGTTCAAGGGTGCGGCCAATGACCTCTCGACCGCTATGAAGAGCGTCGGTGAAGTCATGGCAATCGGGCGCAATTTTCAGGAGTCGGTGCAGAAGGCCCTGCGCGGGCTGGAGACCGGCCTCGACGGCTTCAACCGCGTGCCGGAGCTCGAAGGGGCCGGGCGTGATGTCATCACCGCCGCGCTCTCGCGCCGCACGCCGGACCGGCTGCTCAAGGTCGGCCAGGCCTTCCGCGAAGGCATGAGCGTGGAGGAAATCGCCGCGGTCACCTTTTATGATCCGTGGTTCCTGCGCCAGATCGAACAGATCATCGCGGCCGAGCGCGAAGTGCAGGCCGATGGCTTGCCGCGTGATGCCGCAGGCCTGCGCCGTCTCAAGAGCATGGGCTTTTCCGACAAGCGCCTTGCCACCCTTGCGGTGCGCTCGGTGGGTGTGGCGGGCGGGCTGGCCGAGACGCAGGCCAAGCGTTCGGGCCTGCTCCACGATGCGCTCGTCGCCATGGCCGGTGCCACCAGCGAAGAGGAAGTGCGCGCGCTGCGCCACAAGCTCGGCGTCTTCCCCGTGTTCAAGCGGATCGACAGCTGCGCGGCCGAGTTCGAGGCGATCACGCCCTACATGTATTCGACCTACGAGGCCCCGACCTTCGGCGAGCCCGTGTGCGAAGCCGCGCCGTCTGACCGCAAGAAGATCGTCATCCTTGGCGGCGGGCCCAACCGCATCGGGCAGGGGATCGAGTTCGACTATTGCTGCGTCCACGCCTGCTTTGCGCTGGGCGAGGAATGGCATGGCCCGGCCTTCGAGACGATCATGGTCAACTGCAATCCGGAAACCGTCTCGACCGATTACGACACTTCCGACCGCCTCTATTTCGAGCCGCTGACCGCCGAAGACGTGCTCGAAATCCTGCGGGTGGAGCAGCAGAACGGCGAATTGCTGGGCGTGATCGTGCAGTTCGGCGGGCAGACCCCGCTGAAGCTGGCACAGGCGCTGGAGGATGCTGGTATCCCGATCCTCGGCACCTCGCCCGATGCGATCGACCTTGCCGAAGACCGCGAGCGCTTCGCCAAGCTGGTGAGCAAGCTGAAGCTGAAGCAGCCCGAAAACGGCATCGCCCGCAGCCGCGACGAGGCCGCAGCGGTCGCCGCGCGCATCGGCTATCCGGTGCTGCTGCGCCCTTCCTATGTGCTGGGCGGTCGGGCGATGGAGATCGTCGATTCCGAAGCCCAGCTCGATGACTACATCGCCACGGCGGTCAACGTGTCGGGCGACAGCCCTGTCCTCATCGACCAGTATCTGCGCGATGCGATCGAATGCGATGTCGATGCGGTGTGCGATGGCACCGAGGTGCGGATCGCGGGCGTGATGCAGCATATCGAGGAAGCTGGTGTCCACTCGGGCGATTCTGCCTGCACCCTGCCGCCCTATTCGCTGCCGCCGGCGATCATCGCCGAGATGGAGCGTCAGGCCGAGGCGCTGGCCTTTGCGCTGGGCGTGAAGGGCCTGATGAACATCCAGTTCGCGGTGAAGGACGGCGTGGTTTACCTCATCGAGGTCAATCCGCGCGCCAGCCGCACCGTGCCTTTCGTTGCCAAGGCCACCGGCCAGCCGGTCGCCAAGATCGCCGCGCGGGTCATGGCGGGCGAGCCGCTGAGCTCGTTCGAGCCGTTCAAGCGCGATCTGCCCTATATGTCGGTCAAGGAAGCGGTGTTCCCCTTCGCCCGCTTCCCCGGCGCCGATCCGGTGCTGAGCCCCGAAATGAAGTCGACCGGCGAGGTGATGGGCATCGATCGCACCTTCGAGGCCGCCTTCCTCAAGTCGCAGATCGGGGCGGGCATGAAGCTGCCGCGTGCCGGCACGCTGTTCGTTTCGGTCAAGGATACCGACAAGCCGATGATCGTGCCGGCCATCCGCCGCCTGATCGAGCACGGCTTCCGCGTTGTTGCCACCGGCGGCACGCAAAGCTGGCTGACCGAACAGGGCCTTGCCGTCGAGCGTGTCAACAAGGTGGCCGAGGGCCAGCCGCATATCGTCGACAAGATCATCGATGGCGATATCGCGCTGATCTTCAACACCACGGAAGGCTGGCAGTCGCTGATGGACTCCAAATCGATCCGTCAGGCCGCGCTTGCGGGCAAGGTGCCCTATTACACCACGGCAGCCGCATCGGTCGCTGCGGCGGCGGCGATTGCCGCTGTTGGGCCCGAGCAACTTGAAGTCCGCTCCCTGCAAGACTATTATGGGGTTTAACTGACCTCGCTCCCTCCGACATAAGATGTTCGTCGTGGCCGCGTTTTTAACAAATGCGCGGCCATGATAGTTTCATCCACTGTCGGCGAGAGCCAAGAGCATACAGGAAGAGACGCGAGACATGGCTACCGTGGAAAAGGTCCCGATGCTGGCCGAAGGGTACGAGCGGCTCACCGCTGACCTCAAGGCACTGCGCGACGAGCGCCCCCGGATCGTCGAGGCGATCGAGGAAGCGCGCGCGCATGGCGATCTTTCGGAAAACGCCGAATATCATGCCGCCAAGGAGCGTCAGGGCCAGGTCGAAGCCATGATCGGCGAGATCGAGAACATGGTCAGCCGCGCGCAGATCATCGATCCGACGACGCTGTCGGGCGACAAGATCATCTTCGGCGCGACCGTCACCTTGCTGGACGAAAACGACAAGCCGGTGCGCTACCAGATCGTCGGCCAGACCGAGGCCGATGCCAACAAGGGCCGCATCAGCTACAACTCGCCGCTGGCGCGCGCGCTGATAGGCAAGATTGTGGGTGACGAGATCGAGGTGACCGTGCCTTCGGGCGAGAAGTTCTACCTCGTCGACAAGATCGAGTTCATCTAACCCGCCAAAGGGGTCGCACCGTGGCTGTTGTTCCCGTTCGTCCGATTGCCGAACGTCAGGTTGCCCGGCATTTTCTCGATGCCGGTGCCACCAGCATGGCCGATGCCATCCCCTATGCGCCTGCCCGTCCGAGCCGCTTGCGTGCCTTTGAACGGCTGAAGGGCGCGGATGTGCTGCGCACCGATGGCAAGGGCAGGTGGTGGCTCGACGAGGAACGCTGGTCCGGCCGCCGTTCGGACCGCCGCACCAAGGCGATGTTCGCGCTGCTGGCCGTGGGTGTCGCGGCCGCCGTGGCCGCCCTGCGCTAGGCTGTCGTCGAAAAAAGCGGGATTTTTAGACCCCCCTTAGCCTCGCTTTGACCCCGATATGAGCGCGGGATGGCGCGTGTTTCACGTGGAAGCGAAGCTCTGCAAAGCAGAAACATTCCGGCCTCTTGCGCTGCTAGCCGAGCACTTTTTCCATCGCGTAATTGTGGATGGCGACGGCCGCGTCTCCCTCGCCGATGGTGAAGTCGCGGCGGTGGAGCAGGGCATATCCGGCACGCTCGAACACCGGGCGGGCGAGTTCGCTCGCTTCGGTAAAGAGACGGGTGAGCCCGCCATCCCGAGCCTCGGCTTCGGCCGCCTCCAGCAGCGCAAGGCCGAGCCCGCGTCCGGCGTGATCGGGGTGGCAATAGAGCATGTCGAGATGCCCGTCCGCCTCGGTCAGGGCATAGGCGATAGGCACATTCGCCGCGTCCACGGCAACAAGGATGCGATCCCCCTTGGCCACGCGGTCAAGGAAGCGCTCGGGCCCGGGATGGCGCCCCGCCCAGACAGCGACCTGCGCAGGCGAATAGGCGCGCGGCCCGATGGCGCGGATCGCCGCCAGCGTCAGGTCGGCAACGGCCCCGGCGTCACTGGCGCGGAAGGGCCGGATCACCGCCTTACTCTTCCGGCGTCAGCAGCTTGTGGATGTGGACCACCACATACTTCATCTCGGCATCGTCGACTGTGCGCTGCGCCTGCGCGCGCCACGCGTCGACCGCCGCGTCATAGGAGCTGTAGACGCCGACGACGTGGATGCTTTCCGGGTCCTGGAATTCGATGCCGCGCGGGTCTTTGACGCGGCCGCCCATGACGAGGTGGAGCCGCTGGGTAGGGGTGGTTTCAGCCATGTTGCAAATCCTTGGGGAGGGAGGATGCGCGCCCCTTAACGCCTTGCTCGCCTAGGGCAAGCCTCGATCAGCGCTTGCGCCTCGCCGCGGCGCTGCGGACCCCGTCAGCGGCCTTGCGACCGGTCTTGCGTCCAGCCTCGATCACCGTGTCGGCCGCGCCTGAGGCTTTCTTGCCGAGTTCGGATAGCTTCTCCTGCCCGGCATCGGCATCGGCGAGGATCTCGTCGAGCAGCTTCACCGCATAGGCCATCGCTGCTTCGCCCAGCAGAGTGGCGATGCGCGATCCGCCGCGGGCGGCCAGGCCCTTGACGCTCGCACCCGCGCTGTCAGCCACGCCCGAAGCCGCTGCGCTCACAGCGCCGACCGCGCGTCCGGCGACCTTGCGCCCCGGACGGGTGGCGAGCCCGATCACAAGGCCCACCGCCAGCGCGCCGCCGATCACAGTCAGCGGATTGGCGCGGGCGAAATCACTTGCCTTCTCCGCCGCCGCACGGGCCTGATCGGCAAGGCTCCGCTCGGCATTGCGGCGCTCGGCCGCCTCGATCCGGGCGCGCAGCGAATCGCGTCCAAGAACAGGGGTGGGGTCATTCATCGCTACTCTCCCTCGGCGGGCGAAGCGGGGGCCACCGCCGCTTCCGCGCCGTCCATATCTGCGGCGTCTTCGGGGGCGAAATCTTCCTCGGTCACGAGCGCCAGCAGCGGCCCGCGCATCAGCCACAGGAGGATCGCGCTGACGAGCACCGCGATCACCCCGCGATTGTCGATCGCGGTGTCTTTGGCGGATTCGAGCACATCACTCGCCCCGGCCTTCAATCTGCCTGTGACAGTCGTACCGATGCTGGAGGTAACGCGGCTGGCCACGCCCTGTTCGCCGAGGCTGGCGCGCAGACGGGCAATGTCCTCGTCCAGAACCGCGCGGGCCGCATCGCGCAGCGCCCGGTCTTCGATGAAGCGCTGGGGCAGGACGCTCATGGCTTGTCCCCGGCGGCAAACAGCGCGGCAAGCAGCGCGCCGTCACTCCTCGCGCCCAGTACCAGCAGCACGACGCCCAGCAGCAGCACGCCGACCACAATCGCGATCGCGCCCCACACGCTCACCAGCGGAGCGAGCGCAAACACCGCGCCCACCGCGAGCGCGATCAGCGCGATATTGAGCAGCACCAGCGCCAGCACGACGAACACCAGAGCACGCCCAGCCGTCTTTCCCGCGATGGCAGCGCGGGTTTTCTGGAAGGCGGCCTCGGCCTCGGCGTAGGTGCGTGCATCCTCGACGAGGATCGCGATTTCCTCGCGCAGGGCCGCCAGCGCGTCCGCTGCTGCGGCCTCTTCAGGCGCGGGTGCACCGTCGCCGGAAGCAGCATCCTGCGGCGCGGCGGGCGGGCTGTCAGCCATGTCCGGGATCTCGTCGAGGCTCAGGGTGCCTGGCTCCCTTACTTGCGCTTGCCGCCCAAGAGGCGCGCGATGAAGAAGCCGAACACGGCGGCAATCCCCACGGCCACGCCGGGGCTCTTGCGCACCATCTCGCGGGCATCATCGCCCAGTTCCTCGACGCTCTTGGCATCGAGCTTGGCCGATGTTTCCTGCAAGCTGCGCGAGGCCTTGCGGGCATAGTCGCCATATTGCTCGCCCAGCTTCTCGTCGATCTGGGCAGCGCTTTCGCCGACCACCTTGCCGAGCGAGGCGATCGCGTCGCTGGTGACCTTCTTCCCCTCGACCGCGATTTCGCCAGCCTTGCCGAGCGCCTGTTCTCCGTAGGCCTTGGCATCGGCGACCAGATCGGTGCTCTTGTCCTTGGCCTGGCCGCTCACAGTGGTGAGGCGGGTTTCGGCTTCTGCGCGCAGGGCCGCGGCGCCGGCCTTGGCTTCTTCCAGCGCGGCGTTGAAGCGGCTCTTGGCGGCGGCGACCGGCGCAGGCGCAGCAGCGGGCGTAGCGCTCTTTGAGGTGGCGGCGGTCTTGCGCGGCGCTGCCTTGGTGGCACCGGCGGTCTTTGCTGTCGTGCCGCCCTTGGCCGGTTTTGCCGGGGTCTTCTTGGCCGCGGGTTTCTTGGCCGGGGCTTTCTTCGGAGAGGTTTCGTCTGCCATGGTTTTTGATCCTTGTCTCTCATGCTCCGGGCCAGCCTGAGGCGCTCACGCTTGCGCCGGAGAGTTCGGGCGCATAGGGACGCGAACACTAAGCGGTGCGACCCAGAATCATGCCGTCCAGAGTGTCTTACCATCCTACAACACATTCCAGCCGGAGCCAAACATGACCGTCATCATCGACCTGCACGGCCGCGAGATTCTCGACAGTCGCGGTAACCCCACCGTCGAAGTCGATGTGCTGCTGGACGACGGCAGCTTCGGCCGCGCCGCGGTGCCCTCGGGCGCATCGACCGGTGCACATGAAGCGGTCGAGCTGCACGATGGCGATGCGTCGCGCTATCTCGGCAAGGGCGTGTTGAAGGCGGTCGAAGCGGTCAACACCGAGATCCGCGAAATGCTGATCGAGAACTTCGATGCCGAAGACCAGCGCGACATCGATCTGGCGCTGATTGCGCTCGATGACACGCCCAACAAGTCGCGCCTCGGGGCCAATGCGATCCTCGGCACTTCGCTGGCGGTGGCCAAGGCTGCGGCCAATGCGCGCGGCCTGCCGCTCTATTCCTATCTCGGCGGGGTCTCGGCCCATGTGCTCCCCGTGCCGATGATGAACATCATCAACGGCGGCGAGCATGCCGACAATCCGATCGACATTCAGGAATTCATGATCATGCCGGTCGGCGCAGACAGTCTGGCCGAGGCGGTGCGCTGGGGTGCGGAGGTGTTCCACACCTTGAAGAAGGGCCTGCACCAGAAGGGCCTCGCCACCAGTGTCGGCGACGAGGGCGGCTTTGCCCCGAACCTTGCCAGTACCCGCGCGGCGCTCGACTTCATTATGGAAAGCGTCACCAAGGCAGGGTTCACGCCGGGCGAGGACATCGTGCTGGCACTGGACTGCGCCGCGACCGAGTTCTTCAGGAACGGCAAGTACGAAATCTCGGGCGAGGGGCTCAGCCTGTCGCCGGAGGAAATGGCCGATTACCTCGCCAAGCTCACAGCCGAATATCCGATCCGTTCGATCGAGGACGGCATGAGCGAGGATGATTTCGCGGGCTGGGCGGCGCTCACCGCCAAGATCGGCAATAATGTGCAGCTGGTGGGCGACGATCTGTTCGTCACCAACCCCGCGCGCCTGTCTGACGGGATTGCCAAGGGTCTCGCCAATTCGCTGCTGGTGAAGGTCAACCAGATCGGCACGCTGACCGAAACGCTCGCCGCGGTCGATATGGCGCACCGCGCGCGCTACACCTGCGTGATGAGCCACCGTTCGGGTGAGACCGAGGATGCGACCATCGCCGATCTCGCGGTTGCCACCAATTGCGGGCAGATCAAGACTGGCAGCCTCGCGCGGTCGGACCGGCTTGCCAAGTACAACCAGCTGATCCGCATCGAGGACGAGCTGGGCGACAGTGCCGTTTATGCCGGGCGCGGCTGCTTTGGCGGGCGTTGTTGAGCCCTGCGCGGGCTAGATCGCGTCGAAGAAACGTTCCATCGCCGTGATGCCGGAGCGGGTCAGCCGCACCAGCACGCGGCGGTGATCTTCGGGATCATTCTCGCGCAGCACAAAGCCGTGATCGGCCAGCACGCCGAGCCAGCGCAGCCCCGTGGTGGGCGGCGCGGCTGAACCGATGCAGGCGCTCGACACCGAGACCGGTTTGCCCTCGCCATGGGCGATGTAGAGATCGAGCAGGATGTCCCACGCGGGTTCCCCGAAAAGCTCGGGATTACCGAAGATCGCCGCCCGCTTGCGCCGTAGGGTATAGGCCTGGCGGGCGAGCGCGAGGTAGCGCCGGTCACTGCGCTGCGGGCGCGGGCTCTGATCGCCGGGAGCACTCGCCGCATCGCGCAGCCTTGTGGCGATCGCGAGCAATTCATCGGCCAGCGGATGCAGCAGCCGCGCGGTAAGCTCGTCCGCGTCGTCAGCAGGCGCGGAGCTATCCATCGGCCGGCGTCCGATCGGGCGTTGCGGGTGACGGGGTGCTGCCTTGGATCACGCCGCAAATCTAGCGAGCGCGGCTGTCCTTGGCTTTACGGGTTACTACGCAGACCGCTCTTTTCCTTGAGGAAATCAGGCCATGCTGTGGCGCGCGAGATCAAGCCGCAACTGCTGGATCGCTGCATCCAGATGGGCCGCGCCAATATGTGCGCCCATGGCATCAAGCGCGCACAACTGCGCTTCAAGCGAGGTAATGATAGCAGGCAGGCCGGAAAAATCCGGTGCCGGAGAGGGTGAGTTTTCCAATGCGATATCCCGAAGCTGCTGGAACAGCTGCTAACCCGTGCGACCGGCGAGCAACAGCAGAAGCTGCTCGGATATCGCGTTAATGGCTTAGGGAAAGCTACAGAGGGAAAATACCTAGTGTGGGGGCGGGCCCAATTTGGAACACCTGCCCCCACGTCACCCTAACGCCCGAAGCGATCCTGCAGGGCGAGCAGCGCCAGCGCCGCCTTGGCCGCCTCGCCGCCCTTGTCCTTCTGGGCGGGATCGGCGCGCACCAGAGCCTGGGCTTCGTTCTCGACCGTGAGGATGCCGTTACCGATGGCAATGCCGTCCATCGTCAGCGCCATGATCGCACGGGCACTCTCGCCGGCGACGATCTCGAAGTGGTAGGTCTCGCCGCGGATCACCACGCCGATGGCGACGAAGCCGTCATAGAGATCGGCCTCTGCCGCAAGTGCGATGGCGCCGGGGATTTCGAGCGCGCCGGGAACGGTCAGCACTTCAACCTCGTGCCCGGCCGCTTCCAGCGCGGCGCGCGCGCCCTCGATCAGCATGTCGTTAAGGTGGGCGTAGAAACGCGCTTCGACGATCAGGAAACGGGACATGGGGCTTACTCCGGAATGGGGTGGAAGTCGGTGATGGTCAGGCCGTAGCCTTCGAGCGCGACCAGATCGGGGCGGCTGTTCGACAGCAGCACCATGTCGGTTACGCCGAGGTCGACAAGGATCTGCGAGCCGATGCCGATGCTGCGCAACTCCTCGTCGCGGCTCCATTCGCCCGTGCCGACGCGGCCGGTGAGGATCACGATGACGCCCGAGCCATGCGCTCCCACTGCCTGCATGGCGCGCTGGAGCGTGCGCTTGCGCGGGCCGGGCTGGCCCAGCACATCGTCGAACACCGAGATCGGATGGACGCGGGCGAGGGTGGGCTCGCCGGGGATGACATGGCCTTTCTGGAGGACATAGGCCTCGTTACCCGCCACCCTGTCGCGATAGGTGATCATCCGCCACTGGCCGCCGTAATCGCTCTCGAAGCTGCGCTCGCCCAGCCGTTCGACGAGGTGATCATTGCGCATCCGGTAAGCGATGAGATCGCGGATCGTGCCGATCTTCAAGTCATGCTTGCGCGCGAAGCTGACGAGATCGTCGAGGCGGGCCATGGTGCCGTCCTCGTTCATGATCTCGCAGATCACCCCCGAGGGGTTGAGGCCAGCCAGCCGCGAGATGTCGACCGCCGCTTCGGTGTGGCCGGCGCGCACCAGTGTGCCGCCATCACGCGCCATCAGCGGGAAGACGTGGCCGGGGGTAACGAGATCATCCGCGCCCTTGGTCGCGTCGATCGCAACGGAGATCGTGCGCGCCCGGTCTGCCGCCGAGATGCCGGTGGTGACGCCTTCCTTCGCCTCGATCGAGATGGTGAAGGCGGTCTGCATCGATTCCTTGTTGTTGCGGCTCATCGGTTCGAGCCCGAGCAGGTCGACGCGTTCCTTGGTGAGCGCGAGGCAGATGAGGCCGCGCCCGTACATCGCCATGAAGTTGATCGCCTGCGGGGTCGCCATCTGCGCGGGGATGATGAGATCGCCTTCGTTCTCGCGGTCCTCGTCGTCGACGAGGATGTACATCCGGCCGTTGCGCGCCTCGTCGATGATCTCTTCGATCGTTGCGAGCACCGGCTTGTCGTCATTGGCGTCGAGGAAGGCTTCGAGCTTGGCGAGGGTCTCGGCGGTGGGATTCCAGCCCGCTTCGGCGCAATCGCGCAGGGTGTTGGCGTGGAGCCCAGCGGCGCGGGCGAGGCCAGCGCGTGTCATGGTGCCCGATGTGACGAGATCGCGAACGCGTGTGATGAGCGATGTGTTCATACTGGCGATTTATCACATCAGGATGTGATTGCAAGGCAGGGTCGCCGCCAATCGCGGGATTCGGGCATGGCAAATCTGCGATCTTGAACCGCGCCGTGCCACTGAGCGAAACGGGAAATTGAAGGGGATGGTGGACGCACTAGGGCTCGAACCTAGGACCCGCTGATTAAGAGTTCTTCTGCCTCGTCTTAACTTCAATAGGTTATAGATAGGTTTATACCTTGGGTTTATACCTTTTGCCTGGAAAGGCCTTTTCCGCTACCAGACTGGGATGCCCCCGAAGTCGAAAAATGCCCTCGACGGCGAGATCATAACCATCAGTCGAGGCTTGGCTATCTATAAAGTTCAAGCCAGCCCTTACTGGCAGGTCCGTATCCGTGACCCTCGCATTAAACGGTACATTGTCCGTTCGACCAAAGAGACGTCTCGAATCCAAGCCCGGGCTGCGGCACGGGAAATGGCTTACGAGCTGCTCGGTAGCGAGAAGCGTGTCGAGAGGGAGTTCACCTTCCGGTATTACGCCTCCCGGCTGATTGCCAAAGGTGAGAGGATGATTGCCCAGGGCGAGCGTAATGCCAATTACGTGCGGACCATCCGACTTTGCTTGAACAATCAGGAATGGGGGCTTGAGAAGGCATTCCATGTTCGTGATATTCGGGAACTCAAGACCCGTGACTATCAGGAGTTTATGGACGGTATTGCCAAGAAACGTCCTGACCTCTCTACATCGACTCGCAACATGCTCACAGCCACCTTCCGTAATGTACTTAAGGTGGCCCGGGATGATGGTGTTATCGACAGCGTACCGTCAACACCACGCACACGGCAGCAGGATAACCCCCGGTCATACTTTCCATTCCATCCCCTCGTTTCGAAGGAGGATGATGTTTATCAGGCGGTCTTGAAGGCAGCTCAGGATTTGGCTGGCGAGGAAGCCGTGATCCGTGGTGTACCGATCACCGAAGAGTTGTACGACCTGATCCTCTTCACGTCGCACTCCTTCGTCCGCCCCATCATTTCCGAGCTTTACGCCCTACGTCACCGAGATGTGACGGTCGCAGACGACCCAAGGCGACTGCTTCTAACCATCCGGAATGGGAAGACCGGTTACCGTGTTGCAAACACGATGCCTGCCGCAGTTGATCTGCCCCCTTCTGAGTGGCCCAATTTCTATTTTAGAATTGGTCACGAAGGAGGAATGGAATGGCGAGGAAGCACAAGCCGGAAGAAATCATCGGCAAGCTGCGTGAAGCGGAGATCG
>CAIZNH010000005.1 GCA_903934325.1 uncultured Alphaproteobacteria bacterium | reverse complement strand
CGGGCCAACAGGATGTGCTCGCGGGTCTGAGGCATAGGGCCGTCAGCAGCGGAGCAAACCAAAATAGCGCCGTCCATCTGGGCCGCACCAGTGATCATGTTCTTCACATAGTCAGCGTGGCCAGGGCAGTCCACGTGCGCGTAGTGACGGGCAGCCGATTCATACTCGACGTGCGCGGTCGAGATGGTGATGCCGCGCTCGCGCTCTTCGGGAGCCTTGTCGATGTTGGCGAAATCGACGGCGCTACCGCCGTAGGTTTCAGCCATCACCTTGGTGATCGCAGCCGTCAGCGTGGTCTTGCCGTGGTCAACGTGACCGATGGTGCCGATGTTGCAGTGCGGCTTATTCCGCTGGAACTTTTCCTTGGCCATTTCTCTGGTGTACCTTCTTGAATGAAACGTTGTGTTCGCGGGAGAATTGGGGGCGCCCGCTGAATCAGGCGCCGCCCCCTAGACCGATCGCTCGGGTTAGGCAAGTTTCTCCTTAACCTCGGCTGCGACGTTGGCCGGAACCTCGTCGTAATGCGAGAACTGCATGGTGTACTGCGCGCGGCCCTGGGTGAACGAGCGCAATTCGTTGACGTAGCCGAACATGTTGGCGAGCGGGACAAACGCCTCGACCGCCTGGGCATTGCCGCGGGTATCGGTGCCCTGGATCTGACCGCGCCGGCTGTTGAGGTCACCAATGACGTCACCAAGATAATCATCCGGAGTGACGACTTCGACCTTCATGATCGGCTCGAGCAGCTTGATGCCCGACTTTTGAGCGACTTCGCGCATGGCACCGCGGGCGGCGATTTCGAACGCGATGGCGCTCGAGTCGACGTCGTGGTAGGCACCATCGATCAGCTTGATCGAGAAGTCGATGATCGGGAAGCCCACGAGGTGGCCGCTCTCGGCCTGCTCGCGGAAGCCCTTCTCGATCGCCGGGATGTATTCGCGCGGGATGTTCCCGCCCTTGATCGCGTCCTCGAAGAGCACGCCCTGGCCACGCTCGCCCGGAGTGACGACAACCTTGACGCGGCCGAACTGGCCCGAGCCGCCCGACTGCTTCTTGTGGGTGTAGTCGACTTCGACTTCGCGGCCGAGGTATTCGCGGTAAGCCACCTGCGGCGCACCGACGTTGGCTTCGACCTTGAATTCGCGACGCATGCGGTCGACGATGATGTCGAGGTGAAGTTCGCCCATGCCCTTGATGATGGTCTGGCCGCTCTCGTGATCGGTCGACACGCGGAAGGAGGGATCCTCCTGCGCGAGGCGATTGAGCGCGATGCCCATCTTTTCCTGGTCGGCCTTGGTCTTGGGTTCGACCGAGAGCTCGATCACGGGCTCGGGGAATTCCATGCGCTCAAGGATGATCGGCTTGGCAGCATCACACAGGGTATCACCGGTGGTGGTGTCCTTCATGCCGGCCAGCGCGACGATGTCGCCGGCAAATGCCTCATCGATGTCCTCGCGGTTGTTCGAGTGCATCAGCAGCATGCGGCCGATCTTTTCCTTCTTGTCCTTCACCGAGTTCAGGACCTGGCCCTTGGTGAGCTTGCCCGAATAGATGCGGGTGAAGGTGAGCGAGCCGACGAAGGGATCGTTCATGATCTTGAACGCCAGCGCCGAGAACGGCGCATCGTCGCTCGAGGGGCGCTCGGCTTCCTCGTCGCTGTCGGGCAGAACGCCCTTGATCGCCGGAACGTCAAGCGGCGACGGCATGTAGTCGACCACAGCGTCAAGCAGGGGCTGCACGCCCTTGTTCTTGAACGCCGAGCCGCAAGTGACGGGCACAAAGGCGCGCGCCATGGTGCCCTTGCGGATCAGGGCCTTGAGCGTGGCGACGCTCGGCTCGTTGCCTTCGAGATAGGCTTCCATGACCTCGTCGTCCTGTTCGACGGCGAGTTCGATCAGCTTCTCGCGATATTCGGCAGCCTTGTCGGCCAGATCGTCAGGGATCGCGATGAACTCGTACTTCGCGCCGAGGCTCTCGTCCTTCCAGACGATGCCGCGGTTGTTCACGAGGTCGACCACGCCCTGCAGCTGGCTTTCGGCACCGATCGGGAGATAGAGCACCAGCGGCTTGGCACCGAGACGATCGATGATCGACTGGACGCAGTAGTAGAAGTCGGCGCCGGTGCGATCCAACTTATTGATGAAGCACATACGGGGGACGCCATATTTGTCGGCCTGGCGCCACACGGTTTCCGACTGAGGTTCAACACCTGCCACGCCGTCGAACACCGCGACCGCGCCGTCGAGGACGCGCAGCGAACGCTCGACTTCGATGGTGAAGTCCACGTGGCCCGGGGTGTCGATGATGTTGATGCGGTGCTTCGGCTGGTTTTCGCGCAGCGCATCGGGATCGCTCATCGGATCCATCGACGAATCTTCCGCGGTCCAGAAAGTCGTGGTCGCAGCCGAGGTGATGGTGATCCCGCGCTCCTGCTCCTGCTCCATCCAGTCCATCGTCGCGGCACCATCGTGCACTTCGCCGATCTTGTAGGACTTGCCGGTGTAGTAGAGAATACGCTCGGTCGTGGTGGTCTTGCCGGCATCGATGTGAGCCATGATGCCGATATTGCGATAGCGCTCCAGCGGATACTCGCGGGCCATAATGGTTTCCTTAAAGGTCTTGCGGGGGCCGCCGGGTGAGCGGATCGGCCCCCATATAGTGACGATTGTGACAGCCGGAAGACGCCTCCTCCGGCCCCTCCACAAGTGTTACCAGCGGTAGTGCGAGAAGGCGCGGTTGGCGTCGGCCATGCGGTGGGTATCTTCCCGCTTCTTGACCGCGTTGCCGCGATTGTTCGCCGCATCCATCAGCTCGCCCGACAGACGCGCGGCCATGGTGGTTTCCGGACGACCGCGCGCAGCCGTGATCAGCCAGCGGATCGCGAGGGCCTGGGCACGCTCGGGACGCACTTCCACCGGCACCTGGTAGGTCGCACCACCGACGCGGCGGCTGCGCACTTCCACCTGCGGCTTCACATTGTTCAGCGCATCATGGAACAGCTGGATCGGATCGGCCTTGGCCTTGGTCTCGACCGTGGCGAGCGCGCCATAGACGATCTTTTCGGCAACAGCCTTCTTACCGTCGAGCATGAGGTTGTTCATGAACTTCGACAGAACCTGATCTCCGAACTGCGGATCAGGCAGGATTTCCCGCTTCTCGGGACGACGACGACGTGACATCTTCTTAATTCCTTCGGAATGCGGCGAACCCGTCCGGGCCCGCCTTGCGGCTCCGGCCCACTCCCCCTCCCGACCACCCAGATGCTACCCCGTAGGGTGCTCGGGAGGGCGAGCGGTCCGGAGCCGGACCCGCGCCTGAACCTTACTTCGGACGCTTGGCGCCGTACTTCGAACGCGACTGCTTGCGATCCTTCACGCCCTGCGTGTCGAGAACGCCGCGCAGCACGTGGTAGCGCACGCCGGGAAGGTCGCGCACACGCCCGCCGCGGATCAGCACCACGGAGTGCTCCTGCAGGTTGTGGCCTTCGCCCGGGATGTAGCTGATGACTTCGCGCTGGTTGGTCAGACGGACCTTGGCCACCTTGCGCAGCGCCGAGTTCGGCTTCTTCGGGGTCGTCGTGTAGACGCGGGTGCAAACGCCGCGCTTCTGCGGGTTCTGCTCCATCGCAGGGACCTTGCTCTTGGCCTTCTGCGGAACGCGGCCCTTGCGGACCAGCTGGTTGATTGTCGGCATTAAGTTCTCACTTCACCTTGTTTGAGGCCATGGCCAGACCGGTGAGGAGATCACGAATCGCGAACACGCGCGCGGCGGGGATCATGCCCCGTCACAACAGCCAGTCGCGAGCCGAAAACGCTCCACCCGCCTGAAAAGACCGGGTTACTTTGCCGGCCGCCCCTTCTGGAGAGACGCACCGCCAATGTTCAGCTCAATCCGAGCAAGGCCCGGAAGATGCGCGCCCTTAGGCGGGAATGGGTGGGGGGTCAAGGGTGGGTGTTGGAGGGGACGGGGTGTCCTACGCCCTCGCCCAACGGCGCGAGTGGCACCGGCAGAGCCACCAACCAAGCGTGTGGCACTGGCTCGGCGGGCGAAGCCACGCCGCAAGGCCGAACGGCCGCCGCGCCTTATGGCGCGAAAGCCAAGCAGCGCGGACGCGCTGCGCCCGGCGCTTGAGGGGCCAAACAAACAAACAGCCCCAACGCCCACCACCTCGTGTCGTCACCCCGGCGCAGGCCGGGGTTTGGCTTCCTTGCCTAGCGCGGCAGGAAGCCGAGTTCATAAACCATCGGGCGCAGCTTTTCGGTGAGCGCAGCGTAAGCGCCCTTGAACGGGTCAAAGTCGGTCAATTCAATCTCGCCATAAGCTTCCAGCGAGCGACGCACCTGATACCAGCCCGCGTCGGCACGGCCCAACTTGTATTCCTGCCGGACCTTGTTGGGGAAGCTAATGGCGTGAAAGCGAGCGAACAGCTTTCGCCCTTCATCGAGCACGGCCTGTGCTTCAGGCGAGAAGGTCATTCCCGCCATGTAGCGCACCATGAAATCACTCTCGTACCGCTTTGCGCCAACCTCGGTTTCCGAAAATGGGATGAAGTGATTGGTGAGGCTCCAGTCGCGATCATTCCAGCGCAACCCCTCCGCGCCTGCGGTAAGGTTGCTGCCGTTAAACAGCATCCAGACGAGGCAATCGGATTTGAACTCGTCGGAGAGTGGTTGCGAAGGTTGCAGGAATTGGTCGCGGTCGTTGAGCCATGTCGGCTTGACCAGGCGGCGCACGGAAAAGACGATGGCGGCTTGCCAGAGGTTTCCGGCGTCTACAAAGAAGCCCCGTGCACTTCCGTAACCCGACGAGAAAAGCATGGTTTTGGTGGAAGCATTTTGGGGATCATTTCCTGCGCAATTCAACCAAGCGACTGCATCGTCCGACCAGCGATCTCCACGCAAATCTTTTGTCGCTGTTGCCGGAACGATAGCGTTTTTCAGGGGAACAGTAGGTTCACGATTAGAAGGGGGGACGCAACACCCAGTCAGTCAGAAGGGGAATGCCATCGTAATTTAGAAAAGTTTTTTCGCCTTCGATATAACCGTCCTTGGTGAGTGCATCGGTTGTCACATCGCTAATAGTGACGGGCTTACTAGTATCCCAAATCAGAAAACTGATAGGAAATTCCCCTGCCAAGCCTTCAAAGCACCGGTTGTGGACAACGAATCCTCCAAGAAAATCGGCAGTCCAAACTCTACGAAATTCATTCAGCGTGGGCGCGCTGAGATATTTTAGTGTGCTGAACATCGCCAGAGTAGCATTCGGTATTTCCTGATCAATTCGTGCTACGAATTGCGTATAAAGTTCGTTTCTTGCCTTACCATATGCCACCATCGCTGCGTTAGCGAACCGTGTATTTGCCACGCCTAGCTTATTGCTGCTTGTCGCACGCGCGACGGAAACTCCTCCGCTCGTCGCCTCCGCATAAGGAGGATTGATCAACACCAAGATGGGCTTCGCGCCCTTCTTGCCCTCGTGCGCATCGGCAATCGCCTGCCGCAGCGCCATCGGCACCTTGCCTGACAGATTGTAGTCGATCTCGCCGAAATCGGTCACATCGTCATTGAGATAATCGTATTGAAAAATCTCAGCCCCAGCGAAGGCCGGATTGCTCTTCATGATCGTCACATCTTCCTGATCGAGCGTCGACATGAAGACATTGCGCAGGTTGGAATGCTTGGCCTCCAGATTGCCGACGCCTGCACACATGTCCCAGACGATATATTTCTGCTGCCAGTCCGCCCCCAGCGTGGCGTTCAGTTGATCATAGGCTTTATCGACGATGTGCAGCGGGGTGTAGAAGGCGCCCTTGAACTTCTGGTCGTCCATCGGCAGCAGGCTGTCGCGCCGTTCGAGCAGATAGTGCCGGTGTTTCTGTTCGGGCGGGCGGTGGTAGATGTTCCAGAAATTGCGATAACCACGCTCGCTGGCGAGTTCGTATTGCTCGGCACCGATGATGAATACCGGCTTTTCACCGCTGAACAGCAGGCGGGCGGGCAGGTTGCGCATCGCTTCGTTGCGGCCATCGTGCATGATATCGGCAAAGAACAGGACGGCGTAATCAGCCTCGCGCTTCACGCCGAGCTCAGTGCCAATCATCGCTACCCACTTGTCGAAGACCTGCCGCAGATTGTCCGGCGTGATCGGGGTGCGGATGATGCGCCCTTCGCGCACGGCATCCTTGGCGGCCTTGATGAATTCGGCCTCGTAGCCGTCGATCTGGTAAAGCACGAAATGGGTTTCGATGGTGGGGGCGATCTGGGCGGCCAGCGCCTTATCCGCTGCCGAACCGGATTTGGGCCAGACGATGGTCTTGTTATCGAGCAGCGGCATGGCGTGCTCGGTCGCCATGAGCGCGGCTTTCTCCCGGTCGATCACGCACAGGAAGCCGGGGATTGCCTCGCCGCGTTTGCGGGCGGCGCGGACATAGGTGAGCAACTGCGCAAACATCAGCAGCGGCGGGGTGGGGGATTCCTTCGCTTCGAACCAGATTTCCGGCGTCTGGATATCGACCAGCCCCTTGAACACGCCCTTGAGGCCAAGCGCCTTGATATAGGCATCCTTGACGTCTTCCTCGGTGCGGGCGCGTTGCAATTCCTCAAGCAGGCTCAATGCGATAACTCCGGCTTACGAATGGCTAAGTCGCTGACGTTTCACGCGGTGAAACAACAGAAAGCTGGACCCCGGGTCAAGCCCGGGGTGACGAAAAGGGGGTGATGGGCGCTGGCGTGGTGGCTCCGAGTTTTTTGTTTGCGCCCTCAAGCGCCGGGCGCAGCGCCGCCGCGCTGCTTGGCTTTCCTCGCATAAGCTCGGGCGCGCGTTCGCGCTTGCGGCGTGGCTTTGCCCGCCGGACCAGTGCCATACGCGCCCTTGGTGGCTCCCCGCCCACCCCCGACCCCTCCCGCAAGCGGGAGGGGGGAAACCATTTTCCTACTCCCCCGCCCTCTGCCACTCCCTCCCCCATGTACGAGGACTACGCCCCCTACCCCGGCCCCATCCGGCGCAACAAGCGGGCGACCCCGCGGCAGGCGACCTCCGAGGTCGCGTGGGAGTTCGAGCCGGCGGTGTTTGCCGAGGATGATCCACTTCTGGACTTCGCGCCCTATCTTCACAAACAACCGCGCCGCAATTCGATCACGCCCGATCTCCAGCGCGCCTTTGTCCTGCGGCTGGCCGAGACCGGCATCGTCACCTCGGCCGCGGCCCATATCGGGCGCTCGATGGAGGCGCTCTACAAGCTTCGCAAACAGCCCGGTGCGCAGGATTTTGCCCGGGCCTGGGACGAGGCGCTGCGCTGGGGGGTGCTGAGGCTCGAGGATTGCGCGCTCGAACGGGCGCTGACGGACGCGGCCTACAACCCGCACGCCAATTCCATGCTGTGCTTCGTGCTGCGATATCGCGGGCGATACCGCGTCGACGCGCGCGATCTGGTGCCCGGCCACCCGATCTATGAATGGATCCGCGAGGATGTGCTGGAGGAGATGGGTTATTCGGATGCAGCGAGCGACGTCACCTAGAGGCGCTGCAACGGGCCAAAGGCCCGCAAGGCCGACCGGCCGCCCGCAGCGACGGGGCCGTCAGGCCCCATGAGCGAGGATTTCGCGCGCCGGAGGGCGTGCGGAACACAAAGACTCTCCCGCTCAGGACGCCAGAAAGGCGGTTAGCGCCCTCACCTTCTTGCTGCGCCATTGCGGCGGCGGGGCGAGGAGCCAGTAGGCGCGCTGGGCAGGCTCGGGGCCTTCGAGCACGGTGAGGCGGCCCTGCGTAATCGCGGCCTCGGCCAGTGCCAGCGGCAGGACCGTGCGGCCCATTCCGGCGAGCGCGGAGGCCAGCGCCTGTCCCGGGCTGCCCGCCTTGATGCAGGGGTTGCGGCCATCGGGCATGGGCATCCCCGGCCAGTCGATCCACGCGTCGCGATACTCGGGCGCGGCGACAGTGACGCGCATCGCGGGGGCAAGCTGCACGCCTTCCAGATCGCCCGGCCCGTCGACCAGCCGGATCGCGAGGTCGAGATTGGCCTCGGTGAAATCGGCGTGCTCGTCAGGTGCGAGGATATATTGCACGCCGGGGGTGCCGGCCTGGAAGCGGGCGAGGCGCGGGGCGAGCCACTCGGCGTAGAATTCGCGTGGGACAGCGATGGTGTAGCGGTCCGAGGACTGTCCGGCCTGCATCGCCTCGACGCTTTCCTCGAAGCGCAGGAAGCCTTCGCGCAAGGGGTCAAGGCCCGCCTCGCCCTCGGGCGTGAGTTCAAGGCCCTTGGAGGTGCGGCGGAACAGGACGACGCCGAGCACGTCCTCCAATGCGCGGATCTGCTGGCCGACGGCGGCGGGCGTCACCGCCAGCTCGTCCGCCGCGCGGGTGAACGAGAGGTGCCGGGCGGCCGCGTCGAACACGCGCAGGGCATTTAGAGGGAGATGGGTGCGCTTCACGCTTGCCCGATTAGGCGCGCAGGCCGCGCGCCGCAAGTATCAGCGCGGGCTCCTGCCCTCGGCCGTTTCGGGCGCGGAGAGCGGGAAGAAGGGGATGCGCACCTCGCAGGAGGAGCCGTCGGGGCGCTGGAAGTTGTAGAACCCCTCCATCGATCCGAACGGCGTCGTCAGCGGGCAGCCCGAGACATAGTCGTGGCTCTGCCCGGGTGCGAGCAGCGGCTGTTCGCCCACCACGCCCTCGCCATCGACATGATTGACCATGCCGCGCCCGTCGGTGATCCGCCAGTGGCGGGTGCGCAGGCGCAGCGCCTCGTGGCTGCCGTTCTCGATGCGGATGTGATAGACCCAGAACCACTTGCCCGCCTCCGGATGCGACTGCTCCGGCAGGTAGTTCACAGCAACCCGGACGGTGACCCCGTCGGTAGTGGCAGCGTGCTGGAAGAATTCCTTCATATCGTGCCCCAAGGTAGCGATTCTGTTTCGCGCCACAAGAGCCTCAACGCAGGTAATCCCCGCTGTATCCCGCCGGCTTGACGATTTGCTCGCCTTGCGCGGCAGGCGCGGGCATAATGCGCTTTGGCTAGAGGGGGATACGGGGATGATCGACATTCGGCTGCACAGCGCCCCGGATGTTTCGCGCCGTGCGGTGCTGCGCGGGATCGGGGCCGGGGTCCTGGGGGGCATTGCGACAGGTTGCGCGGGACGCGGCGGCGAGCGGCTTGCCCTCCCGCTAGATCCGCAAGCGACCGCGACGCCCGATCTGGTTGATCTGGCGCGCTTCGATCCGCGCCTCAGGCTCGATATCCGCTATGCCACGCCCGCCAACTTCATGGGCCGCACGCTCTACCCCCTCGCCCGCGCGGTGGCCCAGCGGCCCGTCGCCGAGGCGCTTGCGAAGGTCCAGACCCGGGCCGAGGCGGCAGGCTATGGCCTCCTCATCTTCGACGCCTATCGCCCCTGGCGCATCACAAAGGCGATGTGGGAGGCGACCCCACCCGAAAAGCGCGAATTCGTCGCCGACCCGCGGACCGGATCGCGCCACAACCGCGGCTGCTCGATCGACCTCTCGCTGCATCGCGAGGGCGTGGAGGTAACCATGCCCAGCCCCTATGACGACTTCACCCCCGCCGCCTACCGCAGCAACACCGCCGCGCCGCCTGAAGCCCTCGCGCTCTCGCGGATGCTGGAGGCGTGGATGGTGGCCGAGGGCTTCGTGCCCCTGCCCAACGAATGGTGGCACTATGACTGGGGCGAGTGGCGGCGCTATCCGATCATGGATGTGCCGCTGGAGGATGTGACGGCGGGGTAGCCGCCCTCATTCCCCCGCCGCCGCGCCAAGCTCCGCCGGATTATGCGCGGCAAGGAAGGTGTCGAGCGCCTCCAGCCAGCGCTGCTGGCTTGAAGGGAAGAAAAAGCTGTGCCCCTCGCCGGGGATCACCAGCGTCGTCAGCGGCGCACCGCTCTTGCGGGCGGCCTTTTCCATCGTCTGGAACTGGTCGATCGGCACATTGTCGTCGATCACGCCATGCGCCAGCAAGACCGGGCGGGTCAGCGCTTCGGCGTGACGCAGCGGCGAGACGTCCTTCAGTGCCAGCCCGTCATCGCCCTTGACCCGCGCCGTCCAGCGCTTACCCGCGCTGCGGGTCAGCACCCCCCGGTCATAGCGCAGCATCCGGTCCCAGTCGGTCACCCCGGCCCAGCTTGCCGCGCAGGCATAGCGTTCCGGATTGCGCAGCACCGCCCAGAGCGCGGCATAGCCGCCATAGGAGCCGCCCACCACGCACACGCGCTTGGGATCAGCCAGCCCCTCGGCCACTGCCCAGTCCATCGCATCGTCGAGATCGTCCTGCATTCCGCGCCCGACTTCGCCATTGCCCAGATCGTAGAAGGCGTTGCCATAACCGCCCGATCCGCGAAAATTGGGCTGAAGCACGGCGTAACCGCGATTGGCGAGGAACTGCACTTCGTCGTCATAGCGCAGCCGGTCGCGGATGCCGAAAGGGCCGCCGTGCGGCAGGATGATTAGTGGCAGCCCGCGCGCCTCGCGCCCCTTAGGCAAGGTCAGATAGGCGCGGATCGCGGTGCCATCGCGTGCGGCGTAACTGATCGGCACAGGGCGGGCAAGCATCGCAGGATCAAGCGCCGGGCGGCCGCGGGCGATCTCCTTGAGGGCCTGCGTTGCGGCGTCGTAGAAATAGAGCGTGCCCGGATCGGCCTCGCTCTCTGCGCGCACCAGCAGCTTTGTGCCATCCTCGGTTCGCGCGGTGATCCACACATCCTCGGCCTTGATAAGCCCCCTCAGGTGTTCATGGCTGGCACGGTAAGCACCATCGAACCACACCACCTGTTCGCGGTCATCGGTGTAGAAGGCGGCGAGCGGCTTGCCGTCCTTGATCCAGACGCTGTCGATGTCTCTTTCGGGGTGTTCGTATACCGTCTCCGTGATCTCGCGGGTCAGGTAATCAAACACCCTCAGGCCGACGCGGCCATTTGCACCTTCATCAAGGACATAGCCCTTGCCGGTGCCGCTGATGATGGCAAGCGCATCGAAGAAGCCTTCTTCCTGCCCCGGCCTGATCCGCGCGATCGGCCGGAAGGCGTCGGTCTCGCTGCTGCGATACTGGATCTGCCATGCGCCCTGCCGCCAGCCCATGCCGACGCGGACGATCCCGGCGTCGTCCGCGACCCATTCGGTGATGCCGGATCGGGGCTCCAGCACGCGTGTGACAGCGCCGCCGGGTTTCAGATCATAGCGGAACACGCTGGGTTCAGTCAGCCGCCCGTCGCCGCGATGCGCTATCAGCGCATGGCTGCCGTCCCGCGCCACATGGAGCACCTGCCCGCCGTTATAGCCGCTGGCGTTCTCGACCAGAAACTCGGCCTTGCCCTCGCGCGGGCGGGCCAGCATCAGGCGGTTCATCGGCAGGACAAAGCCGCCCATGGTGAGCACGCGGGCATAGGTGTTGATCAGCATCAGGTCAGGGCTGACCCAGCGTGTCCAGGCGATGTTGGTGCCATCGGCGAACAGGATCGAATTGATCCGCTCGCCGGTTTGAGGGTCGATCACCACCAGCCGGGTGCGGCCCTTGCTGAGCGGCTGGAGATAGGACAGCGCCGTGCCGTCGGGCGACAAGGCCTCGCCCCGGAACGCGCTGCGTTCGGCAAAGACAGCTGCGGGGATCAGATCGGGGCGCGCAGCCTCGGCTGCTAGGGGCAGATCGGCACGGCGGGTGACAGCGGGCTTGGCCGGCTCCTGCGCCGCAGGCGCGCTGGCGATCGCCACCGTCAACGCCGCCAGCGCGCCTGCCAACGCCGTCAGCCGGCGACCTCCATGCATTATGCTCACTCCCCTGCCCCTGCCGCCCGGTCAGCCGGGTTGTGCTTGGCGAGGAAGGCTTCGAGCGCGTCGTACCACAGCTTCTCGTTCTCGGCGGTGGAGAAGCTGTGGCCCTCGTCCTTGATCACCAGTGTCTGCGGCGGCATCGGCGCGCTGCGGGTGGCCTTCTCGAAGGCGTTGTACTGGCTGAAGGGCACCACCACGTCCTTGGTCCCGTGGGCCAGCAGCAGCGGCCGCGACAGGCTCGCCGCCCGTTCGAGCGGGGAGACCTGCTTCATGTCCTGCACCCCCTGCCCGCGCACCTTGTCGCGCCAGCGCTTGAAGCCTGCGCGGCTGAAGAAGCTGCGGTCATAGCGCAGGATGCGGTCGAAATCGGTCACCCCGGCCCAGCTCGCCCCGCAGCGGTATCTTTCGGGATTGCGCAGCACGGCAAAGATCGCCGCATAGCCGCCATAGGAGCCGCCCACCACGCACACGCGCCCCGGATCGGCCAGCCCCTCGGCCACGGCCCAGTCCATCGCATCGTCGAGATCATCCTGCATCGCGCGCCCGATCTGGCCGGTGCCGAGCTCGAAGAAGGCATCGCCGTAGCCGCCCGAACCGCGATAATTGGGCTGGAGCACGGCATAGCCGCGATTGGCGAGCAGCTGCACTTCGTCGTTATAGGCGAGCTTGTCGCGGATCCCGTAAGGCCCGCCGTGGGGCATGATGATCAGCGGCAGGCCCTTGGCCTCGCGCCCGCGCGGGAGGGTGAGATAGCCGCGGATCACGGTTCCGTCGCGCGCGGTGTATTGCACCGGCTTTGGCTTGGCGAGCTGGCGGATATCGAGGCTGGGCCGGTATTGCGACACCTCGTCCATCTTGCGCGCGGCCGGATCGTAGAAATAGAGCACTCCCGGATCGGCCTCGTTGCCGGCCCATACCAGCATGCGCGATCCGTCCTTGGCGCGGCTCGGCACCCACACCTCGACATCGCCGAGCGCGCGGCGCAGGCTGGCGTGCTGCTTGGCGACGGCTGGATCGAAGTAATGCACCTCGTCGCGATCGGCGGTGAAATAGGCCGCATAGGGCACCCCGTCGCGCATGGTGACGCTGTCGATATCCCATTCGGGATGTTCGTAGATGGTGGCGATGGTCTCGCGCGTGGCGAAATTGAAACGCCTGAGGCCGACCCGCCCGGTCTCGCCTTCGGACAGGACATAGCCTTCGTCCGATCCATTGATGATCTGGAGCGCGTCCCAGAAGCGGTCGGCAGTGTCGCCCTCCTTGAGGCGCGCGACGAATTCGAGCGGGCCGGTGGCGCTGGAGCGGTAGTAGATCCGCAGCCTGCCGTCCTTCCAGCCGGTGCCCATGCGCACCACGCCCTGATTGTCGGCGGTCCAGTTCCACACCCCGTCGCGCGATTCCTGCACCGTGGTGACCTTCCCGCCCGGCTCCAGCTCGTGGCGCATCACGGAAGGATAGTCATAGATGGTCTTCTGGATCGCGACGAGGACGTGCGAGCCGTCCTCGGCGATGTGGATGACATTGTCGCCCTCCACCACATCCGAACGGCGGACCAGCGGGGTCATGCTGCCGTCGCTCAGCTTGACGAGGATCAGGCGGGTGTAGCGCACCTCCTCGCCGAAGAAGGTGCCTGCGGTCGAGACCGACACCAGCAGCTTGTCGTTGGTGACCCATTGGTACCATTCGAACTGGTCGGCCGGATCGGTGCCGAAAGCGTGCAGGCGCTTCTTGGCGACAATGTCGGCAATCACGAACTGGGTGTCGCCCGCGCTTTTGCGCAGGAAGGACAGCATCGACCCGTCAGGCGAGATCTGCGCGTCCCAGAAGGCCGCGCGTCCGGCAAAGTCGCCGGTGGCGATCAGCGGCGGCGGGGCTTCGGTGGCAGGCGCGGCTGCGGACGCGGGTTCCTGTGCAGCCAGAGCGGCGGGCACAGCAAGACCAAGTCCGGCCAGCGGTATCGCCGCCGCCAGCGTGCCGAAAAGTCTCTTCACCGTGATGCCCCCTGCCCCGTACCTGATTCGCCAAGCCTATGAAACAGCGCAACAAAGGCAAGCACAATGCGACGGTTTGCGGGTTACTCCGGCGTCTTTACCCGGTGACGAGCAATTCCTCGATCTGGCCGAGGCGTTCCTTGCCGAAGAACATCTCGGTGCCGTCTACCCACATGGTGGGGATGCCGAAGGCCCCGCGCGCGACGGCGGCTTCGGTGCTGGCGATCAGGCCCTGCTTGACTTCGTCGCTCTGGGCGCGCGCGAACAGATCTGCGGCGTCGAAACCGGCCGCGCTCACCACAGCGCCGATCGCTTCGGGCGAGGAAATGTCGAGCCCCTCTTCCCAGATCGGACGCAGCAGGCATTCGGCAAACTGCACCCCGCGCCCGTCCTGGCAGGCAGCAAACAGCATGCGCTGGAGCAGGATCGAGTTGAACGGAAATTGCGGGTGCAGGCGATACTTGGTGAGCCCGTGCTTCGCGATGAAGCGCTGCATCTCCAGCATCGCATAGTCGTTCTTGCCCTTCACCTCGGCATCGCGGATCATCGGCGGGGCATTGCCGGTGAGCTTGTGCATGCCGCCCAGGAACACCGGCACGACATCAAGGCTCGCCTCGTGACGATCGAGCAGTTCGCGCAGCGGCCACCACACCAGATAGGCATTGGGGCTGACGAAATCGAACACCAGTTCGACGCGATGCGGCATTTTGTCTTCCTCCCTATTCGGGCGGCTCGGCCACCAGATCGTGGAAGCCTTCCATCAGCTCGGCCCGCCCGATGGGGCGCGTTGTTGCACCCGGTTCGATCCGGTGCAAGCTGTAGCGCAGGTCGCGGGTGATGAGCGTGTAGAGCGCCTCTGCCGCTTCCGGGCGGTCGGTGAAGAAGTGGTTGTTCCATTCGATCACCAGCTTGGGGCGATAGGCCCAAAGCGTCTCGCGCGCGCCGGCAAGCACATCGGCTTCCGATCCCTCGACGTCGATCTTGATCAGGTCGATCCGGTCGGGATTGAGCTCGGCGAAAATGTCGTCGAGCGTGCGGGTGGCGACCTTGGCGGGGGTGACGGTCTCGCCATAGCGTTCGCGTGCCGCCTCGGCGATGTGGGGCAGCAGAGTGTTGCCGCCCTTGCGGTTGCCGAACTGGTGCAGCACCGCCTCGCCCTTTTTCGCGCCCGCCGCGCAGCGCAGCGATGTGGTGCTTTCCTCGAAGCCGTTCATCGCCACGCTTTCGAACAGCAGCGGGAAGATGTCGGGCGAAGGCTCGATCGCGAACACGCTCCCGCGCGGGCCGACCTTTTCGGCGGCAAATATGGTGTAGGTGCCGAAATTGGCGCCGACATCGACGAAGGTTGCGCCGGGCTTCAGCAGATTGCCGATCACCGTGGTGAGATTGCGATCGAACCAGCCGTCGCGAATGAGGTGCGGGACGATCCCCGTGTCCGCCCCGTCGACCAGCATGAGGTGGCCGAAAGCGGTCTCCAGCAGCACGCGGCCCTGCCCGACATAGCTGGCTGCCATGCGCTGCGAGGCGAGCCGCACGCCGCCGATGGTGTTGTCGCGGTGGGCATCGCCCATGGCCGCCAGCAGCGCCTCAGCCGAGATGATGTGCGGATCATCCGCAGCGAGCGGAGCACCGCTCGCCGAAAGCACAAGAAACACCTCGTTGGCAAAGCTCGTCACATGGGTATCCAGCGCGGCGCGGAGCAGATCGGCGGGCACTTCCTCCAGCCGGCCCTTGTGCAGCACCAGCGCCGCCGGAACCGCGCCATCAGGGGCATTGTGGATGGTGCGGCAGCCCGGCAGCAGGCCTTCAAAGCCGAGCGCTGCGAAAACCGCCTCCCCCGCAAGGCCAAGACCGGTGACATGGGCGGCCGCAGCCTGCCAGAAAGGATCGTTTTCGGGTTGCATGGCAAACGGATAGCCGTTCGCGGGAGGCTGCGATAGGGCCTTGGAGGATTTGCCTCCATTCTGGCCCCGTTATCAGATTCCCGCCGCGCTGAGCGCCTGATCAAGGTCTTCGGTGAGGTCCGCGATATCCTCGAGCCCGACATTGATCCGCAGCAGGCCTTCGGTCACGCCCATGGCCGCGCGCGCCTCGTCACCCATGTTGGCGTGGGTCGAGGAGGCCGGGTGGCACATCAGGCTGCGCGCATCGCCGATATTGTTGGAGATATCGACGAGCTTCAACGCATCAAGCACCGCAAAGGCGCGCGCCCGCGTGCCGACATCGAGCGCGAAGATCGGACCGGTCGCGTCCATCTGCGCCATCGCCATGGCGTGGCGCGGGTGGCTCGGCAGGCCGGGGTGGAGCAGATGCCCGCCCGCCTTCAGCACGCGCGGTTCGAGGAACTGGCCGAGCGCGACGGCCTGTTCGGACTGCTTGAAGGCGCGCAGGGGCAGCGTCTCCAGCCCCTTCATCACCACCCATGCGTTGAAGGCCGAAAGCGTCGGGCCGGTGTTGCGCTGGAAGGGCATCAGCACCTCGTCGATCCACTGCCGCGAAGCACAGATCGCGCCCGCCAGAACGCGCCCCTGCCCGTCCATCAGCTTGGTGGCGGAATAGGCCACCACATCCGCGCCGAACTGCATCGGGCGCTGGAGCACGGGCGAGGCAAAGGCATTGTCGACCACGCTGGTGATGCCATGCGCACGGGCGAGCCCGCACACGTAAGCCAGATCGACGATATCGAGCGTCGGGTTGGCCGGGGTCTCGAAGAAGAACACCTTGGTATTGGGCCGGATCGCGGCCTCCCAGGCGGCATTGTCGGCGCTGTCGATGACAGTGGTTGCGATCCCGAACTTGGGCAGCAGGGTGTCGACCAGCCAGCGGCACGAGCCGAAGGCCGCCCGCGCGGCAACGACGTGATCGCCTGCCGAAAGCTGGCACAGCAGCGCGGCGGTCATCGCGGCCATGCCGCTTGCCTGGGCGCGGCAGGCCTCGGCCCCTTCCATCAGCGCGATGCGTTCTTCGAGCATGGCGACCGTGGGGTTCTGGAGGCGCGAATAGGTCATGCCCTGCGCGGTGCCGGCAAAGCGGTCCGCCACGGTCTGGGCATCGTCGTAGGTATAGCCCGAGGTGAGGAACAGCGCCTCGCTGGTCTCGCCATGTTCGGAGCGCCAGGTGCCGCCGCGCAATGCGCGGGTTGCGGGGCGCCATTTCTTGGTGGCGGAGCGGTCCATGCCGGTGGTCTTCTTCATGGCGCGGGGCTTTAGGCGGCTGCGAGCCCGCTCGCAAGCAGGCCGTCGCGCGCGCTTGCCTCATGGCCGATGGCCGATAGCATCAAGGTGCCCTCGATCAGGGTGAGGAGATAGCGCGCGCCGCCGGCGGGATCGGGATCGCCTTCGGGCATCTGCCCTTCGAGCCAGCCGAGCAGCTCGCCCATCATCGCCTGCGCGGCGGGGCGATAGCCTTCTACCCCGCGCGCCGAGCCCGCGACGATCTCCCACCACAGCTGCATGAAGGGACGCATCTCGGGCGCGCGGGCATGCTGGAGGATGCGCGCCAGCGCCTGTCCGCGCGTCGCCGCCCGCTCGCCCGCCAGCACGGCATCGAGCGCCCCCGCATAGGAGCGTGCAAGAAAGCCGAGCAGATCGGTGATCAGCGCCTCCTTGGAACCGAAATGATAGAGCAGCATCCGGTCCGAGGTGCCTGCAGCCTTGGCCAGCGGCCGCAGGCTCGCCTGCCCCAGCCCGGAGCCAAGCACATGGCTTGCCAGCAGGGGCAACAGGGTCTCCCGCGACATCGGGGGCTTTTTGGAAAGGCGCGCCATGGTGGCTCTTGTAGCAGGCGCTACATTTAGCTACAAGCCAACGTAGCAGTCGCTACAATTGTGCCGGAGATTCGCCGATGCCTGACCTTCCGCTCCCTTTCCTCGCGCTCATGATCGGCGGGTTGACCTGCGCTCTTGTAGCAATCGCTACAGTGCTGCTGCGCCCCGCGGCCAGCGGCAATCCGGTGCTGGCGGCAGCGCTGGCGGCAGGCTTTTCCGCCTTCACCGCGATCACCATCTGGGCCGAGGGCGTCTGGCCGGTCGTGATCAACCACACCAGCAACCTGTGGGGCGTGCAGGTGTGGTGGGACCTGCTGTTTTCGCTCACCATCGCGCTGTTCCTGATCGCCCCGCGCGCCCGAGCGGCGGGCATGAACCTGCCGCCCTGGACCCTGTTCGTCGTCGCCACCGCGAGCATCGGCCTGCTCGCCATGTGCGCCCGCCTGTTCTGGCTGGAGCGGACCGAGACACCCAAACCATAATCCTTCTTGCGAAGCTCTCGGCGGCTCCCTAATCGGCGCGGCCATGGCCGAGGCGCACGCGTCATCCTCTCCCGCCGCCACCCCGCCCCCGCGCCCGCGTGATCCGCTGGCGTGGTGTCTCGCGCTGACCGGCATCTATGCCCTGCTGGCCGGCTGGCGGCTGGCGATCCCGTCAGAGCCGTTCTTCGACGAGGTGCACTACATCCCTGCCGCCCGTGCGCTGCTTGAAGTCGCGCAGGGCGGGCACGTGGCCTATTTCAACCGCGAGCATCCGCTGTTCGGCAAGGAGATGATCGCGATCGGCATGGCGCTGTTCGGCGATACCCCGCTCGGCTGGCGGTTCATGCCTTGGGTCGCGGGCGTGCTGGCCTGTTTCGCCGGGGTGCGCGCGATGTGGCACGCCAGCGCCGACCGCTTTGCCACAATCGCCTTCGGGGTGCTGCTGGCGACGGGGTTCCACCTCTTCATCCATTCGCGCATCGCCATGCTCGACATTTTCATGGCGAGCGCACTGATGGTGGCGACATGGCAATTCGCCGGCGCCTGTTCCCAGCCCGAGACCGGCCGCCGCCGGCTCGCACTGACCGGCATCGCGCTGGGCTGTGCGATGGGAGCCAAGTGGAACGCGATCCCGCTCGCCATGCTGCCGGGTCTCACCTTCTTCATCGCCCGCGCGCTGGCCGGACGCCGCCGCCTGCTGTTCTCGCGCCGCGGCGCGCCGGTGCCGGGGGTGACGCTGGTGGAGGCCTTCGTGTGGCTCGGCATCCTGCCGCTTGCCACCTATGCGGCGACCTTCGTGCCGGGCTATTTTCTCGGTGAATATCTCCACCCCTCGCCGCTCGCCGAGAAAGGCCTGATCGGTTTCCACGCCGAGATCCTGTCCTTGCAGCAACAGGTCCTGAAGCCGCACCAGTACATGAGCACCTGGCCGCAATGGGTGCTGAACACCCGCGCGATCTGGTACATGTACGAGCCCATCGACGGGGCGCAGCGTGGGGTGCTGCTGATCGGCAATCCGCTGACCATGCTGGCGGGGCTTCCGGCGGTCGCATGGTGCCTGTGGCGCGGGGTCTGGCAGCGCGACTGGGCGCGGCTGGGAGTGGCTATCGGCTACGCAGCGAGCCTCGGCCTATGGGTGATCGCGCCCAAACCGGTGCAGTTCTACTACCACTATTTTGTGCCGAGCTGCTTCCTGCTCGCAGCGCTCGCGCTGGCCTGCAGCGATCTGCACAAGTGGCAGCGCACGCGCTGGCTCGGCTGGGGTATCCCGGCTGCCGCTGCGGCGGTGTTCGCGTGGTTCTTCCCGATCATCGCCGCCCTGCCGCTGGCCGGCAAGATGAGCTACACCCACTGGATGTGGCTCGACGGGTGGAGGTAGGAGAGGGCCACTTCGTCATTGCGAGCCGGAGGCGAAGCAATCCATGGACCCGAACAGGCATTTTCAGCCCGCCGTCTACATCATGGCGAACCACAAGAACGGGACGCTCTACACAGGCGTGACGTCGAACCTTCCGCAACGCGCATGGCAACATCGCGAGGGCTTGATCGAGGGTTTCACCAAGCAGCACAATTGCAAGCGGCTTGTCTGGTTCGAACTCCATGCCACCATGGAGCACGCGATTGCTCGCGAGAAGCAGATCAAGGGCGGATCACGCGCCAGAAAAACTGCGTTGATCGCGGCGGCAAATCCCGACTGGCGAGACCTGTTCTTCAACCTCGCCGGTTAGGCCATGGATTGCTTCGTCCCCCGGAACAAGTCCGGGGTCCTCGCAATGACGAGAGCTTAGAACCTACCCCACACGAAGCGGCTCGAGAGGGCGTAGTTCCACACCGAACCGACCACGATGCCAGCGAGCGCTGCGAGCGCCCAGAACACGCCTTCGCCCTCGAGGAAGGTCGCAATCGCGACATTGGCGAAGGCCCCCACCGCGCAGGTCAGGACAAAGCCCAGCCAGCCCTTGAGCAGCGCGCCGGCCCCCACCAGCCGCTTGTCGCGATAGGTCAGCCAGTTGTTGAGCCAGAAGTTGAAGCTCATCGCCACCAGCACCGCGCCGGTCTGCGCCAGGGCAAAGCCCTCGCCCAGCGCGAAGAACAGCAGGCTCAGCACAACGAAGTGCACGCCCACACCCAGCGCGCCGACAGTGCCGAACAGGGCAAAACGGGTCGGGATCACCTTGCCGAAGGTCTTGTCGTAAAGCCCGGCGAGGAAATCGAACAGGATGGCACGGTCCAGCTTGCTTTCTCCTTCGCGCCTTGCCGCGAAATTGAGGGGAAATTCCTTGACCCGCATCGGCGCGTCAGCAGTCGCCAGCAGATCGAGCAGGATCTTGAAACCGATCCCCGAAAGGCGCGGCACCAGCGCACGGGCGGCGCTTGCGGGGAGCATGAAATAGCCGCTCATCGGATCGGTCAGGGCAACCCCGGTGATCTTGCGGGCCAGCGCATTGGCATAGGTCGAGAGCTTCTCGCGCTCGGGCGCGGCCCATTCGGCGGTGCTGGCCCCTTCGGCAAATCGGCTGGCGACGCAGATTTCCGCCTCACCCGATTTCAGCGCGGCGAGCATGCCGGGGAGCAACGCGGGATCGTGCTGGTGATCAGCATCCATCACGGCCACGAAAGGCGCGGCGGTGGCGCAGAAACCCTCGATCGCGGCGCTGGCGAGACCGCGGCGGCCGATGCGCTGGATCACCCGCACGCGGCTGTCGACAAGCGCGAGCGCGCGCGCCTCGTCGGCGGTGCCGTCCTTGCTGTCATCATCGACGATGATCACTTCCCACACGGCCGCCGCGCCGATCGCGCGGTCGATCCGCTCGACCAGCGGGCCGAGATTGCCGCGCTCGTTGAGCGTGGGCAGGATGATGGCAAGGTCGAGGCTCATGGGCGCTTGCCCCGCTTCTGCAGGGCGCACGGCGCTTGCAGGCGCGCGTTCGAGAATGGCTTGGTCCATGCCCCGTGGATGCCCGATAATGCTTTATAAACCATAACTGGCGCGCCGGATTTTGCGGGTTACAGCCGTTCGCGCACAGCGGCGCCGATGGCGGCCGTGCCGTGGGTGCCGCCCAGATCGCCGCCGAGGATCCCGTCCGCCAGCGCCTTGCCGACCGCCGCCTCGATCCGGTCCGCCTCGGCTTCGCGGCCGAAGGAGTGGCGCAGCATCATCGCTGCCGAAAGGATCGTCGCCATCGGATTGGCCTTGCCCTGCCCAGCAATATCCGGCGCGCTGCCGTGGATCGGCTCGTAGAGGCCGAAAGTGCCGAAGGCGGTGGTGCGCTCGCCCAGCGAGGCCGACGGCAGCAGCCCGATCGAGCCGACCGCGGCGCTGGCGAGATCGGACAGGATGTCGCCGAACAGATTGCCGGTCAGCACCACGCCAAAACGCTCGGGGTGGCTCAACACCTGCATCGCGGCATTATCGACATACATGTGATCGAGCGCCACTTGCGGATAATCACCCGCCACCTCGATCACCACATCGCGCCACAGCTGGCTGGTTTCGAGCACATTGGCCTTGTCGACACTGGTGAGCGGCAGGCCCGAAGTCGCCGCCGCGCGGAAGGCGACATGGGCGATGCGGCGCACTTCGTGTTCGCAATAGGACATGGAGTCCCAGCCCTCATGCTCCCCCGCCTCGCTGACGCGGCGGCCCTTGGCACCGAAATAGACGTCGCCGGTCAGCTCGCGCACGATCAGCATGTCGAGCCCGGCAGCAATATCGGCGCGCAGGGGCGAGAGGTGCTCAAGCCCTGCAAACACCCGCGCCGGACGCAGATTGGCGAACAGACCGAGGTGCTTGCGCAGGCCGAGGATTGCCTGTTCGGGGCGCAGGTGGCGCTCCAGCGTGTCACAGGAGGGGTCGCCCACCGCGCCGAACAGGATCGCGTCCGCCTCGCCCGCCAGATCGAGCGTCTCTTGCGGCAGGGGATGGCCGTGACGCTTGTAGGCCACGCCGCCGACATCGCCTTCCAGCAGGGTGAGGCCGGGCAGCGACAAGGCTTCGAGCACGCGCACCGCCTCTGCGGTCACTTCAGGGCCGATCCCGTCGCCGGGCAGGACTGCAATCTTCATCGCGGGAGACATCTTTCACGTGATCCGAGCGAGCCGCTCGGTCAGCAGCTTCCGCGCGGCCATAACATCGCGTCTGCGACCTGCAAGCAGCGAGTTCGCCAGTGGTGCCTCGAGCGCGGCGAGCGCGGCCAGCTGGGCGGCGAAATCCGCGCCCGGATCGGGCCGGGCAGCGCCATAGCCCATTTCGGCGAGCAGCATCGTCTCATAAGCGACCAGCCCCGCCGCCCAGCCCCGCGCCGAGGGGGCGACCGCAATCGCGGCGAGCAGCGCGTCGAGCGCCTCGTAGAGCGCGGGCGCGGCATAGCGTTCGGGCAGCGCTGCGGCCGTCAGCCCGCAGGCCCACTGGATCGCGGCGGCGGGCAGCGGCTCGGTCATGAGAGCAGCGCGCGAATGTTCGAGTTCGAGCCTGGCGAAGGGCAACTGTTTTGCCGAGCGTACGGCGAGATCAAGCGCGACGCGGTTGCCCGGCACCATCACCGCCCGCAATTGCCGCCCGCGCCCGCCAGCGACATAGGCGGCCACAAGCCCGTGCTCGGCAGTCAGCAGGCGCGCGATCACGCCCGTCTCGCCGTGTGCGCGGGTGCTCAGCAGAATGGCGGGGCTGCGCAGGTTCATTGCGCGGCCGGCCAGCTTACTTCTTGGGGGATTTGGCTTCCAGCGCAGCCAGGCGCGCTTCGAGCGCATCGGCCTGTTCGCGGGCCTTCTGCGCCATCGCCTTGACCGTCTCGAACTCCTCGCGGGATACGAAATCGATCCCACCCAGCGCCTCGCGCAGCCGCTCGCGCGCGCCTTCGCGCGCTTCGCGGGTCATGCCCGCCATGGTTCCGGCGGCGCTGTTGGCGATTTTGACAAGGTCGGCGATGATCGGGTTCTGGCTTTGCATTTTTTCTTTTTGGGGAGGCTTGCCCTGAAGTGCAAGCCTCTCCTCGCTCACGCAGCCTAACGGCCGCATCGCTGCGGGCGGCCGGTCGGCCTTGCGGACGTGCTTCGCCGTCCGGACATCGCCACACGTCACTGTTGCTGGGTTAGATCTGCACCCGGGTTTCCGCGCCGCTGTCGCCGCGGGCACCGCCTTCGGGGTTCTCTTGAATAAAGGCGTAATTGAGCACGCCGGCAAAGCACAGCCAGCCGAAATAGGGCAGCAGCAGCAGACCCGCCGCGCGGCGCACGCGCCACACCAGCACCAGCGCCGGCACCATCAGCACCGCGGCCGCGATGATGATGTAAAGCCCGCTCCACATGTCCTGCATCCCGAAGAACACCGCGCTCCAGCTCTGGCTGACCATGAACTGCACCGCAAAAGCCCCGAGCGCGAGCCCGCGTCCGGCCGCGCCCCAGGCGCTTGCCACCAGCGCCAGCGACAGGCCGATCAGCACGAACAGCGCCGTCCACACGATCCCGAAAACCACCGGCGGCGGGAAGATCGCAGGCTTCACCAGCCCGGCGAACCACGGGGTCAACGGACTGCCGAGCTGGCCTGCGGTAAAGCCGATCAGCATCACCAGCGGCACCAGAAACAGCGCCCAGCGCAGGAAACTCGCCCGCAATTGCGCTTTGGAAGCAAGGACGTTCATCATTTCTCCGTGTCCGGTGGCGGGGCCGATTCTGCCGCGCCGCTTGCATGGGACACGTGCGATACCAGAGCCCCGGACCAGCGCCAAACGCTTGGCAGCACATGGCCGCAAAACCTGCAAGCCAGCGCAAACCGCCCAAAAAAAGGCACTATGCCCAATTTTGTCCAAAAAGCGGCAAGAAAGGCTTGGGGCTTGGCGCAAAGCTCTGCTAGATGCTGCCTTAATCCTGCCGTGATTCGGAAGCGTGGTGGCGGTAGGATGTAAAACTAGCCAAGCGCTTCCGCTCATTACGGGCTGTTTTTGCAGTCCAAAAAGGGAATTAAAACCATGAAGAAGACCTTTGCGCTCGCCGCCGTCCTCGCCCTCGGCGTTGTTGCTTGCTCGCCGGCCGCTGAAGAAGCGACCGACACCGCTGCTGACGAAACCGCTGTGACCGAAGACGCCATGGCCACCGAAACCCCGGCTGCTGAAGCTGCTGCGACCGAAACCCCGGCCGCTGAAGCTGCTGCCACCGAGACCCCGGCTGCCGAATAATCCCTAAGGGATTACCGGTTCCGGTCTGAGGATCGGAAAACCAGGTTCAAGAAAGACCGGTAGCAACCTTCGGGTTGCTGCCGGTCTTTTCTTTTGGGCGCTGCCCTAACCCAGCGCACCAAGCGCGACCGCCGCGCCCAGCGCGACGGCAACCAGCGCAGCGATGATGATGCCCTTGTTCTTCATCAGACTTGCGCCCCCAAAGTGGTGCGGCGGGCGCTGATCAGGAATTCGATATTGCCCTGCGGCCCGGTGATCGGGCTTTCCACGATCCCCTCGATACACCACCCCAGCTCTTCGAGCCAGCCGCGCACCTCCTCGCACACGCGCGCGTGGAGTGCGGGATCGCGCACCACCCCGCCCTTGCCCACTTCCTCGCGCCCGACTTCGAATTGCGGCTTGATCAGTGCGACCAGCTGGCACGGCGTCGCCGCCAGCCGGAGCGGCACCTCCAGCACCTTGGCCAGCGAAATGAAGCTCGCATCGCACACCACCCAGTTGCAGGGCCGGTCGAGGTGCTCAGGCGTCAGCAGACGGGCGGAGAGCTGTTCGAGCACGGTAACGCGCGGGTCTTCGCGCAGTTTCCATGCGAGCTGATTGGTGCCGCTGTCGACGCAGAACACATGGGCCGCGCCGTGGGTGAGCAGCACATCGGTGAAGCCGCCGGTGGACGAGCCGATATCCATCACAGTCGCGCCTGCCGGATCGAGCCCGAAATGGGCGATGGCGTGAGCGAGCTTGATACCACCACGGCTCACCCAGGGATGATCGCGCCCGCGCACATCGAGGATCGCGTCCTCGGCGAGCTGGTGGCCGGGCTTGTCGATCTTGGTCTCGCCCGCAAACACCAGCCCGGCCATCACCAGCGCCTGCGCACGCGCACGACTTTCGGCGAGGCCACGCTCGACCAGCAGCTGATCGACGCGGCGCTTTTGCGCTTTCGGGGGACGAGGTGGGTGCTCGGGCATGGACAAGACCAGCCCCTAGCGCGCAAAGTGGGGGGATGAAAGCCGCTCTGCCTCTTCTCGCAATCGCCGCGCTTGCTGCCTGCGCGCCGGCGGCCAAAGCCCCCGTTTCGGCTCCTGCGCCGGTCGCACGGCCAGCACCGGCACGGCCCGCACCGCCGCCGCCGCAGGCGCCGCTCGCCAGCGACTGGATGGATGCGGCGCTGTCGCCGGGAGCGTGGATCTATCAGAACTTCGGCGAAGGCATGGGTCGGCGCGCGCTGTTCTCCGATCCGGATGACACCTTCTATTTCAGCCTGTCCTGCGCGACGGGGCCGGAGGGCCGCTCGGTCATTTTCACCCGCACCGGAGCGCCGGCGAAACCCGATCTGGCGATGACGATCCGCACGGAAACCGCGCAGGTCACGCTCCCGGCCAAGCGCTTCGGGGCACAGATCACCATGGCCTCGGTCTCGGCATACGACCCGCTGCTTGACGCGATCGCCCTGTCCAAGGGGCGATTTGCGGTCGAGGTGGAGGGCGAGACGACGCTCTATCTGCCGACATGGGCCGAAGTCAGCCGCCTGGTCGAGGATTGTAGGAGTTGAAGCCGGACGCAGCATTTTCGCTCTGATCTCGGACCCGCAGGGTCCGCGAGGCCACGCGGCCGAGCCGCAGGTGCCCGTTGCGCAGCGAAGGAACAGCACCGAGAACGTGCCCGCGGAGGCAGGCACGCAAACGAAGGCTCCACCCGATTCTATACATTAATATCCACAGGCCTGCGCACAGCCTGTCCACATCCGGCAGCACCAATGAAAAACGCCCGAGGTTTCCCTCAGGCGCGGCCGGCTCGCGTATTACGCAGCGAGCGAGGATTATGACGCGGGAAAAGATTTATACAAGTCTTGTGGAAGCCCCCGCGATGAATCACATTGCTCCGTGAGGCCAGCGGCGAACGCGGCTCTCGGCCCCCGGTGAAGCGCGGGGTCTGGCTCACAAGCGCGAAAGGAGGTGATCCGATGTCTCATGGTTCAGTAGCGAGGTCGGTGAAGATCCCTACGGAGCATACTCGGTAATCCTCTGTCTGAGTAAGGCACCGTGAGCGGCACTTCCGGCCGCTGACCATGAAAGGGCGTCTCCACCGACGGGCTGGAGGCGCCCTTTTCATTTTTTGTTTTTCGAAGGCGCCTCCGCGCCTTCGTCCTCGGTGCGTTTCGATCCTTGCAGGATCGAGCACCTGCGGGCGGCCGGTCGGCCTTGCGGGCCTGCGACCCGATAATCCTCCCCCTCAGGGGAGGGGGACCATCCGCAGGATGGTGGAGGGGCGGCCCGCGGGGCTCCAAAGTCATCTTGCCCTGTGTCGCGCGCAGGATTAGGCGCATTCCATGCACTTCATCCGCCTTCCCCACCCCTCGCCCACGCCCGATCACGTCCGCGCGGAGCTGATTGCCGATCCCGGTTTCGGGACGGTGTTCACCGATCACATGGTGGTGATCGACTATGACGAGGCATTGGGCGGCTGGCAGACGCCGACCATCGGCCCGCGTCAGCCGATCCCGCTCGATCCGGCGGCGAGCGTGCTGCACTATGCGCAGGAAATCTTCGAGGGGATGAAGGCCTATGCCCATCCCGAAGGCGGGCTCTCGCTGTTCCGCCCGGAGGCCAACGCCGCCCGCTTCAACGCCAGCGCGCGGCGCATGGCGATGCCCGAAATCCCGCAAGAGACCTTTATCGCCGCCGTGCGCGAGGCGGTGCTGGCGGACGCGAACTGGCTCCCCCCGATCGCGGGCGGCGCGCTCTATATCCGGCCCTTCATGTTCGCCTCCGAAGCCTTCCTCGGCGTGCGCCCGGCCAAGCAATACAAGTTCGTCGTGATCATCTGTGCGGTCGGCAACTACTTCAAGAAGGGCGTGAACCCGGTGAAGATCTGGGTCGCGCAGGATTACACCCGCGCCGCCCCCGGCGGCACCGGCGCGGCCAAGACCGGCGGCAACTACGCCGCGTCGCTGGTTCCGCAGGCCCAGGCGACCGCCCATGGCTGCGATCAGGTGGTGTTCCTCGATGCCAAGGAGCACAAGTGGGTCGAGGAGCTGGGCGGCATGAACCTGTTCTTCGTGCGCGCCGACGGCTCTGTGATCACCCCGCCGCTGACCGGCACAATCCTCCCCGGCATCACCCGCGACAGCCTGATCGCGATGCTGCGCGAGGAAGGCCTCACCGTGCGCGAGGAGCCTTACTCGATCGACCAGTGGCGCGAGGAAGCGGCGAGCGGCATGCTGCTCGAGGTCATGGCCTGCGGCACCGCGGCAGTGGTCACGCCGGTCGGGACCGTGGCCTCGCCCGAGGGCGAGTTCCACATCGGCGCGGGCGGGATCGGCCAGATGACGTCCAAAATGCGCGAGCGGCTCGTCGGGGTGCAGAACGGCCAAATCGCCGACAGCCACGGCTGGGTGATGCGGGTTTAGACCCGTGGTAAAGCCGTTACGCAAACCTTGGTGGCGCGAGGCTATAGTGGTGGCTGCTGTTCTCGCCCTGGGAATGGCGGGGCTGCGGGTGCTGTCCGAATACCGCACCACAGAAATGCGCAAACAGAAGCCCGAAATTGTGCATGGCAGGCTTATCAAGACCGTAATTGGATCGGGCCGCCGCCTGGCTGAAGGGCGCTCGATTCTAGTCGCGCTACCGGACGGGTCGGCGCGATTCCTTCCGCTCGGCGACAGAGATGATCAAGGCTGCGAGATCGGAAGTCGGGTCGCGTTGGAACGACGCGGGACCAGCTTTATGCTTGCCTCGATCGTGTGCCCGGATGCGCGAGTGGGTGATCGGTGACCGCCGACCTTCACGCCGCGTCCGGCATCATAGTCGCCGCGCTCTACCAGTTCACGCGGTTTGACGATCCCGAGGCTCTGCGCGCGCCCCTGCTCGCCGCGTGCGATTTGGCGGAGATCAAGGGCACGCTGTTGCTGGCGCGCGAGGGGATCAACGGGACGATTGCGGGCTCCGCGGAGGGGCTGGAAGCCGTCCTCGTCCATATCCGCGCGCTGCCGGGCTGCGAGAGCCTCGACGTGAAGTTCTCGGACGCGCCCGAAATGCCCTTCGGCCGGATGAAGGTGCGGGTAAAGCGCGAGATCGTCACCATGGGCGAGCCCGATATCGACCCGACGCTCGTCGCGGGCACCTATGTCGATCCGCATGACTGGAACGCGCTGATCGCGGACCCTGATACACTCGTGATCGACACCCGCAACGACTACGAAGTCGCGATCGGCAGTTTCGCGGGCGCGGTCGATCCGGCGACGCCGTCTTTCCGCGATTTTCCCGCATGGTTCCGCGACAACCGCGAGGAACTGCTGGCGGGGAAAACAAAGGTCGCCATGTTCTGCACCGGCGGCATCCGCTGCGAGAAATCGACCAGCTTCCTGCGGTCCGAAGGCGTCGAGGAGGTCTATCACCTCAAGGGCGGGATACTCAAATATCTCGAACAAGTGCCTGAAGACCAATCCCTGTGGGAGGGCGAATGCTTCGTCTTCGACGAGCGCGTGAGCCTCGGCCACGGGCTTGCCCAAGGCACCCACACCCGCTGCCAGCCTTGCGGGCGGCCCTTCCCGCTGGGCGAGGCCTGTCCGGTGTGCGGGCCAGCCAACGACGCGCCGTGAGCCTGCCCGTTCTCTATTCCTTCCGCCGCTGCCCCTATGCGATGCGGGCGCGCATGGCGCTGTAGGCGGCGGGCGTGACGGTGACCTTGCGCGAGGTAAAGCTCGCCGCCAAGCCGCCCGCGCTGATTGCAGCCAGCCCCAAGGCGACCGTGCCGGTGCTGGTGCTTCCCGACGGACAAGTGATCGACCAGAGCCTCGACATCATGCGCTGGGCTTTGGCCCAGAGCGATCCCGAGGGCTGGCTGGCAGGCGATGATGCAGCGCTGATCGCCACCAATGACGGGCCGTTCAAGCACCACCTCGACCGCGCGAAATATCCCGGGCGCTATGACGAGGACGGCGTGACCGATCACCGCGCGGTTGCCCTCGCCCTGCTCGCACCGCTGGAAGAGCGGCTGGCCGATGCGCCTTTCCTATGCGGGGAAACCCGCACGCTTACCGATATCGCGGTTGTCCCCTTCATCCGCCAGTTCACCGCGATTGACCCGGCATGGTTCGCCGCGCAAGGCTTGCCCCGCTTGCAATTCTGGCTCGACACCCTGCTCGCCTCCGAGCTGTTCGCGGCCGTCATGCCCAAGTTCGCTGTCTGGCAGGAAGGCGACGCGCCGGTGCTGTTCGGGCCCTAGCCCCCCAGCCTCTCCCGGAACGCATCGACCAGCCAGCTTGCCGCAGGGCCGAGCCGCGTGTCGCGCCGCCACAGGGCATTCAAGGTGTAATGCGCGCCGGGTTTCTCCGGCAGATCGAGCTCCACCAGCGCTCCGCTCGCCAGATCGCCCGCCACCATGCCGCGCGGCATATTGCCCCAGCCCAGCCCCTCCTTCAGGAGCGCATGCTTGGCGCCCAGATCCCCCAGCCGCCATGTCAGCGGGCTGAGGACGGAAAACTCGCGGCCCTCAGTCAGAGGTGATCGGTCGGTGAGGACGAGTTGCAGGTGACGGCGGCTTTCGCCCGGAGCCACGCCTGCCCGCGCGAGGGGGTGGAAGGGGGCGGCGACGGGGATCAGATCGACCGCGCCCACCGCCTGGCGTTCAAGCGAGGGCTGGTCGCCGATCACCGGCCCGCCAATCGCAAGGTCTGCCCCGCCCCCGATCAGACAGGCCGCCACCGCCCCCAGCCCTTCGATCCGGAGCGTGAGCGCGCAGGTCGGGAACATCTGGCGGAAGGCGCCCAGCACCTGCGCGGTGACCTCGCTTGGCACCATGACGTCGATCACGAGCGTCAGCGACGGCTCCTGCCCGGCATGGAGCGAGCGCGCCTTGGCGAGCAGGGCATCCACTCCGTCAGCCACCGAGCGTGCTTCGGCCAGCAGGCCCTCGCCTGCCGCGGTCAGCACCGGTCGGCGCGAGCCTTCGCGGTCGAACAGGGTGAGCGCGAGCGCCGCCTCCAGCTGGGCAATGCCATAGGAAATCGCCGAGACCGCCCGCCCGCTCGCCCGGGCCGCGCCACCGAAGCTGCCGTGTTCGGCGACGGCGATGAAGATGCGCAATTGATCGAGCGTGGGTTCACCGAGCTTCATGGGCAAGCATCAAGCCGTTCGTGTCGAGCGCAGTCGAGACACCAGTGCATGTGCCTCTCGACTGCGCTCGAGGCGAACGGGGAATGGCTAGGAATGGCCGTCATCATTCCTGTTTGTTCGGATAATCCGAACATCTTGGCAAGTTTTATCGCTCTTATCCGTTTACCTCTGTCAGCCTATCTCCGCCTCAACCAGACAGGAGATACGACATGATCGAACTTCGTCCCTTCCACACCCTCGGCGCGGCCAACCATGGCTGGCTCGATGCGCGTCACCACTTCTGTTTCGCCAATTACCACGATCCCGCCCGCGTCCACTGGGGCGCGCTCAGGGTCTGGAACGATGATGCCATCGCACCGGGCACGGGTTTTCCGACCCACCCGCATTCCGACATGGAGATCATCACCTATGTCCGCGCCGGCGCCATCACGCACCGCGATTCCATGGGCAATGAAGGCCGCACCGAAGCGGGCGATGTGCAGGTGATGAGCGCCGGCAGCGGCGTGCGCCATTCGGAATACAATCTCGAAGGCGAGGAGACCCGGATCTTCCAGATCTGGATCATCCCCGAAACCCGCGGCGGTGAACCAAGCTGGGGCGCACGCCAGTTCCCCAAGGAAAGCCGTGCGGGGGCCTTCGTGCCGCTCGCCAGCGGTGTCGCCAACGACGATGATGCCTTGCCGATCCGCGCCGATGCCCGCGTGCTGGGCGCGACGCTTCTGGCGGGCGAGAGCGTGACCTACACGCCCCGCAGCGCCGATCGCCACCTCTACCTCGTGCCCGCCACGGGCCGGGTGAAGATCGGCGAAGTCGAGGCTGTCGCCCGCGACGGGGTGGCGATCACCAACCTCGCCGAAGTCACCATCACCGCGCTCGAAGACAGCGAAGTCGTGCTGGTCGACGCGGCCTGATCCCCCCGGAGCCGGCCGGTTCCCCCTCCTCTCCCCGGCCGGCTCCACCCCTCTCTTTCAAGGACATGTGCAATGAGCAACATTCTCTACATCACCGCCAGCATCCGCTCCGACGCCGAAAGCATCTCGCGCGGGATCGGCCAGCGTCTGGTCGAAGGTCTTGCCGCGAAGACCGGTGCAAGTGTCACCACCCGGGATCTGGCGGCCAATGATCTGCCCTACGTGAGCGCCGAGCGCTTTGCCGCGGGCCTCACCTCTGCGGCCGAGCGGACGGCCGAGCAGGCCGATCTGGCCGCCATCGCCGACACGCTGATCGCCGAATTGCAAGCCGCCGACACCATCGTCATCGCCAGCCCCGTCTATAATTTCGGCCCGCCCGCGAGCCTCAAGGCCTGGGCCGATCTTGTCGCGCGCGCCGGCACCACCTTCCGCTACACCCCCACCGGCCCCGAAGGCCTACTGACGGGCAAGACAGCCTATCTCGCCATCGCCACGGGCGGCACGCCGGTGGGGGCCGAGTTCGACTTCATGAGCCGCTGGCTGACCTTCTTCCTCGGCTTCATCGGCATCAGCGATGTCGAGGTGATCGCCGCCGACGGGATCATGGGGCAGGACGGCGCAGCGAAAATCGCCGCAGCGCAGGAGGCCGCGACACAGCTGGCGGCCTGATCCGGCCCCGAGGCCGCTGCGCCGACCCTACCCCGTCGGCGCGGCGGTATCGAGCACCATGGCGGTGCGGGCCGCACGCGCGTAATATTCCGGGCGGCGTGGAAACTTCACGATCAGCATCAGCCCCAGCGCCACCAGATAGCCCCCGCCCACCACCAGGAAAATCGACGACAGCCCGCCCATCATGTCGGTCTTGCCGAGCATGAAGGCGCCGAAGGAAATCCCGAAATTCGAGACCGCCATGTAGATCGTGAACTGGGTTGCGGCGACCTTGGGATCGCATAGTCGCATCGGGATCGGCAGCAGCGCCACGGTCAGCAGCATGTCGAGCGAGACCCACGCAAAGATGAAGGCCGCCACCACCCGCGGGTCGCTCCAATAGGGCTCGCCCCAATACATGCCCGCCAGCATGACAAGGCCGACGCCGAGCCACAGAATCGCGATGCGCTTGGCGCCGAAACGGTCACCCAGCCAGCCGCCCAGCGTCATGCACAGCACGCCCGCCACAAGCCCTGCCATGGCGGTGAGCGAGGCGATCTGGGCGGTGCCAAGACCGGCGTAATTGGCACCGATCAGCGGCCCCGCACCGCTCGCAGCGCCATAGAGAGTTCCGCGCCCCAGCAGCACCGGCAGAAACAGCATGCTGACCGGGCGGGTGAGCGCCACAAGGGTCGTCTTGAGGAGCGGCCACCACGCCGCAAGCTGGATTTCGAGATTGCGCGGATTGGCACTGCCCGCGCTCCACGGCAGACGCCGCTCGCCCACCCGCTCGCGCACAACCGCAAGGTAGAGCGAGAGCGCGCAGATCAGCGCAGCGACAATCAGGTAGGCGGTGGGCGCGCCGTAATCCTCGATCACGAAGCCACACAGCGCGGTCGCGGTGGCAACACCGATCGATTGCCCGCCGAACATCATGCCGCTGCCGCGCGCCCGCTCGTCCTCGCTCATGATATCGACCGCAAGCCCGTCAACCGCGACATCCTGGAAGGTGGTCGCAAGGTTCACCGTAAAGCCGATTGCGCCGAGGATCGCGACATCGCCGACCGCAGGATTGATCAGTGCGGCAGCGACGAGGCAGGCGATCATGACGCTCTGCGCGGACAGGATCCATGCCCGGCGGCGGCCCATCGCAAGGAAGGTGTAGCGGTCCATGATGAAGCCGTTCACCAGCTTCAGTGACCATGGCAGAGCCGTGAGCGCCGAGACCGAGCCGACCTCGGCCGCGCTCGCACCATTGGAAGCCATCCATGCCGGGACCGCAAAGAAGAACAGCCCGATCGGCATGCCCTGCCCGACATAGAGGATGAAGAGCGTGAACAGCCGCAAGGCCCGGCTGCGCTCCAGAACAAGCCCGCTGTCCGCGTGATCCATCGCCAATGTCCCCCGCGGCGATGATAGGCCTTTATCAGCCGATGGCAAACGCGCAGCCGGCCTGCGCTACGGACGCACCAGGTTCGGCTTGAAGATCGTACGGCTCGGGCGGATGACGATGATCGCCACGCCCATCAGCGCCATGGTGCCACCAAGGATCAGCGACCAGCCGATCTCGTCCCCCGTCAGCCATGCGCCAAAGCCGATGGTGAGCAGCGGGGTGAGCAGGGTCAGCGGCACGATGAGGTTGGCATCATAGGTCTGGAACAGGCGGAAATAGGCCGAATGCGCGCCGACAGAGACCACGACGCCTGAAAACAGCACGCAAGCCGCAACACCGAGCGGTGCGGCTTCGACCACGGCGATCTGCCCGGTTTCGAGCAGCAGCGTGGCCGGGATCATCACGATCAGCGTGCCCACCGCTGCCCAGCCCTGCAAGGCGACCGCGCCGATATCGAGCCGCTTGACGAAGACCGAGGCGAAGGCCCCGATGAACACGCCCGCAAAGGCAAAAGCGAGGCCCGCCGGATCATTGCTGCCCGATGGCGCGCCGATGGCAAGGCCCACCCCGCCCAGCGCCAGCGCCATGCCGAGGCCACGCCGCCAGCGCACCTCCTCGCCCAGAAACAGGATCGCGAAGAGCACGGTGAGCGGCGCGCCCGAGAGGCTGACGATCCCGACAGCGGAGGGGCTTGCGGTTTGCAGGCCGACGAATTGCAGCCCGAAACTCCCCCCCGTGATCGCAAAGCCGATCACCAGCACCAGCCCCAGCCGCTGCGGCACATGGCGCAGCAGCGGGAACAGCACCGCCAGCACCATCGCCGAACGCAGCACGGTGTAGAACAGCGGCGGCAGGCCGAGCGTCGAGACCGCGATCTTGGAGACCACGACATTCATCGCCCAGGTGACATTGCAGAACAGCATGATCCCGAGCGCGGAAAGGGGAACCCCGCCGCGCATTACGGGTATGTGTCGCCGTAAACCTCGCTGGCGATATCGGCGGGCAGGCTGCCGCGCAGCTCTTCGCGCCACACGGTCGCAACCGCGTCGGACGGCGCGCGCCAGTCCCCGCGCGGGCTCAAGGCGCCGGCCGAGGAGACCTTGGGCCCGTTGGGCAGCGCCGAACGCTTGAACTGTGAAAAGCCGAAGAAGCGCGCGCAGAACCGGTCGAGCCAGTGCGCGATCTGCGCGAGCGTGTAGGCGTTCTTCTTCGTGTCCGGAAAGCCCGCAGGCCACAGCCCCTGTCCGGCATCCTTCCAAGCGTGCCACGCAAGGAAGGCGACCTTGGACGGGCGCTGGCCGTAGCGGATCACGTGGTGGAGGAAGAAGTCGTTCAGTTCATAGGGGCCGACCAGTGCCTCGGTCGATTGCATCTGGCCGTCAGCGCCCGGCGGCACCAGCTCGGGGCTGATTTCGGTATCGAGGATCGCGGCCAGCACCTTGGCGCAACTCTCATCGAACTGGCCCGTAGCGATGGTCCAGCGGATGAGATACTGGATCAGCGTCTTGGGCACGCCCGCATTGACGCCGTAATGGCTCATGTGATCGCCCACGCCATAGGTGCACCAGCCGAGCGCCAGTTCGGAAAGGTCACCGGTGCCGACCACGAAACCGCTGTGCTGGCCGGCGAGGCGGAACAGGTAATCGGTTCTGAGGCCCGCCTGCACATTCTCGAAGGTCACATCATGCACCGGCTCGCCGCTCGCAAAGGCGTGCCCGATATCCTCTAGCATCTTGAGCGCGGCGGGACGGATGTCGATCTCGTCCGCAGTGATGCCCATCGCCGCCATCAGCTGGTGGGCATTGCTCTTCGTGCCTTCGGACGTGCCGAAGCCCGGCATGGTATAGCCGCGAATGGTGGTGCGGGGCAGGCTCAGCCGGTCACACGCCTTGGCCGCGATGATCAGCGCATGGGTGCTGTCGAGCCCGCCCGAAATGCCGATGACGAGGCTCTTTGCACCGGTCGATTCGATCCGCCGCATCAGCGCATCGACCTGGATGTTGAAGGCCTCGTAGCAGTCCTCGTCGAGCTTCTCGGGCCGGCTGGGCACGAAGGGGAAGCGCGCGACGGGGCGGACGAGGCCGATGTCGCCTTCCACATAGGCGTGCTCGAACACGATCCTGCGATAGCTGTCCGCAGGGCTTCCGGCCCATTCGGCGGCATCGGCGAAGGTCTGGTTGCGCAGACGCTCGGCGGCGAGCCGCTCGGTGTCGATATCGACGATGCAAAGCTCGCCCGTCCGGTCGAACCGCGCCGACTGGGCGAGGAGGTCGCCCATCTCGTAGATCATGCCTTGCCCGTCCCACGCGAGGTCCATGGTGCTCTCCCCATGGCCGCTCGCCGAATAGACATAGGCGGCAATCGCGCGGGCAGCCGAGGAGCGGGCGTGCAAGTGGCGATCATCGGCGCGGCCGATGGTGACGGGCGAGGCCGAAAGGTTACACAGGATCAGCGCGCCCGCCATGGCCGTCTGCATCCCCGGCGGGACCGGCGCCCAGAAATCCTCGCAGATTTCGACCCCGAAACGGAAACCGCCCAAATTGGCCGCAGCAAACACCAGATCGGTGCCGAAGGGCACTTCCTCGCCCGCCACGGCGATCCACAGATCGGTGCACCCGCGCCCGTGGGCGAAATGGCGCTTCTCGTAGAACTCGCGGTAATTGGGCAGGAAGCTCTTCGGGACAACGCCCAGCACCTGCCCGCCCGCGATCACCACCGCACAATTATAAAGCTTGTCCGCCCGCCGCAGCGGCGCGCCCACCACCAGCACGGGGTGGAGATCGGCCGAGGCAGCGACCACCTCGGCCAGTGCCTGTTCCACCCGGTCAAGCAGCGCGTGCTGGAGCAGCAGATCGTCGATCGCATAGGTCGACAAGGTCAGCTCGGGGAAGACCACCAGATCGACATGGGCCGCATGGGCCTTGTGCGCCTCGGCCAGCACACCGGCGGTGTTATAGGCAACATCGGCCGGACGACACGCAGGCGTCGCCGTCGCCACGCGCACGAAGCCGTGCTCGTGGGCATCGGTAAAGGGGTGCGAGGTCTCGCTCATGGGTGCCGTCTACGCGCTCCGCTGTATTATGGCAGCCTCTAGCGGCTAATCCTTGCCGTTCCTAGCAGGCGCGCGAAAAGTCCTGCTTTCCGGCCCCCTAGCCTTTCGATGGACGGCGATGCTTGAACCTTGGCGCGCAAGGTTCCAAGTCTTGCCCCACACACGCAACAGGAACCGCATTCATGGCCGACCCAACCTATACCCCGCCCGCCGTCTGGAGCGCCGACACCGTATCGGGCGGGCGCTTTGCCTCGATCAACCGGCCCACCGCAGGCGCGCGCGAAGAGAAGGCGCTGCCCGTCGGCCAGCATCCCTTCCAGCTCTATTCGCTCGCCACGCCAAACGGGGTGAAGGTGACGGTGCTGCTGGAGGAGCTGCTCGAAGCCGGACACAAGGCGGCCGAATATGATGCCTGGACGATCAATATCGGCGCGGGCGAACAGTTCACCAGCGGCTTTGTGGACGTGAACCCCAATTCCAAGATCCCCGCCCTGCTCGACCAGTCCGGCCCCGTGCCCTTCCGCGTGTTCGAGAGCGGCGCGATCCTCGTCCACCTTGCGGAAAAGTTCGGGATGTTCCTCCCCACCGATCCCGCGAGCCGCGCCGAGGTGCTGAGCTGGGTGTTCTGGCAGGTCGCCAGCGGGCCTTTCATGGGCGGCGGCTTCGGCCATTTCTACGCCTATGCGCCCGAGAAATACGAATATCCGATCGATCGCTACGCGATGGAGACCAAGCGCATCTTCGATGTGGCCGACCAGCAGTTGGCAAAGACGCGCTATCTGGCAGGCGATGAATATACCCTCGCCGATATCGCCAACTTCCCCTGGCTCGCGCCCTTTGTGGCAGGCCAGATCTACAATGACGCCAAGACCTTCCTGTCGATCGACGAATACACCAACGTCGCCCGCTGGGCGCGCGAGATTGCCGCGCGGCCGGCAGTGCAGCGCGGGCGGATCGTCAACAAGGTGTGGGGCGAGGAGAACACCCAAATGCGCGAGCGCCACGCGGCGGAAGACTTCGCGGGCAAGAACCTCGACTGGACGTTCTGAAGCCAGCCGAGGGGGAAGGCTGCGCGCAGGCGAAATTCGCGCGCGCAGCCCCCTTCACATTGCGATTTCACACGTTATAGAGCGCGCCTCTGCTGGGGCGTAGCCAAGCGGTAAGGCAGCGGTTTTTGGTACCGCCATGCGAAGGTTCGAATCCTTCCGCCCCAGCCAGATTTCTCCCGCAGGACCGGATCACCGCATCCGCTGCGGCGCGCCAAAGTCGCGCGGCATGCAGCCCTGCCCTAGCGTTCGAACACCGCCCCATGCGGCTTGGCCGAGCCGGTCCAGCCATGCGGCCAGGTGCGCGAATCGAAGCTGAATCCGACCTTCCCGTCCGCATCGCGGAAGGTCTCGTCGATCACGAGCTTGCCCGTCGTCTGGTCCAGCTTGAGCAGATAGGTCCGGTCGCCCTCGCGTCCGGAAGTGATCACCAGCCGCTTCGCCTTGGGATCCCACCCGGGGTCCAGTGCGGCTCATAGGTTTCGTCGATCACCAGCCGCGAGACCTCGACCGCGCGCTCGGGATTGCTGATGTCGAGCACCACGAAACCGTGCATGGCGGGCACGCTCTGGATGAAGAACTTGCCGACGATCGTGGGCACCCCGCACCAGCTGCCTTCGAACTGGTGGACCAGCCGGGCAACCGGCGTGGGCGTGTCGATTCCCGAAACGCGCTGCACCCCGCAGGACAGGGTCTGGATATAGACCGACCCGTCAGCGCCGACGCGGGCTTCCTCGGGCGAGACATGGCCGTTGAGGCTGGGGCCGGGATCGAGCCGATGCGTGCCGAGCAGCTTGAGATCGGACAGGCGGAAGATCTGGTAGGTGTTGCTGGTCAGCAGGTAATCGTCGCCCATCGGCGAATTGGTCACCAGCACCCGGTCGATGTCCGGCAGCACGGCAAGGCTGTAGGGCAGCAGGCCCTCGGCGGCGAAGGCCGGATCGACATTGCTGACCGCCCGCACTGCCTTGCCCGCCTCGTCGATCTCCACAATGCCGCCGCTCTTGCCCGTCATAGCGCCATGGCCAGCGTGGCCGCCGTGATCCTCGTACTGGAAGCTCGAAAGCACATGGCCGTTGGGCAGCCGCAGGAAGCTGTGCGGCATGGCATAGCCCGCCAGATTGCCGAACGCGGCCACCTGCCGGGGCTTCAGGGGATCGGTGAGGTCGATCACCACGGTCTGGCCCGCATCGTGATCATTGGCGAACAGCTTGCCGCTTTCGGGCATCCAGTATTCGGTATGGTGGGGATTGTTGCTGGTCTGATCGGTCGCGGCGGTGGTGATCAGCTGGCCATAGGTGGGCGAGGCCGGATCGGCATCGATCACGGCGATGAAGTTCTTGTCCTTGCCCGCGCGGTCTCCGGCCCAGACGAACAACCGGTGGCCTTCGGCACCCGCCTCGCCGGCCAGGGCCGCGCAAGGTGTGGCAACAAGCAGCGCAGCAAACAGGGCCGCAAGGCGCTTTGTCTTCATATGTCCCCCGTCGATCTCCATCCCATGCCTCACGGCACTGCTTGCAGGGCTAGCCCATATAGGGCGCGAATGCGAGACACCGCATGGCTCTGAAGCCTACCACTTTTCGCGGGCGCATGGCGCGTCCTTGCGGCTATGCCGTGGCGACGCTCTTGCATCATCTGCGGAGCCGCAAGGGAGACGCGCAATGGATCTGCAGCTCGATGGAAAAACCGCGCTGGTGCTGGGCGCAAGCAAGGGTCTGGGGCGCGCGATTGCCGAAAGCCTCGCCAATGAGGGCGTCGATGTGATCACCGTCGCACGGTCGGCGGCGACTTACGAAAGCTTCCATCACATCGAGGCCGATCTCGACGATCCGGCCGCGCCGGCTGCGATTCTGGCGGCGGTCAGCGCGACCGGCCGCTCGCCCGATATCGTGGTGCTCAATTCGGGCGGCCCGCCCACCGGCAGCGCCGCCGAGACCACGCCGGAGCAGTTCGCGGGCGTGTTCGGACGGATGTTCAACGCCCAGCTCGCGATTGCTCAGGCGATCCTTCCGGCGATGCGCACGAACGGCTTCGGGCGGATCATGGCGATCGCCTCGACCAGCGTGATCACGCCGATCCCCGGCCTCGTGCTCTCGAACGCGGTGCGCGCGATGCTCGCCTCGTGGTGCAAGACGCTGGCGAGCGAAGTCGCGGCGGATGGCGTGACGGTCAACATGCTGCTGCCCGGCCAGATCGCCACCGACCGGCTGACCAGCCTCCACGGCATGATGGCGCAGGCGAGCGGGCAGACGGCGGAAGACGTGCGCGCGCGCTCGATCGCCGCGATCCCGGCGCGCCGGCTCGGACGGCCGGAAGAATTCGGCGATATCGCCGCCTTCCTCGCCAGCCCGCGCGCCGCCTTCATCACCGGCTGCGCGATCAAGGTGGATGGCGGCCAGACCGCGACGCTTTAGGCCTAGAAGGTCATGAACAGGCCGATATTGGCGGTGTGGTCCACCCGGTCCGCACCATCGCGCACGACATACTGGTTGAGATAGCCCGGCACCAGTTCGGTATTCTTGGTCAGCGGCACCGACACCCCGACGAAATTGCGCCACAGCGACAGCCCGCCGCGCTGGACGGCGGTCTGGTTGAGATCGACGAAGGGTTCGGTGAAGACCACCAGCTTGTTGTCCTGCGACAGCGGCACCCGTAGCTGGACGAACTGGCGCAGCCGCCATGCCGTGCCGTCGCTCTCCTCGAAGGTGCGCTGCTCCAGCCGCGTGCGCGCATCCACCGTCATGCCGCCCTCAGTCTCGATCAGGCGGTGGTTGAACTCCTGATAGAAGCGATGCTCGTTACGGCGCAGCGGGCCGATCGGATCGCTGAACACATAGGCATAGCCGACGCCGATACTGGTGCGCTTGTCGATGCGGTAGCCGACCAACGAGCGCGCCAGAAATTGCCCGAGCCTTCCGGCATCATCGGTGAAGCGCTCCTGCGCCTCGATCCGGACAAACACCTTCTCGCTCGCGTTGATGGTGGCGAACTGGGCGAGCCAGACATTGGCATCCTCCTCGGCCGCCGCCGGCGCGGCGCAGACCAGTGCGCAGGCACCGAAAAGGGCGACAAGCAGCTGGTTGAGGGCAATCATCCGGGACACAGGAGCGTGCCTAGCACCGCGATCCTTTGTCTGGCGATCACCGCAACCTGCGTATTCCACCGCAGGGCGATGCGCGGCCAGCTTGCTGGCTTGAAACCGTCGCCCCGCGCGGGCATCACGGCGGCGGAGAGAAAAAAGGAGAGGGGAATGCACAAACCGGCTTTTCGCGCGTCGGCAGCGCTGATCGCGTTGCTTTCGGCCAGCCAGGTGGCAGCGAAGCAACAGGCCGCCGCCGCCACGGGAACACCGCCGTCCGAGGCGACCATCGCTGCGCAGGAGGCCGTCCGCACCGCACTGCCGCCCGAAGGCACGCGCGATGGCGAGTTTGCCCGCCGCGGCTTTGTCGCCACCCTCGCCGATCCGCTGATCCGCAATGCCGCAGGCGCGCCGGTGTGGAACCTTGCCGCCTATGATTTTGCCGAGGGCCCGGCGCCTGCCAGCGTCAATCCCAGCCTGTGGCGACACATGGGCCACTTGCGCCATCACGGGCTGTTCCAGGTCAGCGCCAACGTCTGGCAGGTGCGCGGCTTTGACGTCTCTAACATGACGGTGATCCGCGGCAAGACCGGCTGGATCGTGATCGATCCGCTCACCAGCACCGAAACCGCCAAGGCGGCGATCGACCTCGTCAACGCCAAGCTGGGCACGCGTCCGGTGAGCGCAGTGATCTATTCGCACAGCCACGGCGACCATTTCGGGGGCGTGCGCGGGGTTGTGGATGCAGGCGCAGTCGCTTCGGGCAAGGTCGCGGTGATCGCACCGGCGGGCTTCATGGAAGAGGCCACGTCCGAAAACGTCATGGCCGGCGGGGCGATGATGCGGCGCGCGGCCTACCAGTTCGGCACCGCCCTTGCGCCCGGCCCGATGGGGCAGATGGGCAGCGGCATCGGGCGCGGGTTGTCCGGCGGCACGCTCTCGCTGATCCCGCCGACCGACATCGTCGCCAAGACCGGCGAGACCCGCGAGGTCGATGGCGTCAGCCTTGAATTCCAGATGGTCTCGGGAACCGAGGCACCGGCGGAATTCAACGTCTTCATCAAGCCGGAAAGCACCTTCCTTGCGGCCGAAATCGCCACCTGCAGCTTGCACAACATCCTCACCCCGCGCGGGGCCAAGGTGCGTGATGCGCGGGCCTGGGCGCATTATCTCGATGAAGCCGCGCTTACCTATGCGCCCCAAAGCGATGCGGTGATATCGAGCCATTGCTGGCCGATCTTCGGGCGCGCTGCGGGCACCGCATGGATCACCGCCCAGCGCGACAATTACCGCTGGCTCCACGATCAGACCGTGCGGCGCATGAACCGCGGCGAGACGATGGAGGAGATTGCCGAAGCGCTCGAAGCCTCCCCCCCGCCGGGCAATGGCACAGAATGGTCGACCCGCGGCTATTACGGCACGATCAGCCACAATGCGAAGGCGATCTACCAGTTCTATCTCGGCTGGTATGATGCCGTGCCGGCGAACCTCCACCGCTATCCGCCGGTCGAGCGGGCGACCAAACTGGTCGAGGCGCTGGGCGGGGAAAGCCGCGTGCTGGCACTGGCGGAGAATGCCTATGCAAGCGGAGACTATCGCTGGTCGTCCGATCTGCTCCAGAGCCTTGTCTTCGCCGCGCCCGGCAACGCAGCGGCCAAGGCGATGCTGGCGAAATCCTACGAACAGCAGGGCTACCAGTCCGAAAGCGCGATCTGGCGCAACCAGTTCCTCGCCGCCGCCGGAGAACTCCGCAGCGGCCGGGTGGATCGCAGCGCCGCGCAGAGCAACGACATGATCGCCGCGCTGTCGACGCAGGAGCTGCTCGATTCCGCCGCCACACGCTTCGCGCCCGAAAAGCCGGGACCGCGCGGGATCACCATCGCGCTCGATATTCCCGATCGCGGCGAGCAGGCGATGATCGAGATCACCGGCCAGGCGATGATCGGCCGCACAGGGATGCTGCCGGACAAACCCGACATCACCATTCGTGGACCCCGCCGGGCGATGCTGGCGCTGTTCTTCGTCAAGGTGCCGGTCAGCACGGTAAAGGCCATGGAAGGGGTGACGATCGAAGGCGATCTGGCCGGTTTGCAGGCGCTGATCGATGCAATGGACCCGATGCCGCACAGCTTCGATATCGTCACGCCTTGAGGCGGCGCGAAGGGAATCGCGGGCTTGCGCCGTTAGGGGAATGAACCGGTGCGGGCTAACCGCCCGGTTCGCGAATTCGAGGAGCGCTGCACACCCATGAGCCCTGCCAGCATTGCTCTCAACCGCTTCGGCTACGGCCTTGCGCGCGGCGTTTCGGCGCCGCGTGATCCCAAGACGTGGCTGCTGCTCCAGATCGAGGCCTTCGATCCTGCCCCGCCCGCTATCGCCGCAAGGGCCGAGACGCGAGGCCGCAGCGCCGAGATGCTCGAAACCCTGCGCAGCTTCCGCGACAGGGTGCGCGAGATGGGCGATCCGGCCATGGCCGAAGGCACCATGCCCCCGGCCATGGCCGAGGCGGGCGGGGACAACCCGCGCGCTGCCGCGCTCGCCGGGCTGCCGCCCGAATATCGCGCCAAGGTGCTCGAAGCGCGCCGCGTGGCGATCGACGACCTTGCCACCAGCGTGAATGTCGCCGTGGCAAGCGAGACCCCGCTGATCGAGCGGCTGGTGCATTTCTGGTCGAACCATTTCAGCGTCTCGCTCGGCAAACCCGGCACCCAGTTCGAAGTCGGTCCGCATCAGTTCAACGCGATCCGCCCGCATGTACTGGGCAAGTTTTCCGATCTGTTGAAGGCTGCGGTGCTGCATCCGGCGATGCTGCTCTATCTCGACCAGTTCCAGTCGATCGGCCCAGAGGCACCGATCCAGCGCCTGCGCGCCCGCCGCGCCAATGCCCAGCAGCGCCCGCGCGGGCTCAACGAGAACCTCGCACGCGAAATCATGGAGCTGCACACGCTCGGCGTACATGGCGGCTATGCGCAGGCCGATGTCACCGAATTCGCCCGCGCGCTGACCGGCTGGACCGTGCCCGGGATCGGGCGGATCGGCCGCTTTGCCGTAGACCAGCCGAGCGGCGCGGCCTTTGTCGCCCCCGCGCATGAGCCCGGCGATCGCACCATCATGGGCAAGCGCTATGCCGAAGGCGGAGCGGAGCAGGCCATCGCGATCCTCGACGAGCTTGCCGCCCACCCTGCGACCGCGCGCTTCATCGCCATCAAATTCGCACGCCATTTTGCTGGTGACACCCCGCCCGAAACCCTCGTCGCGCGGCTCGAAGCCGATTTCCGCCGCACCGGCGGCGATCTGGCGAGCCTCACCACCACGCTGGTCAATTCGCCCGAGGCCTGGGCGCCGGGGCCGGTCAAGTTCCGCAGCCCGTTCGAATGGTTCATCGCCGCGCTGCGCCTGTCGGGCGTGAACAGCCTGTCGCCGCAGCGCATTGCCGCAGCGCTCAATGAACTCGGCCAGGCACCGTGGCGCGCGCCTTCGCCTGCCGGTTATGACGATCTTGCCGCCAGCTGGGCCGCACCCGATGTGATCTGGCGGCGCGCGGAACTGGCCGAACGCATGGCGCAGGGCGCGCCGTCCGATGATGTGCTCGCCCGCGCCACTGCCGCCTTCCCCGACGCCCTGAGCGACACCACCCGCACCATGCTGACCCGCGCCGAAAGCGGACGGCAGGCACTGGCGCTGCTGCTCGTCGCCCCTGAAATGATGCGGAGGTAACCCCGTCATGCTGACCCGTCTTGATCGCCGAACCCTGCTCGCCGGATCGCTTGCGCTGGGCGCCAGCGGGCTTGCCCTGCCGAATATCGCGCTGGCCCAGACCTCAGGGCCGAAGAAGCTCCTGTTCGTGCTGCTGCGCGGCGCGGCAGACGGCCTGTCGATGCTGGCCCCGGTCGGCGATCCCGGCTTCGAGGCTCTGCGCGGTGCAGCGCTGACCGATTATGCCAATGCCCCCAAAATCGGCAGCTTCTTTGCGCTCCACCCTGCCCTTGCCGAAGTGGGCAAGGCAGCCGCGGCAGGCGAGGCGCTGTTCATCCACGGCGCGGCGACAGCCTATCGCGAGCGTTCGCACTTCGACGGGCAGAACCTGCTCGAAACCGGCGGAACCGCGCCCTATGCCAGCAAGGATGGCTGGCTCAACCGCCTCACCGCGCTGCTGGGCGAGAGCGGCCGTGGCGAGCCGCCCCGTGCCCTCGCTATTGCTCCGGCGGTGCCGCTGGCGCTGCGCGGAGCTGCGCCGGTATCGAGCTATGCGCCCTCGGCCCTGCCTGCGGCCACCAGCGATTTTCTGACCCGCGTCGGCGCACTCTACGAGGCCGACAGCGAGCTGGCCGGCCTGTGGTCACGTGCGCTCGAAACACGGGCGATGGCGGGCGATGACAACCTCAACAATCTGCGCGATGCCGCCGCCAATGGCTCGCTGGTCGCCTCGCTGATGCAGGGGACACGCGGCGCGGGGATCGCGATGATCGAGGTCGACGGATGGGATACCCACGCCAACCAGCGCGGTGCCTTTGCCCGGCAGGCGCGCGGGCTGGATGCCCTGCTCGCGGCCTTCCGCACCGGCATGGGCGCAGAATGGCGCGACACGATGGTGCTGGTGGCGACCGAATTCGGCCGTACCGCGAAGCTCAACGGCACGAACGGCACGGATCACGGCACGGCGAGCGCCGCGATGGTGCTGGGCGGCTCGGTCAAGGGCGGGACGGTGCAGGCCGACTGGCCGGGCCTCACGCAAAGCCAGCTCTACGAAGGCCGCGATCTTGCGCCGACTATCGCGCTCGAAACCGTGCTGGCAGGCGCCGTGGCCGAGCATTGGCGGCTCGATCCGGCGCTCACCCTCGCACGGCTTTTCCCGGGCCGCACGGCCAAGCCGCTCGGCGGCTTTGTCAGGGCCTAGAAGGAACACTCCGCTGCGGCATCCGCCTCGGAGCGGGTGATCTCGCTGATCTGGAAGGCGAAGGGCGCGGTCGAGCTGAAAGTCAGCTTGCCGCCCGCCTCGCCAAGGCAGGCCTTGGAGAGGACCATCTCGCGCCAGCCCTTGCCCTCGGCGACCGAAAGGCCCTGGGTGATGTCGACGGGCTGGCCGCCCGCTGTCACCGTCACCGGACCGGCCGGACGGCTGCTTACGGAATAGGAAATCCGCCACGCCGCGTCGCTGGCCGGGCCGGTAAGGCTGATCTTGGCACCGGGGCCAAAGGCGATGCGGCGCGCATCTTCCTGTGCGCGGCGATCAACGCCGGTCACGACGATGCCGTTGCCATTGCCACGCAGATCGGGAAGCAGGGCATTGTCCGCCACCGCCTGCACCCGCGCGCCGAGCTTGCCATTGGCGAACCACGTGGCGCCCGTATCATGGGTCAGCGCACCGCAGGTCTCGTCGAGCTTTTCAAGCGGCGCCGCAGCGCCGTAGCCCAGCCCGAAGCCGGTGGGGAACAGCGCACCATCGGTGCTGTTGAGCGGTGCGCCCTCGCAGGTCCTGGGCCAGCTGAAAGAGAGCTTTCCGCTCGGCTGCACGCCGCCGAACAGCACATCGGCCACCCCTGCCCCCTCGCTGCCCGGAAGCCAGCTTGCGACAAAGGCATCGGCGGCGTTCAATTCGCGGTTGACCCACAAGGGGCGGCCCGAGAGGAACACGGCGACGGTCTTGATCCCGCGCGCACGATAGGCCTTGAGGAGGCTCAACCCCTCCTCGTCGCGGAAGGCGAGGTCCTTGCGGTCGCCCACGAACTCGGCATAGGGCGGCTCGCCGAAGACGACGATGGCGACGTCAGGCTTGCTGGCGGCATCGCCCTTGGGCGCGAGCACGGCGGTGCTGCCGGCTGCCTTGGCCGCCGCGGCAATTCCGCCCCAGATCGAGGTTGCGCCGGGGAAATCGGCTGCGGTGAGATCGCCGCCGCCCTGCCAGGTGACCGACCAGCCGCCGGCCTGCTGCGGAACATTGTCCGCCGCGCTGCCAGCCACTTCGATGACCGCGCCGGGTTTCAGCGGCAACGCGCCTGCATTCTTGAGCAGCACCTGCGACTTGGCCACCGCCTCGCGCGCAATCGCGCGGTGCTCGGCCGAGCCCATCAGCGCCCACTTGCCGCCGTATGCACGCTGCGAGGGCTTCACCTCGCCATCGAAAATGCCGAGCGCCTGTTTCAGCTTCAGCACCCGCAGCACCGCCTCATCGAGCCGGGCCATGGGGATGGTGCCGTCCTTGACCTGCGCCACCAGCGAGGCGTGGAGCGCCTTCCAGTCCTCGGGCACCATGTAGATATCAAGCCCGGCCATCAGCGCCTGCGGGCAATCGGAATTGGTGCAGCCCTTGACCTGCCCGTGGCCGTTCCAGTCGCCCACGACCACGCCCCCGAAACCGAGGTTGCCGCGCAGCTCATCCGTCAGCAGCGGCTTGTTGCCGTGCATCTTGGAGCCGTTGATCGAGTTGAAGCTCGCCATGACGCTCGCCACGCCGGCATTGATCGCAGCCGGATAGGGCGCGGCGTGGATCGCCATCAAGGCCTTGAGGTCGCCGTTGACGTCGCCCTGATCGACCCCCTGCGCCGTGCCGCCGTCACCGAAATAGTGCTTGGCGGTGGCGGCAACCTTGCCCTTGCCGAGGAACCCGGGTTCGCCGGCGCGGCCCTGAAGCCCCTCGATCATCGCCGCGCCGAGGCGGGTGACGAGTTCGGGGTTCTCCGAGTAACTCTCGTAGGTGCGGCCCCAGCGATCATCGCGCGCGACCGCAATGGTGGGCGCGAAGGTCCAGTCGAGCCCGGTCACTTCGATCTCGACCGCGGTTGCAGCGCCGATCCGGCGGATGAGATCGGCATCGCCGGTCGCGCCCAGCGCGATATTGTGGGGGAAGACAGTGGCGCCAGGCACATTGGCATGGCCGTGGACCGCGTCGGTCGCCCAGATCGCGGGGATCACCGGCTCGCCATCCGCGAGCGACGCGGTGGAGGCTTCCCAATAGGCATCGGCCAGCTTCAGCCAGTCGGTCGCGGGTGCCTTGTCATTGCCATAGGGGCCGGAATTGCCGCCGTTGAGGATCGTGCCAAAGCGGTACTTGCGCACATCTTCAGGCGTGATCGAGCCGATATCGGGCTGGATGATCTGCGCGACCTTGCGCTCGATGCTCATGCGCGCCAGCAGCGCCTCGGGGCTGTTGGCCGCAGCGGCAGCGGGGGCAGACGCAGCGGGCGCAGCAGCCGGAGCGGACTGCACCTCGGCATGGGCTGCGCAGCCTGCAAGCAGGGCAGCAAGGCCTGCGCTTGCCGCAAGCTGACCAAAAATCTTAGACGTCACCAGGCTAGTCCCTCCCAAGACCGGTATTTTGCTGGCCATACGTCCCTTGAGAACGTTATCAAGATACTACAAAACCGGCGGGCTTTTGCAAGCGTCAAGCGTCCTTTGCAGACGGGTTTCCCGCGCCCCGCGCAAAGGAGGCAAGGAGCGCGGCGCTGGCAAGCGAAAGGCTGGCGAACAGCACGAACAGCGCCGAGTAGCCCAACCCCGGCACCAGCATCACCGTGAGCCACGGCATCACCATCGCCGGCAGGGTGTTGGTGAGATTGAAAAGTCCGAGATCCCGCCCGCGATGCTGCGGGGCCGGCAGCACGCGCAGGGTCTGGCTGGCATGGAGCGAAAGGAAGATCGCCGCGGCCATGGCAAACAACACATAGCCCGCAATCGCCTGCGACAGGCTGGCGGCGGCGGCCATCACCAGCATGCCGAGCGCACACAGCAGCGCGCAGCCCGCCAGCGGCAGGATCGGCCGGCCATGGCGATCCGACCAGCGACCCAGAACAAACGAGAGCGGCACGGCGCCGACCAGCACCAGACTGAAGATGTTGGCGGCGGAATTTTCGGGGTAGCCGGGCGCGAGCGAGCGCAGCCAGAACAGCAGGAAAGCGAACATCCCGCCTTCGGCCACCTGCACCAGAAAGCGCGCCGCCCACATCCGGCGGACCACATGATCGGGCCGCGCCCCGGCCTGCCCCTGTAGATTGGCCTGCTTCTGCGAGTCCGGCTGCATGAGACCGGACCGCTCCTGCCGGCCGCCGAGCAGCACCGCGGGCAGCACCAGTGCGGTCACCAGCCCGGCCACCACAGGCAGCCGCATGTCGGGCGCAACCAGCCCGCCGAAGGTCACCAGCGAACCTGCCAGTGCGCCCAATGCGGGCGACAGCGCCAGCGCCCCGCCCAGCACGCCCTTCTGGCTATCGGGAAAGCAGTCGCCCGCCCAAGCCATCAACGGCGCCAGCATCAGATTGAGGCCGACCTGCCACAGCATCACCAGCAGCACGATTTCCGAAACCGAATGTGCTGCACCGATCTGCAGCAGCCAGAAATTCGAGATAAGCAGCCCTGCCAGGATCCAGGGACGCCGGACGCGGCTGGCGTCACTCAGCGCGCCCACCGCGATGTTCGCAAGGCTCGCCGTCACCGCGCCCCAGAAGCTCGCCTGCGCCAGCGCGGCAATATCCTCGCGCCCCTGCAAGGAGGCGATGCGTTCGGGCAGGAGCACGGTCAGCAGCGGCACATAGGCGACCGCGCCGCCCGCAGCAGCCAGCGCATAGAGCGCAAGGAACCAGCCCGGCTGGCGTTCAGGCGCGGGCTGTGCGGAGGTGTTCAAGCCCTGCCCGAGGCAGGCGCGGGCGCAGGTGCTGTGGACAGCCGCTCGACCAACCCGGCGGCGACTTCGATCACGGCATCATCCGCGCCATCCTCGCCGCGTGCGATCAGCTGCTCGACCGCGCGGCTGACAGTCTCCGCAATCGGCTGGTCGATCGCAGTCAGCGGCGGCTGGGTGAAGCGCACGATCGGGGTATTGTCGAAGGAGATCAGCGAAAGATCGCCCGGCACCTTCAGCCCGCGATCACGCGCCACTTCGAGTGCGGCGAGCGCCATCTGGTCGGACGAGGCGATGATCGCGGTAAGGTCGGGATTGCGGTCGAGCAGCGCACGCGCCGCCTTGGTGCCGGATTCGTAGCCGAAATCCCCCGCCTCCAGCAGACCTTCGGACGGCAACCCGCGCTCGGCCAGCGCGCGCTTCCAGCCGTCGATACGCCAGCCGCTGAGGCTGTATTGTGCAGGCCCGGCAATCATCGCGATCTTGCGGTGGCCGAGATCGGCGAGGCGCGTGGTGGCGAGATGGCCTGCGCCTTCATCGCCCATTGTCAGCGCAATTCCCGGCCCCGGCGCATTCGATCCGATCCGCGCAAACGGAATGCCGCGCTCGGTAAGAAGCCCAGTGATGAGCGCATTTTCCGAGTGCGGCGGGGTCAGGATCACCCCGTCAGGCTGCAGGGCCGAGATCGCTGCGCCCAGCTCGCGCTCGACATGATCGGAATGGGTGTCGATCAGCTCCACCATCATGCGGTAGCCGTGCTTCGAACAGGTCAGGATCCCGCCCAGCAGCATCTGGTCGACCCAGTCGGTGCCGCGCCGCTCGCGCCAGTCGGCAAGGGTGCGCTCGCGGTCGTTGATGGCAAGGATGATGTAGGAGCGCGAGCCGCTCATGCGCTGGGCGGCAAGGCTCGGCACATAGCCCAGCCGCTCGATCGAGGCGCGCACCTTGTCGCGCACCTGCGGGCGCACATTGGGCCCGCCATTGATGACGCGGCTCACCGTTTGCAGCGAGACCCCGGCGTCCTCTGCGACGTCCCTGATCGTGACTGTGTTGCGCCCGCGCGCCATGCTGCTTCAATCCCGTCCGCTCTACCTGATGCAGGCCCGTCCCTTTTGGGGATCGCTGGCGCAAGCGTAGACCCTGATCCAATCGATTGCGAATTGCGCGGGAAAGCTCTCCTTCGCAACCCTTTTCGCGTTGTTTTCTTCCGACAGCCGCCCGCCGACGGCAAGGTTGGCCATGATGTAGAACGGGCGGTCAAAGGGTGCGGCGAGGTTGCCGCGGGCGAGCGGGGAGGCGCTGCTCCACTTGTCGGCCGGGACCGTGAGGTGCACGCGGTCATCGACGAGGAAGCGGATCAGGCCCTCGCCCCACTCCACCGCGTAGACGTGGAAATCATCCGAAGGCAGCGCCAGGTCCGGCAAGGCATTGCGGTGATCGACAAAGCGGTTCTTGGGCGCAAGATCGCCGAAATGGAGCGCGCTGATGGTGCGGTTCTCGCCTTTGCCGCCCTCGCATTTGGGGCACTTCGCGCCGATGTTGACCGCTTCGAGAATGTCGATCTCGCCCGATAGCGGCCACGGCCCATAGAGATCCTCGGACGGCATCATCCACACCGCCGGCCATGTGCCCTGCCCCGGCGACACCTTGGCGCGCACCTCGATCCGGCCATAGCGCCAGGCATGGAGGCCCCGCGTGCGGACCTTGCCCGATGTGTAGGGCTGAACCAGCCTGGGGTTGGGATTATCGGCAATTTCGGGCGGGCGCGCCGGGCCGACAAAGCGCTCCTTCTTCGCTTTCAGAAGCAGCAGCCCGCCTTCCACCGCGATGTTGTCGGGCCGGTCGGTATAGCACTGCCGTTCGTAATTGCCCCCGCCCCAGCACGATTCCTCGGGCGCCCATTTGCTGCGATCGAGACTGTCGCCGTCGAACTCGTCGGCCCACACCAGCTCCCAGCCAGCGCCTTCACGCGGAGCGAGGGGTTGCGGCGCCTCATCCGACGCCGCCCCCAAAAGCAGCAGGGCCGCTGAGAGCGTCCCCGCCTTCAGCAGCCCTGCCATTTTCATAGAACTTGCCTGCTTAGAAGTCGAAGCGGGCAAGGAAGGTGAAGCGGCGGTCGTTGCGGAACGCCGAGCGCTCGATCCGGGTGCCGTCGAAGTCGATCACCTGCGAGGTGCGGAACACCTCGTCGAGCAGGTTCACGCCCTGCACCCCGAGCTTCACCCCGTCCATCACCGTCACGAACACCGAAGCGTCGAGCTGGCCGGTCTCCTCGCCCCAGATCGGCGAGAAGGGGAAGATGTCGTCACGCGGGGTGATCACGAAGGCCGAACGCCAGTTGTAGGCGGCACGGGCCGACAGCCAGTCCTTTTCGTAGAACAGGGTCGCGTTGACGGTGTGCTTCGAAATCCCGGCGAGCGGCTGGAAGGCTGCGAAATCGCCCTGGTTGCGCGCAAGGTTGGTATTCGCGAAATCGCCACCATCGACATAGGTGTAGGTCAGCTGCGTACCGAACCCGCTGAGCAAGCCCGGCAGGAAGTCGTAGGTCTGCTGGTAGGCGATTTCCACACCCTTGAGCAGGCCGTCCTGACGGTTGTCCGGTCCGTTGACCTCGACTTCGAGATCAAGCCCGCCGGGGCTCACGAAGTTCACCAGATCGATGCCGTTGTTGACGATCCCCTTGATGTCCTTGGCAAAGGCCGACATCGTCAGCGAGCCGACGCGGTCGAAATACCACTCGACCGAGAGATCGTAATTCCAGCTCTGGATCGGACGCAGGTTGCGGTTGCCGGTGAACAGCTGGAACAGCGGACCCGTGGCGAGCGTGCCTTCGGCGCGCAGGTCCGCGGTGTTGTCGCCGATCCCGCCGCCGGAGCGGAAGGCCGCAAGGTCAGGGCGCGAGATACCCTTCGAGACCGCTGCACGGAACAGCAGGCCATCGCCGGTGTCGAGCAGCGCATTGAAGCTCGGCAGCCAGTTGTCGAAGGTCACCGCCCGGTCATCGAGCACGATTTCCCCGGTATGCGCTGCGGCGAATTCTGCCAGACGGCCCGCGGGCAAGCTGCAGAAGGCCGGACGCTGGTCAGCCGGAAGCTGCTGGGCGCGGCTACAGGCTTCGGTCACTTCCGACAGCTCGGCGCGCCCGTTGCCATTGCCACCCGAGGCGACGTTGTCGAAGAAGAACGGGTTCGGGAAGCCGATCAGGCCCGCCGCATTCACTTCGGTTTCGACATAGCGCAGACCGAAGTTACCCGAAATCTTCCAGCCGTTGTCAAAGTCCGTGCCGTAATCGACGCGGGCAAAGGCGGCCTTGGTGGTTTCGCCGACATTGCTGATCTCGTTCTCGCAGAACGGGGTGCAACGCGTGCTCTGGCCGGTCACCGCATTGGTGAAGCTGCGGTTGTTGACGCCGAAGAACGGGTTGGGAGTCTGCGAGAAGGTGTTGATCGTGCCGGCCTGACGGGCCGATGCGCCAGACAGGTATTCCTGAAGGAAGCTGTCTGCCCCGAAGAAGTGCGCACCGCCCGGCAGCGGCGCAGGCGCGTTGCCGCGCTGGAAGCCGTTGTCGAAGGGCGAACGCAGGTTGGCGAAGGCCGGGAAATCATCGACATAGGCACCGCCGCCAATCGCGAATTCCTGCCCCGGAAGGCCGGTGAAGAAGCGGCCCGGCTGGAACCCGCCGGTGGTAGCACAGCCCGGACCCGCGTTCCACGGAGCGCAGCCCGCACGGCCCGCCCAGGGTGCCGAGAGGTTGCCCCAGGTGCTGAAGTTGGTGTCGCGGGTGGTCTGGTCACGCTCCGACCAGCGCGCACCGAACTTGACCTGCTTGAAGAAGCCGTCCTCGCCGATGTCGTATTCAGCATCGAAACGCAGCGTGTCGAGCTGGCCTTCATTGCGGGCGATCGAGTCGAGCAGGAACCAGTAATAGGTGTTGCGGCCAGAGGTGAAGTAGTCAGCCGGCGCGCCCGGAGGCGCAAGGAACTGCACCTGCGGCACGTTGCCGCTCATATCGAGATCGATATTGGCCCAGGTCGCCATCGTGCCGATGATCGAGTCCTGACGCAGATCGGATTCGATGTGCTGGGCTTCGAAGTTGACGCGGAAGCGATCGGAGATGCTCCAGTCGATATCGATCGAGACATCCTGCGTCATCGCGCGGGTCTCGCGCTCAAAGCGCAGCAGTTCGAGCGGAATGCCGCCGCGCCCGAAGGGGTTGGCATAGGCATCGCCGATGCGCTGGCTCAGAATGCCGCGCTGGAAGATGCCGTTCTCGTCGAATTCCCAGGTGCTGCCCGCCGCCGGAACCGGGAACAGCGCGTCATCATTGACGAGCGCGATTGCCGCGTTTTCCTTGGTGAAGAAGCGGGTGTCGGCACGCAGCCATTCGGCGGTGACGACAAAGCTGCGATCCGGGCTTTCGTACTGGATGGTGCCCGAGACGGCCTCGCGGTCACGCTCGAGATCGGTGGTGCGAACGCCTGCACCCTTGGGGACGACGACCGCGCCGGCCGGCGGGAAGTTGTCGGGCGTGAAGCTGGTGCCGCCGCCGGCAAAGCCGCCGCTGCCGACCGGACGCACGCGCAGACAGCCGCCGGTCAGGCTGGCCGGACGGTAGCACGGGTCACCCACCTGCGAGGCATCGGTGCGGCTGATCAGTTCGGACTTGGCATAGCCGATCTGGAAGCCGAGAGTCCCTGCATCGGATTCCCACGTGGTCGAACCGAGCACCGAGAAGCCGGGCGACCACTCGCTGGCGAGATCGCCAGTGTTGGTTTCGATCGTGCCCGCAATGTGCGTGCCGGGGCGATCCAGCGGCTTGCGGGTGACGAGGTTGACGGTGCCCGCGATCCCGCCTTCGACCATGTCGGCGGTGAGGTTCTTGAACACCTCGACCCGGCCCAGAAGTTCGGGCGAGACCTCGTTGAAGTTGAGAACGGTACCACCATTGGCCGAGAAGATGTCGCGGCCGTTCAGTTCCGAACGCACGAAGTTCAGGCCGCGAATGATCACGCCGGTGCCTTCGACCGAGAAACGGTCAGGGTCCGAGGGCTTTTCAAAGCGGCCGATATTGATGCCCGGGACACGCTGGAGCGCTTCGGCGACCGAACGGTCGGGCAGCGCGCCGATGTCTTCAGCGGTGATCACATCGACGAAGGTGTCGGCATTGCGCTTGATGCTTTGCGCCGAGGACAGCGAGGCGCGGAAGCCGGTGACGATAATGTCGGCCTCAGGCTCTTCGACCGCGACTTCGGCGTCCTTGTCTGCGGGTTCGGCATCCTGCGCCAGCGCCGGGTTGGCGGCAGCGATGGCGATCGCGGATGCGGTGCCGAGGGCGAACAGGCGCCGACGCGGCGCAACCCTTGCATATTTCATGATGTGTCAAACCTCCCCATGCCCCGCGACAGATTCGTGCCTGCTACGGGTGCTTGCCTTACGGGTTGTAGCGCAGATTGTTAGCGTTCTCAAGACTTGTAATCCGCGCGACATATTGCATTCTGGCAACACTTCGCGGGGCGCAGAATCCCCGCAATGACGGCGCAAGCAGGGCCGGTTGGGACCGAGGAAAACATGGCAATTCAAAATATAATCATCGTCGGCGGGGGAACGGCCGGATGGATGGCAGCCGCGGCCCTTTCGCGCATCAAGAGCGGACGGCCTGTGGAAATCACACTGATCGAATCCGAAGCCATCGGCACGGTCGGCGTGGGCGAGGCGACGATTCCGCCCTTCATCGGCTTCAACCAGCTGCTCGGGATCGACGAGCGCGAGATGCTGGCCGAGGTCGGCGGCACCTTCAAGCTCGGCATCCAGTTCGAAAACTGGGGCAAGCTCGGCGACAGCTACATCCACCCCTTCGGCGCCTATGGCTATGTGATGGGCGGGATCAGCTTCCACCACGTGTGGCACCGGATGGCCGAAGCGGGCGACAAGCGTCCGATCCAGGTCTTCAATCTTGAGACCATGGCCGCCTATTTTGGCAAGTTCGCGCGCACCGAAGATTACAAGCGCGACGATCTGCCGCCGGTCAATTACGCCTATCACCTCGATGCGGGACGCTATGCCGCCTATCTGCGCCGCTATGCCGAGACCCGCGGCGTGGTGCGTCAGGAAGGCAAGGTCACCGATGTCGCGCTCGACGCGGAAAGCGGCTTTGTCACCGGTGTGACGCTCGACGACGGGCGCGAATTCAAGGGCGATCTGTTCATCGATTGCTCGGGCTTCCGCGGCCTGTTGATCGAACAGGCGCTGGGGACCGGCTATGACGACTGGAGCAATTACCTGCCCTGCAACCGCGCGGTCGCCTTGCCCTGCCAGCGCGAGGACGGCAGCCCGCCCCCGCCCTTCACCCGCGCCACTGCGCATAGTGCCGGGTGGCAGTGGCAAGTGCCGCTCCAGCACCGCAACGGCAATGGCCATGTCTATTGCTCAAGCTTCATGGAGGACCAACAGGCGCTCGATATCCTGCTCGGCAATATTGCCGGCAAGCCGCAGGCCGAGCCCAACTGGCTGCGTTTCGTGACCGGACGGCGCAAGAAGTTCTGGAACAAAAACGTGGTCGCGCTGGGTCTGGCTGCGGGCTTCATGGAGCCGCTCGAATCGACCTCGATCCACCTCATCAACACCGGGATCGACAAGCTGCTCTCGCTGCTGTCGCTCGACGGCGTGACGCAGGCGCAGGAGGATGCCTTCAACCGCCTGACGGGCCGCGAATATGCCCGCATCCGCGATTTCCTGATCCTGCATTACAACGCCACCAGCCGGACCGATTCCGAGTTCTGGAACTATGTGCGCACCATGCCGGTGCCCGACAGCCTGACCGAGAAGGTGGAGATCTTCAGGGCCAACGGCCAGATCTTCCGCGAGGAGGACGAGCTGTTCACCGAGACCAGCTGGGCCGCGGTCATGATGGGACAAGGGATCGCGATGGGCGGGCATAACGCCATGGCCGACGCGCTCGACACGGCCAAGACGCGCGGCGAGATCGACGAGATGGAAAAGTCGATCCGCTACCTCGTCCAGCACATGCCGGGGCATGGCGACTATCTGGCGCGCTATTGCCCCGCGCCGATGGCCGCCTGACGCGCCAGCGCCGCCAAGGCCCTGCCCGAGAGGAAGGCCCCTTCGACACGCGGGCTGTGCAGCCAGTCGCCCGCGATGCCTAGGCCGAGGCCTGCATCATAGCGAGCGCCCTCGCCGCCCACGGCCTGCGGCAGGGCATAGAGCCAGCGATGCGCATCAAGGTGCGTGGGCGAGGCTGGCGCAATCCCGATCGCCGAGAAGAAATCGGCGAGCAGGAGAGTGGCGACCGCCTCCTTTGGATGATCGACCAACTCGCGGCTACGCTGGGCGCTGGCGTGGATCACCCAGGCTTCCGGCGCGGCGCGTCCGGGCTTGGCCGAATTGCGCGCCGCCCAGCTGACCGGCGCCGTGTCGGAACGGAAGGTATCGGGCCCGCCAAGCGGCGCGGCAAAGCTCGCCATCACCGCCCAGCACGGGACCGAGGTGACGCTCGCGGCCAGCGCTGACAATTCGGGCGCGGCATCGGCAAGCAGCACGGCGGCCTGTTCGGCAGGCACCGCGACCATGATGCGTGCGGCAGTGAAGGCACCTGCATCAGTCTCGACATGCCAGCCCGCGTCCCCTCGCACCATCCGCTCGGCCCGCACGCCCCAGCGCACGTCGAGCGAGCGGGCGAGCTCACGGATCGGCGCATTCATGCCGGGAACGCCGACCCATGCGTCCACCCCGGCCGCAGGCCAGCGCGCAGCAACGCCTGCTGCCGCCCAGCTTTCGACCGCCGCGATGAAGGCCGGATCGCGCGCGGTGAAGTATTGCGCGCCGTGATCGAAACTCACTGTCTCGCCCGCAATCTCCACCCGCCGCGCGGCCATGCGCCCGCCGGGGCCACGCCCCTTGTCGAGCACGATGACGCTTGCGCCTGTCGCTGCCAGTTCGCGCGCGCAGGCGAGCCCCGCCAGCCCCGCGCCGATCACGAGAATATCGCTCTTGTTTCCGTCCATCCCGCGCCAACGCTCGGGCGAGCGGGAGGTTTCAGGGGGCAGAGCGCGGCGGGGCGGCTTCGGCGAGGATCAGCGCAAACTGCCCTGCCTCGTCGGTCCAGCGCGCACGCGGCTCCCACCCGCCCGCTTGCAACAGCATGTTGGATGTGCGGCGGGTGAACTTGTGGCTGTTCTCGGTGTGGATCGTCTCGCCTGCCCGCATCGTGAAACGGCGACCGCTGACGCTGAAGGAAAGCTCGCCATCAGCCACAAGATGCATCTCGATGCGCGCATAGTCATCATTCCAGCGCGCTTCGTGGGCGAAGCGTTGGACCGGAATATCGCCGCCAAGCTCGCGGTTGATGCGGTGGAGGAGATTGCGGTTGAAGGCGGCCGTGACGCCGGCAGCATCGTTATAGGCAGCGATCAGCGTGGCGGGGTCCTTGACCAGATCCATGCCAATCAGCAGCAGCGCGCCGAGGCCAAGCGTCTCGCGCATCGAACGCAGCAGATCGGTGGCGGTGGCGGGCACCATATTGCCGATGGTCGAGCCGGGGAAGAACCCGAGCTTGGGCAGCCCCTCCACCTCGCGCGGCAAGGCAACCTCGCGCATGAAATCGGCCTCGACCGGATAGACCGGCAGGCCGGGAAACTTGGCCGCCAGATCGCTCGCCGCAGCGCGCAGGAAATCGCCGGAAATGTCGAGCGGGACATAGGCCGAAGGCGCTATGGCCGAGAGCAGCAGCGGTGTCTTGAGCGAAGAGCCCGAGCCGAACTCCACCACCGCCCGTCCCGGCCCGATCAGAGCGGCGAATTCTCCGCCCCGCGCCCTCAGGATTTCGGTCTCGGCCCGGGTGGGATAATATTCGGGAAGGCGCGTGATGTCCTCGAACAGGCGCGATCCGGCATCATCGTAGAACCAGCGCGCAGGCACCGCCTTCTGCGGCTCGGCCAGCCCGATCAACACATCGGCGCGGAAGGCAGGGTCGGCTCCGGCCTCGTCTCGCACAGCCAGCGCCGTCACCGCACCGCATCCCGCGCGAGCCTGAGGCCGGTGAACTGCCAGCGCTGGTGGGGGTAGAAGAAATTGCGATAGGTGCTGCGCGAATGTCCCCGCACCGTCGCGCAGCTCGCGCCGCGCAGCACCACCTGCCCGCTCATGAACTTGCCATTATATTCGCCCACCGCCCCTTCGGCGACGCGGAAGCCGGGGTACGGGAGATAGGCCGAGCGGGTGAATTGCCAGCAATCGCCGAAAACTCCCGCCCCACCCACAGGCAGCGGCGGCGCGGCCCCATCCAGCTGGTTGCCGCCGGCCGGATCATGGCTTGCCGCGATCGCCTCCCATTCGAATTCGGTCGGCAGGCGCGCGCCGGCCCAAGTGGCATAGGCATCGGCCTCGAAGAAGGAGATGTGGGTGACAGGCGCGTTCGCATCGCGCTGCTGCCAGCCCTGATGGGTGAAGTGCATGTCCTCGCGCCAGTAGAGCGGCGCGCTGACCCCCTCGCGCTGCACCCAGCCCCAGCCATCGGCAAGCCACAGGCGCGGCTCGGCATAGCCGCCATCGGCGATGAACTCCTCCCATTCGCCATTGGTCACCAGCCTGTCAGCCAGCGCGAAGGGTTCAAGCAAAACGCGGTGGCGCGGAGCTTCGTTATCGAAGGCAAACCCCTCGCCCTCATGCCCGATCAGCGCGATGCCGCTGGGATGTTCGTACCAGCCCATCGGCGCAGGCTGTGCGGCGGCGGACGCGACACCCTCCCACATCGCCGGGCCAAGCGGGTTCTGGAACAGGGCGTGCTTGATGTCGGTCAGCAGCAATTCGATGTGCTGCTGCTCATGCGCGATCCCCAGCGCGATCAGGCCCGCCAGCGCCGGATCATCGAGCAGCGGAGCCATGGCCGCATCGACGCCTCCGCGCCATTCCAGCACCTCGGCCAGAGCCGGACGCGAAAGCATCCCGCGAGCAAAGCGGCTGATCCGCGCGCCCTCGGCCTCGTAATAGGAATTGAACAGGAACGGCCAATCGGGATTGTGGAGCTGGTAACCGCCCGCATGATCCCTAAGCAGGAAGGTCTCCCAGAACCATGTCGTATGCGCGAGGTGCCACTTGGCGGGGCTCGCATCCTCCATCGACTGGATGCTGGCATCGGCATCGCTGAGCGGCCGGGCCAGCGCCTCGCTCAAGGCGCGGGTGGCGCGATATTGCTCCGCGAGCGAGGCGCGCCCCATATGGGGTTACGCCGCGTCGGCGCTGATCGTGTCGCTCCGCTCGCCCGCCGCCTCGTTGAGCATTTCGGCAACGAGGAAAGCCAGTTCCAGCGACTGTTCGGCGTTGAGGCGCGGATCGCAGTGGGTGTGATAGCGATCGCCCAGCCGTTCCTCGGTAATCGCGACAGCCCCGCCGACACATTCGGTCACATCCTGCCCGGTCATCTCGATATGGATTCCGCCCGGGTGCGAGCCTTCGGCGCGGTGGACCGCGAAGAAGCCCTTCACCTCCCTCAGGATGCGGTCGAAGGGGCGCGTCTTGAAGCCGGTGTCGGACTTCACGACATTGCCGTGCATCGGATCGCAAGACCACACCACCGGATGGCCCTCGCGCTCAACCGCGCGCACGAGGCGCGGCAGGCCGTCTTCCACCTTGTCGTGGCCGAAACGGCTGATGAGGGTCAAGCGCCCGGCCTCGCGGTTCGGGTTCAATTCGTCGAGCAGGCGCAGCAGCGCATCGGGCTCGAGCGAAGGGCCGCACTTCATGCCCAGCGGATTGCCGATGCCGCGCGCGAATTCGATGTGGGCCGAGCCCGGGAAGCGGGTGCGATCCCCGATCCACAGCATGTGCGCCGAGGTCGCGTACCAATCGCCCGTGAGCGAATCGCGGCGGGTGAGCGCCTGTTCGTAGGGCAGCAGCAGGCTTTCATGACTGGTGTAGAAGCTCGTGCCCTTCAATTGCGGCACGGTGCCGGGATCGATCCCGCAGGCCTCCATGAAATCCAATGCCTCGCCGATCCGGTCGGCCATCTGCGCGAATTTCTCGGTCCACGGCGTGCGGCCCATGAAATCGAGCGTCCACTGGTGGACTTGCCGCAGGTTGGCATAGCCCCCGCCCGCGAAAGCACGCAGCAGATTGAGCGTCGCGGCGGCCTGCGAATAGGCGCGCACCATGCGGGCCGGATCATTGCGGCGGCTGACGGGGTCGAACTCGATACCGTTGATATTGTCGCCGAGATAGCTCGGCAGCGTCAGATCGCCGATGGTTTCCGTCGGCGAGGAGCGCGGCTTAGCGAACTGGCCGGCCATGCGCCCGACCTTCACGACGGGGCGCTTGCTGGCAAAGGTCATGACGACCGCCATCTGGAGCAGCACGCGGAAGGTGTCGCGGATGTTGTTGGGGTGGAACTCGGCAAAGCTCTCCGCGCAGTCTCCGCCTTGCAACAGGAAGCCGTGGCCGCTCGCGACCTGCGCCAGATCGGCCTTGAGCGCCCGTGCCTCGCCCGCAAACACCAGCGGCGGATAGGACGACAGGGTCGTCTCCGCTTCAGCCAGTTCGGCGGCGTCCTCGTAATGCGGAAGGTGCCGCGCTTCGCGGGTCTTCCAGCTGTCCGGGGTCCAGGTCTCGGGCACGTGCAATACTCTTTCTATTCGGCGCGCGTTCACATCGCGCGGGGGCGCCCGCTACAGGAGGCGCGTTTCATTTGTAAAGCGACAAAGCCTTTCGCGACAACTTTATTTCCCGCGCTCCGTGATTGCTCCGTACGATCAGCGCCCCGTCATGGCCGGTATGGCCGCTGCCTTGGGAGCGGTAGCAGGCGCTGGCGGAGCGCTCGCGAGCTGCTGGCCTTCGGGGATGATCGCCAGCCGGAAGGGCACGCCCTTGGCAAGGTAGCGATCGGCGAGGAACTGCATCACCTGCGGGCTGGTCTGCGAATAATCCGCCAGCAGCGTGCGCAGCAATCCGACGCGCTGCGGGTCCTGCGTCGCGCCTTCGAGGTTGTAGAGCCAGAACTGGTTGCCGGTGGAAGCGCGGCGGATCAGCTGGGCCAGCGGCTCGGTGACGCGGGACAGCTCGTCGGCGGTGGGCGGATTGACGGCGAGGTCCTTGGCGATCCGGTCAGCCTCGGCAAAGAACACCGGCACGAATTCGGGTTCGAGCTGGGCCAGCGCGGTGATGCGCCCGCCGCTTGCCAGATCTTCGGGCCACTTGGAGAAGACCTGCGGCGAATAGGAGGCACCCGCGCGTTCGCGCAGGGCATCAAGCAGACGGTTGTTGAACAGCTGGGTGAGGATTTCGAGCTGGCGGCTTTCGCGCAAGCTCGCCACCCCGCCCCCGCTCGGCCAGGCAACCACGGCGGCGGCCTGATTGGGATCGCCGCGATGGGTCAGGATCGCGGGCTTGTCGGCGGTCGGCGCGAAGCCCGGCACACGGGCGGCGATATCGGCCGGGATCGGCGCGCGCGGTGGCAGAGCGCCGAAAGTGAGGCGCAGCTGCTCGGTGATCTTGGCGGCATCGAACTCGCCGAACACCAGCACCTCGATCGGCCCCTGCTTCAGCAGCGGTTCCCACACCTTGCGGAAACCTTCGGGCGTGGCCGCCTTGATCGCGGCCGGATCGGGCGTGGCAAAGCGCGGGTCCTTGGCCGTCACGAGATATTCGAGATCGCGGTTGAGCACCCCGCCCGGGCTGGTCGAGAAGGTGTTGTAGGCGAGCTCCGAGGCCGCCTTGGCGCGGGTAACCGGATCAGCGTCCCAGCGCGGCATCCCGAGCTTTGCAGCAAACAGATAGAGCTGATCGGCCACATCCTCCGAACGGGTCTGCGCCGTCAGCGTGAACACTGCATCGTCGATCGAAAAATCGAAGCCGAGCTTGCGTCCCGTGGTCAGCCGGTCGATCTCGTTCTGGCCGAGCTCGCCCAGCCCCGAGCCGACCAGCGCCGCCTCGCCGAGCGAGGCATAGACCGCCGAGTCCTTGTCGAAGGCGCGGTAGCCTGCGCCAAAGCGCACCCGCACCGTCACGCGGCCGGGTTCGGCATCATTAGCCCACACCAGCGCCTTGACACCATTGGCAAAGTCGACCTGCTGGATTTCCAGCACGCCTAGCGCCTTCTGCCCGGCAATCGTGCCGGGCGCGCCAAGGGCTGGCAGATCGGCAAAGGAAATGGTGTTCGCCGCCAGCCGCGCGCTGCCATCGACCTTGGCCTCGCTCGCCAGCGCGAGCTTGAGCGCCGCGACATCGGCCTCGCCTGCCTGCGGAGTGACATAGACCGAGCGCGTCACCGTGCCTTCGAACAGCCCTCTGGTGCGCTCCAGCACTTCGGCCGGCGTCAGGCGCGGCTTCATGCCGCGGAACACATCGAGCACCACCTGCGGGGCAGCGAAAGTCTCGCGGATGTCGACCGCGTTGACCAGATTGTTGACGAGGGTCGAGCCCGACTGGACGCTTTCCTGTTCGACCTCGTTGGCGAAGACCACGTCGAACTCGGAGGCCTCGCGGTCGATCTCTTCCTGCGTCGGCGGATTGACCAGCGCGTCCGCAATCACGCTGCGCACATCGGCCAGCGCTGCCTGCCAGTCGCTGGTGAGCGGCGCGAAGGTGACGAAGGTGGCATCGGTCGAGCGCGAGATATCGTCCTGCTGGACCTGCGCATAGAGGAAGCTGCCGCCGCCGCGCGCGCGCGATTCCAGGCGGCGGTTGATGATCGCCTGGGCAATCGCATCGAGCAGCAGGCCTTCATTATAGACGACGGTGTCGGTTACGGGCCGCCACGGACGCATCACCGCGAAGGTGAGACTGCGCGGCAGATCGGGCTCGACGCCGACGGCCAGCTCGCCGATCGGGGAAGGCATGCCGGCACTCGCCACCGCGCCGGCCGGAGCAACCGGATCACCGAAAGCAGGCGCAACGCCGGGCTTGCCGGCGCCCTTCCAGTCGCCGAACCATTGCTCCACCAGCCCTGCCAGCAGCTGCGGATCAGCGTCGCCGGCCACAATGATGGTGGTGTTTTCGGGGCGATACCAGCGATCGTAGAAGGCCTTCACACCCTTGCCGCTCGCCGCCTTCAAGGTCTCGTCCGTGCCGATCGGATTGCGGCTGGAGAGGCGCTGACCGGCAAAGAAGGTCTGGCGCGTCAGGTCTGCCATGCGCAGGCCCGCACCGCCGCGCTCGCGCTTTTCGGCAAGCACGATCGGGCGTTCGGCGCCGACATTCACGTCATTCAGCACCGGCGCGCGCACCATGCCCGAAAGCAGCTTGAAGCTCTCCGACAGCTTGGCCGGGTTGATGTCGGGAATGTCGAGCTTGTAGACCGTGTGGGTCGGCGTGGTCTCGGCATTGGCATCGCTGCCAAAGGTCGCGCCAAGGCGCTGCCATGCGGCAATCGCTTCGCCCTGCCCGAGATACTTGCTCTCGCGGAAGAGCAGGTGTTCCAGCAGGTGCGCGTAGCCCTGTTCGCCGTCTTCCTCGTGCAGCGAACCGGCATCGACGCGCACCCGGATCGAGATCTGGCGCGGCGGCACACCATTGTTGCGCACGGCATAGCGCAGCCCGTTCTTCATCTCGCCGAACAGCCATTTCTCGTCGGGCGGAACGTCCGAGCCGCGATAGAGCCACGGGGTCGCCCCGCCGGTTTGCAGGGCCTTTGGCGCCGGAACAGGCGCGGGAGCGGGCGCCGTCGCGGTTTGCGTGGCGGCCTGTTGGGCCAGCACGGGCTGGACCATCAGGACAGGAGCAATGAGAAGGGCGATAGCGCGGGCTGCGCGGGAGAGCGACGTCATGGGCCGACATATAGGGCGGCGAAGTGTGAAGCGATAGTGAATGGTTTCACGCAAGGATTGCCTGCTTGTCGGGAGCCCCCGCCGCTCCTAGATAGGCCCCATGTTCATCGAGACCGAAACCACCCCCAATCCGTCCGCCTTGAAGTTCCTGCCCGGGCAAATTGTCATGGCCGCAGGAACCCGCGAATTTGCCACCCCCGAAGCCGCCGAGGCGAGCCCGCTTGCGCAGGCGATCTTCGATACGGGCGAAGTGGTGAACGTGTTCTTCGGCGCGGATTTCGTCAGCGTCACCGCCGCGCCCGGTGCCTACTGGAGCGCGCTGAAGCCGCAGGTGATCGCGATCCTGCTCGATCATTTCGTCTCCGAAGCCCCGCTGTTCGCAGCGCCCAGCGGCAACGGCATCGCGGTCCCCCCGCCCGAAGACGAGATGGTGATCGAGGAGCGCGCCGAAGACGCCGAAGTGATCGCGGCCATCAACGAATTGCTCGAAACCCGTGTGCGCCCGGCTGTAGCGGGTGACGGCGGCGACATCGCCTATCGCGGTTTCCGCGACGGGGTGGTCTATCTCACGCTGCAGGGCTCTTGCTCGGGCTGCCCGTCGAGCACCGCGACGCTCAAGCACGGCATCGAAGGCCTGCTCAAGCACTACGTCCCCGAAGTCACCGAAGTGCGCGCGGCATGACGGTACAGTTCCACGATCACGCGCTGTCCGCACAGGCACTCGCGCAGCTGTTCAACGAAGCGCGCAGCTATAATGGCTGGCTCGACAAGCCGGTGAGCGACGAACAGCTCCACGCAATCTGGGATCTCGCCAAGATGGCGCCGACCTCGGCCAACATGCTCCCGGCACGGATCGTGTGGGTGAAGTCGCCCGAAGCCAAGGCAAAGCTCGCGGCCTGCGTGATGGAGGGCAACAAGGCCAAGGTCCTCGCCGCGCCGGTCACCGCCGTGATCGCCCACGATATCGACTTTCACGAGGAGCTGCCCTGGCTCTTCCCGCATACCGACGCCAAGAGCTGGTTTGAGGGCAACGAGGCAGGCCGCGAGGAAGGAGCCTTCAGGAACTCGTCGCTCCAAGGGGCATATCTCATGCTCGCCGCCCGCGCGCTGGGGCTGGATGTCGGGCCGATGTCGGGCTTCGATCCGGCAGCCGTTACGGCAGCCTTCCTCGCCGATGAACCGCGCCACCGGGTCAATTTCATCTGCTCTTTCGGCTATGGCGATCCGGCCAGCATCTTCGGTCGATCGCCGCGCCCGGATTTCGGCACCTTCAACACCATCGTTTGAAGCACATCGCACGCTTGCGCGCGCCCGCGGCCTGATGCAGGGCGGGCCGCATGCGCATGCTCGCAATCGAAACCGCCTCGGAGGCCTGCTCCATCGCCCTGTTCGAGGGCGAGACGCTGCTGGCGCATGAGCACCGCGTGATCGGGCGCGGACATGCCGAGGCACTGGTGCCGATGATCGCCGCCCTGCCTGCCAAGGGGCGCGCGACACGCATCCTCGTCAGCCTTGGGCCGGGCAGCTTCACCGGCGTGCGCATCGGTCTTGCCACCGCCCGCGCGCTGGGCTTTGCCTGGGGGGCAGAGGTGCTCGGCTACCCCACCCTCGCCCTCGTCGCAGCCCAGGCGCTTCATCAGCATCCCGGCGCGCCGCTGACGGTGTGCACCAATGGCGGGCATGGCGAATGGTTCGTGCAGGATTTCGCCGCCGACGGCGCGCCGCAGGGCGAGGTGCGCTCGCTCACCCCCGCCGATGCTGCCGAGCGCGGGAGCCAGAGCGTGATAGCCGGCAACCGCGCAAGGGAATTTGCCGCGCTGCTGGGCGATCGGCATAAGGTGATCGAAACCCTCCCCGATGCCGCTGCCGCACTATCGCTGGGGCCAGCGCGCCTCACCGCCGATCTTGCGCCGATCTACGGGCGCGGGCCCGATGCCACGCCAATGGCCGAGCGGCTGCCGGCATGAGCGTCTCCCCCGCCCTCCTCGACCGGATCATGGCGGTGATGGAGGCGGCCTTCGATCCGGCTTATGGCGAGGCGTGGAACCGGCGGCAGGTGGCCGATGCGCTGTCGATGCCCAGCACCCATGCGCTGGTGGTGGATGGTGACGGGATGCTGATCGCGGCCGATGATCGCAGCGACCGGGCAGCTGGCGGCTTCGTACTGAGCCGCCATGTGCTTGATGAAGAGGAGCTGCTGCTGATCGCGGTTGCCCCCGGCTGCCGCCGCCGCGGGATCGGCGCGATCCTGATCGGCCAGCTGTTTTCCGCAAGCCGCAAGCGCGGCGTTAACCGTATCTATCTGGAAATGCGGCGCGGAAATCCTGCGCTGTTCCTGTATCGTAAACTCGGATTCGAACCGATCGGCGAACGGCCAAACTATTATCGCATGGCCAATGGCGAGCGGATCGATGCGATTACTTTCGGTCTTTCGATTGAATAAATTGTCTTTCGTCGATTGCTCCGGAATGGGTTTATTCGCCCAGTTGCAAAAACTGTGCTTTTCCCCCATGCCCGAAATACCGGAAATATCCGGAAAAATGCCCTGAGGGATTCGCAGAAGACATGGAAATCGAAATGAAAGAAACGCTTATCACGCTCACCAGCGATATTGTTGCCGCGCATGTCAGCAACAATGATGTCGCTGTCACCGATCTCCCCGGCCTGATCACCAGCGTCTACACCGCGCTCGCCAACCTGGGCGAAGCGCCGGTGGTCGAAGAGGTCAAGCTGCAGCCGGCCGTGGCCGTGCGCAATTCGGTGAAGCCGGACTACATCGTCTGTCTTGAAGACGGCAAGAAACTCAAGATGCTCAAGCGCTACCTGCGCACCAACTACAACCTCTCGCCCGAGGAATATCGCGCGCGCTGGGGCCTGCCGGCCGATTACCCGATGGTCGCCCCCAACTATGCCGAAACCCGCCGCGATCTCGCCAAGAAGATCGGCCTTGGTCGCAAGCCGGGCGCCGGTCGCCCGCGCCGCGCCAAGAAGTAAGCCTGATACGGCCTGCTGCCGCCCCTGTTGAGAGGGCGGACGGCCCGCTTGAGCAAGCAGCCCCGTCCCTGTAGGGAAGGGGCTGCTTTTTCATTCACGGGTCCCCATTGCGGGCCACGCCAGCAGGCGATGGAGCTGTCATTGAACCAGAAGATCGATCTTGAGCAGTTGTGTGCCGAGAAGGGCCTGCGCATCACCGAACAGCGCCGCGTCATCGCCAAGGTGCTGTCGGAGAGCGACGATCACCCCGATGTCGAACTGCTGCACGCCCGCGCCTCGGCGGTCGATTCCAAGATCTCCATCGCGACGGTCTATCGCACCGTGCGCTTGTTCGAAGAGGCCGGCATCCTTGATCGCCATGATTTCGGCGATGGCCGTTCGCGCTACGAACCCGTGCCCGAAGCGCACCACGATCACCTGATCGATGTCGAAACCGGCAAGGTGGTCGAATTCGTCGATCCCGAGGTCGAAGCGCTCCAGCGCCAGATTGCCGAGCGGCTGGGCTACCGGCTGGTCGATCACCGCATGGAACTCTACGGCGTCCGGCTTTCGCGTGACGACTGAGACCGATCTGCGCGCTGCTGCCGCGCGGGGTGAGAGCACGCCGGTTTCGCCGATGGGCTGGGTGCGCCTCGCCCTGCGCACACTGGCGCTGATCGGGCTGATCGCAGTCTTCGTGCCGCTGCACTACCTTTACCGCGTCGTCGCCTATGGCTCGCCCTTCCCGATGCTGTTCCTGCGCTATGCCGCAAGGGTGTGCGGCGCGCGGGTGGATGTGCATGGCACCCACCTGAAGCGCGACGTGTTCTATGTCGCCAACCACCTCTCGTGGGTCGACATCCTCGCGCTGGCTGGCGCGAGCGGGACGGCCTTCGTCGCCAAGGCGGAACTGGCCGAGGCGCCGGTGGTGGGCTGGCTCGCCAGCCTCAACCGCACCGTCTTTGTGAAGCGCGAGCATCGCATGGGCGTGGCCGAGCAGATCAATGCCCTGAAAGACGCGCTGGTCGATAACTGGTCGGTCACGGTCTTCCCCGAAGGCACCACCACCGACGGGCAATCGCTGCTGCCGTTCAAGACCTCGATGCTGTCCGTGCTCGAACCGCCGCCGCCCGGCGTGCTGGTTCAACCGGTGGTGCTCGATTACGGGGCCGTAGCTGAGTGGATCGGCTGGATCGGCGAGGAAAGCGGCGTCAACAACGCCAAGCGGGTGCTCTCACGCAAGGGCACCTTCCGCCTGCGGCTCTACTATCTTGAACCCTTCAGCCCTGAGGAATTCAAGGGCCGCAAGGCGATCAGCACCGAAGCGCGTCGCCGGATCGAGGAGGCGCTGACGGAAATCCTCGGCAAGCCCTTGCGCCCCTTTGCGCACACGGTCGCCCCGGTGCGCTATCAGCCCAAGAACGAGGCGGCCGAATAGGCCTTACAACCCCGCGCGCACCAGCCAGTCGTGGAAGATCCGCACCGGGCGACTTTCCAGCGCCACCGGCTTGCACACGAACCAGTAGGAATAGGGGCTCTCGACCGGCTTGCCGGTGAGATTGGTGAGCCGGTTGTCGTTGGCGCGGCGCAGGTGATCATCGTGCATGATCGCGATGCCGAGCCCCTGGGCGGCGGCCTCCAGCATCAGTGCGCCCGAATCGTAATGGTCGATCGCTGCCGGGTCCATCTGCTCAAGCCCGTTGGCCTTCTTCCACGCGACAAAGCTCTCGGGCAATTCGTTGTGAATGAGGAAGGTCTGCTTGGCCATCGCCTCGGGAGTGATCACCGGACCGATCCCGCGGGCCAGCTCGCGGCTGCAGATCGCATGGACTAGATTGTGATCAAGCCGCACCGCGTGCAGCCCGCTCGCGGGCCCGCGCGACAGGATGATCGCGGCATCGAGCGTATCGCCCACCCGGTCTTCCAGATGCGGGGCGGTGTCGATGTCGATGTGCAGCAGCGGGTGGCGCTTGCGCAATTCGCCAAGGCGCGGAAACAGGCGCTGGCTGCCGAACATCGGCAGCACGCCAAGGCGCAGGCGCAGCAGGGCGATATTGTCCGACTGGCTCTCCACCGCCCTTGCCAGCGCTTCCATATGCGGGTTCACCGCCTCGTAGAAGGCCTGCCCCTCGTCGGTCAGCTGCATCGACTGGCGCGCGCGGGTGAACAGCTTCTTGCCGACGAATTCTTCCAGATTGCTGATCCGCCGCGACAGCGCCGAGGGGCTGAGACCGATCTCTTCCGCCGCCGCCCGGGCCGAGCCCAGCCGCACGGTGCGCATGAAGGCTTCCAGCGCGCGCAGAGGGGGCAATCGACGTGCAGGCATGTTCTGTCTCCTTGTTGAAACAGATACGCCTGAAACGCGGTTCGGATGCAAAAAATCGAAGAAAAATTGTGCAAAGCGGCAAAAAGTTGCGCCTACTGCACCTCTACCTCGCGCGCCGGAGGGTGCAGACGCAGGCGCGTAACGTGGGTTTCGTCGCCCGCCGTCACCTCGATCCGCCAGCCGCTCGGGTGTTCGAGCACTGTGCCGACCGGCGGCACCGCTTCGGCCAGCACGAAGGCGAGCCCGCCCAGCGTGTCGACCGCCTCCTCCACCTCGGCGAGGCGCGGATCGACCAGTTCGGCGACATCGTCGAGCTCGGCGCGGGCATCGGCATCCCATATCCCCTCGCCGAGCGGAACGATCAGGGCCTCTGGCGCATCATCATGCTCGTCCTCGATCTCGCCGATGATTTCCTCGACCAGATCCTCGATGGTGATGAGGCCGTCGGTGCCGGAGAATTCATCGACCACGATCGCCAGGTGGACCCGCTTGGCGCGCATATCGGCCAGCACATCGAGCGCGCCGCGGGCCTGGGGTACGTAGAGCGGCTGGCGCAGCAGCGTCGCCCAGTCGTCAGGCGGCGGCGTGCCGGTGGCGAGGAAGGTGAAGACGTCCTTGATGTGGATCATCCCGATCACGTCATCGAGCGTCTCGCGATAGACCGGCATGCGCGAATGGCCGTGCTCGCAGAAGGCCGCGACCAGATCGTCCCAGCTGATCGCTGCATCCACCGCGATGATCTCGCCGCGCGGCACGGCGACGTCATCGGCGTCATGCTCGGAGAAATGCAGGAGGTTGCGCAGCATCTGGCGCTCGGTGCGCGACAGGTCGCCGCGCGCATGGCTGCGATCTTCGGCAGCGACGCTGTCGTTCTCGTCCTCGTGCTCGTCGATCGCTTCTTCGAGCTGCTCGCGCAGGGAACGCGCGCCTTCCAGCCCGAGGATCTTGCGCAATGCAGGCCACAGCCCGCTGCTACTGTCCGCATCTCCGGGTTGGGACGCGGGCGAATGGGAATCGGCCATGGCCTTGCGAGTGGCTCCTACGCAGTTTCAGTCGCCATATGGGTCAGCGATGCCCAGTTTTGCAAGTATCGCGGTTTCCAGCGCTTCCATTTGCTCGGCCTGTGCATCCGAAAGGACATGATCGTGACCGGCCAGATGGAGCAGCCCGTGGACAATCAGGTGCGTGGCATGGGCTTCCAGCGTGACGCCCTTTTCCGCCGCCTCGCGCGCGCAGGTTGCGTAGGCGAGCGCGATATCGCCGAGCATTTCCGGCGGGCCATCCGCGCCGAGCGATTCGAGTTCCTCGCGCTCCAGCATCGGGAAGGATAGCACGTTGGTGGGCTTGTCGCGCTGCCGCCATTCGCGGTTGAGGGTGTGAACCTCGGCATCAGATGTGAACAGCAGGCTCACGATAAGGCGCGGGAGGGCAAGGCACGGCTCGCCCTCGCCTACCGCTGCCGCAGCCCGCTCCGCCAGCGCTTCCCAGTCCCCCTGGGGCCAATCCTCTATGTCGATATCCAGCTGCATTGCGCCTGCCCATAGCGCACAGCGGCGCCCATGCAAAAGGCGCGCGTCCCGGATACGTTTTCTGTCGCCTCTTCCGCCGCGCCAATGCCAACAAGCCGATGCCATTGACCGGGTATCGCCCGGGTGTCGGGGGACAGAATGCACCGCAAACTCGTCGTGATCGCCGCCGGGGCCGTGAGCCTCCTTGCCAGCCCCGCGCTGGGCCAGATGCCGGCCGATCTCCCCATGCCCGATCTCACCCCCGCAAGCGCCGAGGAGGAGGCTGCCGCCCTCGCATGGCTTGCGGCGGCGGCGACGCCATTCGATCCCTCCGCCTATGACGCCTCGACGCTTGCCCCGCTGGCCGAAAGGCTGGGGAGCGCGCGGGTGATCGGGATCGGCGAGGCGACCCACGGATCGCATCAGGATCAGGCCTTCAAGGCGGAACTGATCAAGCAGCTCGTCATCTCCGGCAAGGCCGATGTGCTGATCCTCGAAGCCAACCGCCTGCCCGCGTTGGCATTTGACCGCTATATCCGCGAGGGCAGCGGCGATCCTGCCGAGGCGATGCAGGCCACCGCCTTCTTCCGGATCTGGAAGAACGACGAGTTCGGCGGGCTGCTCTTGTGGCTGCGCAACTGGAACCGCACGGCGAGCCGCAAGGTGCGGATCGTGGGGGTGGATTGTCAGGATGGCGGGCGCGATGCAGCCGCCGCGCTGGCGCTGGTCGAGCGGCATGATCCGGCCGCCGCCGCCCGTTTGCGCGGGGAGTTTGGCGGGCTGATTGCGGCGATGGACAAGCCGCGCACCCGCTTTGTCGACTGGCTGGTCGATGCGGCGCTGCCCGAAGCCCAGCGCGCCCTTGCCGCCAGCGCGCAGCTTGACGCGTGGTTCGAGGCAGCCTCCGATGCCGTGCGCGCCGATCCCGGTTTCGGCGAGGCTCGCTCGGCCGCGCGCAGCGCCCGGCAGGCCTTCCTCGCCTTCGAATTCGAACGCAATGATGCCGACAAGTCCAAGGCCGATCCCGCCTATTTCGGACGGCGCGACCGCTACATGGCCGAAAACGCGCTCGCCATGCTGGCCGAAGGCGAGCGCGGCCTAGTTTGGGCGCATGACAGGCATGTGATGGAGGATCTGCCAGAGATTGTCGACATGGTCGGCTTCGTCACCGTCGGCACGGTGCTGCGCGAGAAGCTGGGCGAGGATTATGCGAGCGTGGGCTTCACCTGGTCACTGGGCGCATTCCGCGCGACGAAGGTGGCCGAAGGCGCCGACGTGCTGAAAGCCTCGCAGCGCCAGACCTTCGAGCCGTTCAATCTGCCCAACAACCGTCCGGGCGAACTGGGCCATGTGTTCGACCGCACCGGCCACCAGGCGCTGTGGATGGATCTGGCGAAGCTGCCCGCCGATGGCCCGGTGGCGAGCTGGGCAGGCCGTCCCTATTGGCGCGGCTGGTCGGGCTGGATCGCCAATCCGGAAATCTGGCAGGTCACCAATCTCGACATGGGCGAGTTTCCTCTGCCGGTGCGCATGGGCCACGATGTGATCGTGTGGTTCCAGACGATCAGCCCCTCGCACCTCTGGCCGGCCCCGCCGCAGCCGGAATAGGCTAGTTCTGCACGAAGTCGCGCTCCTGATGGAGCACGTGGCAATAGCGCATCCGCCCGTTGATGCGGATCGCGGTATATTCGGCCACTTCCTCGCCGGGGCCAGTGCGCCACTGGACCGAGGTATTGCTGAAGTTCGGCGCCACAATCGGCTGCTGCTGATCAATGCCCGGCCCCAGCCGCGCGGTATAGGCGGCCAGCATCGCCTCGCAGTCATGCTCGGGCGCGGCAGGCTCGATCCGCACCAGCGTCAGCCCCTTGCCCTTCTCGCCGAAATAGTAGTTCGCGACATAGGCAATCCCCCCTTCGGAGAAGGTCGAGGTGGCGAGCTTCTGGTGATTGAGGGAGCGCTGGTCCCGCTTGTCCTTCACCTTGCGCACATCCCCGCCGACGGCAGCAACGACTTCATCGGCGGTCATGCCCCAACGCGTGGCGCCATATTCGGCGTGGGCCGCCTGCCCAGCCAGCAGCAGGGCGGGCAGCGCCAGCAGCGACAGCCTCATGCGCCCTCGCCCTCGCCATTGCCTTCGTAAGCCTCGACGATCCGGCCCACGATCGGGTGGCGTACCACGTCGGCGGCCGAGAAGCGGATCGTGCCGAAGCCTTCGACCCCCTCCAGCCGCTCGACCGCATCATTGAGCCCGCTCATGCGCGGCCCGCCGGGGATGTCGACCTGCCGGGGGTCGCCGCAAATCACCATCCGGCTGTTCTGGCCGAAGCGGGTGAGGAACATCTTCATCTGTTCGCGCGTGGTGTTCTGCGCCTCGTCGAGAATGATGAAGCTGTCAGCCAGCGTGCGCCCGCGCATGAAGGCGATCGGCGCGATCTCGATCTCGCCATTGGCCAGCCGCCGCTCGACCTGCTCGGGCGGCATGCAGTCGTTCAAGGCATCGTAGAGCGGGCGCAGATAGGGATCGACCTTCTCCTTCATGTCGCCGGGCAGGAAGCCGAGCTTTTCGCCCGCCTCCACCGCCGGGCGCGAGAGGATCAGGCGCTGCACGCTGCCGCTGATCAGCTGGCTCACCGCCTGCGCCACCGCGATATAGGTCTTGCCCGTCCCTGCCGGACCAAGCGCGAAGATAATGTCGTCCTTGGCCAGGGAGCGCATGTATTCGATCTGCGTCGCCGAGCGCGGCACGATGGTTTTCTTGCGCGTGCGGATCATGATCGGAGGCGTGCCCATATCGCCCGAGATGATCCCTTCCAGCGTCGGTTCGGCCGACATGGCGATCATGCTTTCCACCGCACCGCTATCGAGCGCTTCGCCGCGCGCGAGCCGGTCATACATGGTCTTCAGCGTCTCGCGGGCGCGGGCGACATCATCCTCCGGCCCTTCGATCAGCACCTGATGGCCGCGCGCGTGGATATAGACCCCGAGCCGGTTTTCGACCTGCACCAGATTGGCATCGAACTGGCCGAACAGCGGGCCGAGCAGCGACTGGTTCTCGAAGGTGAGCTCCACCCGGGCGCGCCGGGGAGCGGGACTGCCACGAGGATCGGGCGAGAGCGCCGGGTGTTCGGCACGGGAGGGTCGTCGGCCCATCAAGGTCCTTTGCTTCAGGGCCAAAAGGACGATCCCTTGCCCTTGAGTCGCGAAGGTAATCCGGGTCGGTGCGAAAGCAAGCGCACCGCCGCAAAGCAGCGGTGGAAAGTCGTCAGACTGTAACCTTGCCGCGCACCAGCCCCTTGAGGGAATTGGGGCCTGCCTCGGCCAGCTCGACCTCGACCAGATCGCCGATCGCAACGCCGTCCTGCTCGAACCATACCGACTGCAACCACGGCGACTTGCCGAGCCACTGGCCCGGGTGGCGTCCGGTGCGCTCGACCAGAACCGAGCAGGTCTTGCCGATGCTCGCCTGATTGAAGGCATATTGATGCGCGCCGATGCGCTGCTGGAGGCGCTGGAGGCGATCGTCCATCACCTCTGCCGCAATCTGGCCCTCCATCGTCGCGGCGGGCGTGCCGGGGCGCGGCGAGTACTTGAAGCTGAAGCAGGCGGCGTAGCGCACTTCGTCGACGATATTGAGGGTGTCCTGAAACTCGGCCTCGGTCTCGCCCGGGAAGCCGACGATGAAATCGCCCGACAGCGCGATATCGGGGCGGACGGCGCGGAAACGCTCGATCAGCTTCAAGTAGCTTTCCGCTGTGTGCTGGCGGTTCATCGCCTTCAGGATGCGGTCATTCCCCGCCTGCACGGGCAGGTGGAGATAGGGCATCAGCTTGGCGACCTCGCCATGCGCGGCGATGAGGTCGTCATCCATGTCGTTGGGGTGGCTGGTGGTGTAGCGGATGCGCTCCAGCCCGTCTATGGCGGCAAGCGTGCGGATCAAACCGCCAAGGCCCACGGGCCGCCCCTTGTCGTCCTCGCCTTCCCAAGCATTGACGTTCTGGCCGAGCAGCGTGATCTCCTTCGCGCCCGCCTCCACCAGCTTGTTCGCCTCGGTAACGAGATGCGCGAAGGGCCGCGAGATTTCCGCGCCGCGGGTATAGGGCACCACGCAATAGGTGCAGAACTTGTCGCAGCCTTCTTGCACGGTGAGAAAGGCGCTGGGGCCACGCTTCTTGCGCTGGGGCAGCGCGTCGAACTTGGCGATGGCGGGCATGTCGGTATCGGTCGCGCGCTCGCCATTGGTGGCCTTGTCGAGCATTTCCGGCAGGCGGTGATAGGCCTGCGGGCCGACCACGATGCTCACCGCCGGCGCGCGGGCCATGATCTCCTCGCCCTCTGCCTGCGCGACGCAGCCCGCGACCGCGATCAGCGGGGCCTTGCCGTTCTCCTTGCCCGTCGCAACCAGCCGGCCGATGTCCGAATAGACCTTCTCGGCGGCCTTTTCGCGGATGTGGCAGGTGTTGAGGATGACGAGATCGGCCTCCTCGCCCTCGGGCGCTGGCTGGATGCCGCGCTCGGCCAGAAGCTCGCCCATGCGCTCGCCGTCATAGACGTTCATCTGGCAGCCGAAGCTCTTGACCCGGTAGGTCTGGGGAGGCGTTTGCGGTTTCATGAGGGGTGCGCCTTTAGCGCCGATGGGCCTCGCGTTCAACGAAAAGGGGCGACCGAAGCCGCCCCTTGAAATCCTGCAATGTGGGCCGCCCGATCAGGCCACCGTCGCCTTCACGATCTTGCCCGGCGCGCGCGGCGGTTCGCCCTTGGGGATGGCGTGGACATGTTCCATGCCGCTGATCACCTGACCCCAGACGGTGTACTGGCGATCAAGGAAGGTCGCGTCGGCAAGGCAGATGAAGAACTGCGAGTTGGCGCTGTTGGGGTTCTGCGCGCGGGCCATCGAGCACACGCCTTCGACGTGCGGCTCGGCGTTGAATTCGGCCGCAAGATCGGGCTTGTCGCTGCCGCCCATGCCGGTGCCGGTCGGATCGCCGCCCTGCGCCATGAAACCAGCGATAACGCGGTGGAAGATCACGCCGTCATAGAAGCCTTCCTGCGCCAGCTCGGTGATGCGCGCGACGTGGCCGGGGGCCAGATCGGGGCGCAGCTTGATCACGACATCGGCATGTTCGCCGGTGCCGTTGTCGAGGGTGAAGGTGAGGGTTTCGGCCATGGTTATGTCTCCTGAGGAATTCGGGTGGGCTTTTAGCAGCCAAAACCCGCCTGTCACCCTCCCCGCTTGCTTTTCACCCCTCCCTCCGTAAACGCCTCATATGGCCGATGATCGCACCCTTGATGACGACCTGCTGGTGAGCGACACCGGCGAGGTCGAGGTGCGTCCGGATGACCGTGTGGATGACGAGCGCCACGACGAGGAAAACCGGCTGAAGCCCTCGTTCGTCAGCGCGGTGCACGATGCGCTCGAAGCGGGCGACAAGGGCGCGGTCTATGATCTGGTCGAGCCGCTCCACGCCGCCGACATTGCCGACCTGATCGAGCTGCTGGAACGTTCGGAGCGTGCCGTGCTCGCCCGCGCGATCAGCGATCTCATGACCTCCGACGTGATCGCGGAACTGAACGATTACGTGCGCGAGGATTTGATGGAGGCCCTGCCGGCGCAGGCGGTTGCCACCATCGCCGAGCAGCTTGACACCGATGACGCGGTGCAGCTGATCGAGGACCTCGACGAGGACGACCAGCGCGCCGTCATGGCCGAGCTGGAGCCCGAAACCCGCGAGGCCGTGTCCAGCGCGCTCGCTTACCCGGAAGAGACCGCCGGACGCCTGATGAGCCGGCACTTCGTGGCGGTGCCCGAACATCTCACCGTCGGCGATCTGATCGATTACCTGCGCGAGGACGGCGATCTGGAGCATGACTTCTTCGAAGTCTTCGTGATCGACGAGCGGCACCATCCGGTCGGCACCTGTGCGCTGTCCTGGGTGCTCACCACGCCGCGATCCGTACGCCTGACCGATGTGATGAAGCGCGATCAGACCCTGATCCCGGTCACCATGGATCAGGAAGAAGCCGCGCTGATGTTCCAGAAATACGCGCTGATTTCGGCTGCGGTGGTGGACGAGAGCGGGCGGCTGGTCGGCCAGATGACGGTCGATGATATCGTCCACATCATCTCCGAAGAGGCGGGCGAGGATGCCCTGCTTCTGTCAGGGGCAGGCGACGGCGACATCAACGAGCCGATCCGCGAGGCCTATGTGGCGCGCGTGCGCTGGCTGATCGCCAACTTGGGGACAGCAGTGGTCGCCTCCTCGATCATCGCCTTTTTCGGTGCGGCGATCGAACAGCTGGTGGCGCTCGCAGTGCTCATGCCGATTGTCGCGAGCATCGGCGGCAATGCCGGCACGCAGACCATGGCTGTGGCAGTGCGCGCGATTGCAACCAACCAGCTCACCCGTTCCAACACGCGGCGCATTCTGTGGCGCGAGTTCCGCGTCGCGCTGCTCAATGGCGGCACCATCGCGCTGCTGATCGGCCTTGCGGCAGGCGTGCTGTTTGCGCCGATGATGGGCGTGGTGATTGCGCTCGCCATCATCATCAACATTGCGGTGGCAGGGCTGGCGGGCGTGCTGGTGCCGGTGATTTTCGAGCGGCTCGATCAGGATCCGGCGGTCGCCTCCAGCGTCTTCGTTACGATGATCACGGATTCGATGGGCTTCTTTGCCTTCTTAGGTTTGGCAGTGGCGATGGGTCTGGTGACGCTCTAGCTTTCCTCCCTGAGAGCAAGGGGAGAGAGACATGGCTGGACGCGTGGCAGGCAAGGTGGTGCTGCTGACAGGGGGCGCGATGGGCCTCGGCAAGGCGGCAACGAAAGCGCTGCTGGCCGAGGGGGCCACGGTCATCATCACCGATATCGACGAGGCGGCAGGCCGCGCCACGGCGGCAGAGCTGGGCTGCTCCTACATCCATCATGACGTGACCGACTGGGCGCGCTGGCAGGCGGTGATCGCCGAAGTCGAAGCCATCCACGGCCGGCTCGATGTGCTGGTGAACAATGCCGCGATCACTGTCTTCGGTTCCATCGCGGACATCTCGCCGGAGGATTTCCGCCGCTGCTACACTGTCGATGTCGATTCGATCTTCATGGGCTGCAAGGCCGCGATCCCGCTGATGACCAAGAGTGGCGGCGGCTCGATCGTCAACTTCTCGTCCGCTGCGGGCAACAAGCCCTCGCCCGATCTTGCCGCCTATAACAGCGCCAAGGCGGCGGTGGTGACGCTGACCAAAAGCATCGCTCTTTACTGCGCGCGGGAAAAGAACGGCGTGCGTGTGAACTCCGTGCAGCCGGGGACGATCCTGACGCCCAATGTCGAAAGCGTCATCGCCGGCACCCCCGATCCCGATGCGACCCGCGCGGCCTTCTCGGTGGCGCAACCCATCGGGCGCATGGGCGAGGTCGATGATATCGCCCATCTCGTGGTCTATCTCGCCAGCGACGAGAGCAAGTTCGCGACCGGCGCGCCCTTCATCGTCGATGGGGGCCTCAGCATCGCATAGGGAGGAGCCGGAGCCATGTTGCACAGCGCCGAGGACAGGTTTGCGATTTCCGATCTCGCCGCGCGCTACATGCGCGGGCTCGACCGCTTGGACGAGGCGCTGCTGACCGAGCAGTTCTGGCCCCATGCCCGGCTCGAATATGGCATCTTCAGCGGCGGGCCAGCGGATTTCGCGGCCTTCTGCATGGCGGCGCTGAAGGACCATGATCGCAACCAGCACATGCTGGGCCAGCACCTTGTCGATTTCGTCGCGCCCGACGAGGCTTACGGCGAGGTCTATTATCAGGCCTATCACCGCACCACCGACGAGCAGGGGGGCAAGCGCGATCTCGTCATCGCAGGGCGATACGTGGATCGCTACGAGAAGCACGGCGGGGTCTGGAAGATCGCCTACCGCTCCGAACTGGTCGACTGGCTGCGCGATGATCCAGCATCCGATGCGATGCTGGAGGGGGCGCCGTTCATCATCGGCGCAAGAAAGCCCGCCGATCCGCTCTATGATCGCCATGCCATGAGGAGCGCGCGATGAAGCCCGATCTCACCGCCCCTGCCGATCCCGCGCTGGCTCCGGGCGAGGCCCGCTGTCCTGGCCTCTCCATGCAGGATATTCTCGATGCCGACGGGGACAATCCCCCCGCCGCCATGCGCGAGCAGGCCTACCGTTTCCTCGGCGATGAAGACCTGCCTTTCGCGCGCTACACCGATCCCGCTTTCCACGATCTGGAGATGGCGCGGCTGTGGCCGAACGTGTGGCAATGGGCCTGCCGCGAGGAGCATATTCCTGGACCCGGTGACCGCTATGTCTATGACGTCGGCCACCATTCGGTGCTGGTGGTGCGCGGGGCCGACATGGCAATCCGTGCCTTCGTCAATTCCTGCCCGCACCGGGGGATGAAGTTCGCCTCCGAAGGCTCACGCGGCGTGCTGCGTTCGAACATCCGCTGCCCGTTCCACGGGATGAGCTGGAACCTCGACGGCACCTTGCGCGAAGTGCCCTGCCGCTGGGACTTTCCGCATGTCTCGGAGGACAATTTCGGCCTCGATGAAGTCGCCTGCGACACCTGGGGCGGGTTCGTTTTCATCCACATGGGCGAAAACCCGCCGCCGCTGGCCGAGCAGCTGGAGGTGATGCCGGAGCACTTCAAGCTCTGGCCGATGGATGATCGCTATGTCGCGCTGCACACCGAAAAGGTGCTGCCGGCCAACTGGAAGATGGCGATGGAGGCCTTCCTCGAAGCCTTCCATGTGCTCGAAACCCATGCCCAGGCGGTCTACACTGCGGCTGATGCGAACGCGCAATATGACATCTTCGGGCGCCACGTTTCGCGCTTCATCCATGCCGTCGGCGTGCCCAGCCCGCATCTCCGGCAGGAGGTGAGCGAGGCAACCTTGTTCGGAAAGCTCGGCCGCGATCCCGCAAGCTTGCCCGAAGGCGCCAAGGCCCGCGCCGAGCACGCACGGCTGCTGCGCGAGGAGCTGGGCGCGGCTTTCGGCACCGATCTTTCGGGCGTCTCCACCACCGAGATGATGGATTCGATCGAGTATTTCCTCTTCCCCAACGCCTTCTTCTTTCCCGGCATCAACATCCGCCTGTGCTACCGCTTCCGCCCGCTGGGGCCGGACGAATGCCTGCACGAAATCCTCATCCTCCAGCCGCTGCCCGCCAGCGGCGAGCGCCCTGCCCCTGCCACCCCGATCCGGCTGGAGGTGGAGGACAGCTACACCACCGTCCCGGGCTTCGCGCTGGCGGAAATCCTCGATCAGGATACCGAGAACCTCAAATTGCAGCGCGACGGGGCCAAGGCTTCGCGCAAGGGGGCGCAGACGCTCGGGAATTATCAGGAAGCGCGCATCCGCCAGCTGCACCTGACGCTCGACCAATACCTCGCCGGTTGACTTCATGGCAGGGCTGCCGGAAAGCCGCGCCATGCCGCTGCACCTGACCAAGATTGCCTTCAGGGCGAAAAGCTATGACCAATTGGCCGGATGGTATGAGGGACGCGGCGGCATCTGCCTCACCACCCGCAACCGGCCGACGCGGCACGAGGAATGCGTGGGCGGCTCGCTCTACTGGATCATCAACCACGCCATCGTCGCGCGCTCGCTGATCCTCGGGTTTGAAAAGACTGAGGACGGGCGCTGGGACATCGTGCTGGAGCCGCGCCTGATCCGCGTCCACACCCAGCCCAAGCGCGCGCATCAGGGCTGGCGCTATCTCACCGAGGACAAGGCCCCGAAAGACGTCGCCGAGGGCGAGGATATCGGCGATGCCCTTCCCGGCCGCCTCGCGATGAAGCTGGAGCGGCTGGGCCTCGTGTGAGGCCTGTCAGCTCTGCTCGCGCGCCCGCCGCACCAGTTCAGCCAGGTGCAGGCCGGTGCCGCTGATGCTCCGCCGGGCGTGATCCGCGCCCACGCTGGCTGCGGTCGCCGCCGCCTCGGCAAACAGCCGCCCGCCGACCGAGATCACCACCGGCTGTTCGGGCAGGGCCTGACGGCACAGCGCCACGGTATCGCGCAGACGGGCCACGGCGGTATCGGCGCAATAGGCATCCGATAGCCCGATATCGACCACATCATGCTGCTGTTCGGCCAGCTTGCGCAGCAGCGCGCCGCGGCTTTCGGGAAAGGCCATCTCCACCCGCCAGCCGGCATCGGTGAGATGATCGGCGAGCAGCACCGTGCTCAGCATATGCGGCTCGCCCGGCGCGGTCGCGAGCAGAATCGAATAGCGGCTCTGGCGCAGGCTCGTCGCATTGCTGCGGGTGCGCACCGCATGGCCGGCCAGTTGCAGCATCGACAGGCCGATCGTGAGATCGAACTCGCAGGCCCGGTCGGCCAGCCAGGCATCGCCCATCGCGCGCGCCACCGGCTCGATCAGGTGCGATACGATGTCGTCCGCGCTCCACCCCTGTTCGACCATTTCGGCCAGGTGCGCATTGACCCGCGCATCATCCCCGTCGAGCGCGAGGCGGGCGAGCTGCGGCACGTAATGGGCCAGCGCGTTCGCGGCGAGCGCGCTGTCGGTGCCCGGGCGGCTTTCGGCTGACATCTGGCTGTAGACCAGCAGATCCCAACCCGAAAACAGCCGGCTGGCGATGACGTGTTCGGTCAACACCTCGATCTTGTGGTGGCGGGGGTCACGGCGGATCGCCTGCCACACCTGCGCCAACGCATCGGGCGGGCCTTCGAGCGTCTGGAGAAAGCGCCCGTTATCATAGAGCAGCATCCCGGTGACGCCGAGTTCGTGATTGCGCTTCTGCGCCTGCGCGCCAAGCGCGTCGAGCTCCGCCTGCGCCAGCGGCGTGATGGCCCGGCTCTGATAGGTCAGGCAGCTGATCCAGCTTTCCGTGCCTGCGTTCAAATGTGCCGAATGCGCGTGCATCCTCACCCTCCCCGATGCGGAGCGGGACTGCAGGCATACCGGCAGAGCTTCTTGTACGAGCTCCTTCGCGATAACCCGGCGGAGATCCCTATCCGCGGATTTCTCGACTTCCAAAGAGGCAGGCAGACCGCGCCATCGCGATCTGTCCCTTCCGCCCCCCTTTGCCGCTAGAGGGCCGGAAGGCGCACAAGGTCACCTATCGCGGCGGCTACGTCAAACGCTTTTGACGATTCACTTGCCCGCAGGCGCACTCCACCACGAGAGGGTCTGGTTGTCATGGGCAGAGGTCCACACGCCCTTGCTTGTCCAGCGCAGCGCGCCGCTGCCGACCGCCGCGCCGAGTCGCGCGCGGATCTTGAGGGTCGCCGGGTCGATCGCCACCAGCGTCTGGTCATCGGTGGTGCGCAGCCACACGAGGCCCCCGCCGGTGTCGATATCGCCCCATTTGAGGTTCGCGCCGACCTTGGTGCGGCCTGCGAGCTTGAGGGTCACCGGATCGACCTTGGCGACCGTGCCGTCGCCCTGTTCCTGCACCCACACCGCGCCCTCGCCCGCCGCGAGGAAGCCCGGGGTCTCGCCGAGGCCGATCGAGCCGGTGACCTTGTTGGTGGCCGGATCGATGCGCTGGAGCAGCTTGCCTTCGCTCGACACCGCCCAGATCGCATCGAAGCCATAAGCGAGATACCAGGTCTCGGGCGCGACCGGGATCGACGCGATGACCTTGTTGGTGGCCGGATCGATGCGCGCGACCATGCCCGCCGGATCGCTTGCAATCCAGATCGAACCGGCGTGATCTGCCCCCTTCTGAGTGGCCCAATTTCTATTTTAGAATTGGTCACGAAGGAGGAATGGAATGGCGAGGAAGCACAAGCCGGAAGAAATCATCGGCAAGCTGCGTGAAGCGGAGATCGTGCTGGCACAGGGT
>CAIZNH010000004.1 GCA_903934325.1 uncultured Alphaproteobacteria bacterium | reverse complement strand
GCCCGGCCACCATAACATAGTGGTACTATTGGTGGCCGGGCGGGGCGGCGGGGCGGGAGGTCTGCGCCACCGTCAGGTGGCCAAGATCACAACGGATTCCCGTCCCGGTCGCGGTAGATCTCCCGTCGGCCGACATGGTTGGCGGGGCCGACGAGGCCGTCTTCCTCCATCCGTTCGATCCACTTGGCGGCGGTGTTGTAGCCCACGCCCATCTGGCGCTGGAGCCAGCTTCCGCTCGCCTTCTGGTTCTCGATCACGATCTGGCAGGCCTGACGATATTTGCGCTCTTCGGGGTTGTCCGATCCGGTGAACTCGTCCTCGAAGCCGAAGCCGCCGTCTTCCGGCTCCTCGGTGACGGCATCGACATATTCGGGCGCGCCCTGTCCGCGCCAGAAGGTCGCCACCGCTTCCACTTCCTCGTCCGAGACAAACGGCCCGTGCACGCGCACCATCGCGCCGGTGTTGGGCTTGTAGAGCATGTCGCCCTTGCCCAGCAGCTGTTCGGCGCCCTGTTCGCCAAGGATGGTGCGGCTGTCGATCCGGCTCGTCACCTTGAAGCTGATGCGGGTCGGCAGGTTGGCCTTGATGACGCCGGTGATGACGTCCACCGAAGGCCGCTGCGTCGCCATGATCAGGTGGATGCCCGCCGCGCGGCTCTTCTGGCTGAGACGCTGGATCAGGACTTCGATTTCCTTGCCCACCGTCACCATCAGGTCGGCAAGTTCGTCGACGATCAGCACGATCTGCGGCAGGGGTTCGTAATCGAGCTGTTCTTCCTCGAACAATTGCTCGCCGGTCTCGGGGTCGAAGCCGGTCTGCACGCGGCGGCCCAAGGGCTTGCCCTTGGCGATGGCGGCGGAGACCTTCTCGTTGAAGGAGTTGATGTTGCGCGAGGAAATCGCGCTCATCATGCGGTAGCGGCGCTCCATCTCCTCGACCGCCCACTTCAGCGCGCGCACCGATTTGTGCGGCTCGGTGACGACGGGCGAGAGCAGGTGCGGGATATCGTCGTAGGTCTTGAGCTCCAGCACCTTGGGATCGATCAGGATCAGACGCAGCTCTGACGGCGTGAAGCGATAGAGCAGCGAGAGCAGGATGACGTTGAGGCCGACCGACTTGCCGCTGCCGGTCGTCCCGGCCACCAGCAGGTGGGGCATGGCGGCAAGATCGGCGATCACCGGCTCGCCCGCGATATCCTTGCCGAGGATGATCGGCAGGTTGCCCTTGGCATCGGCAAAGGCGGCGCAGGCGGCGAGCTCCTTCAGGGCCACCATCTGGCGATCCTGATTGGGCAGTTCGATCCCCATCACCGTGCGCCCCGGGATGGGCGAGACGCGCGCGGAAATCGCGCTCATGTTGCGGGCGATATCCTCGGCGAGGCCGACCACGCGGCTGGCCTTGATGCCGGGCGCGGGTTCGAGCTCGTACATCGTCACCACCGGGCCGGTGCGCACCGCAGTGATCTCGCCCTTCACATTGAAGTCGTCGAGCACGTTTTCGAGCAGGCGGGCGTTGCGTTCCAGCGCGACCTTGTCGAGCTTGGGCGCCTTGTCGACCGGCGGTTCGGCGAGCAGATCGAGGCTCGGCAGCTTGAAGGCGGCGAACATGTCGCCCTGCGCGGCCTTGGCGGGCTGAACGGCGCGCTTGGGCGGGGCGGAGGGATCGCTGATCTCGGGCGGGCGGCGCTGGGGCTCGTCGAGGGTGACAGGGGCGGCATCGGCACCCTTGGCCGGGCGGCGCGGGCGGGCGGGGATGGCGAGTTCGTCTTCCTCGTCACCCGCAAAGGCCAGCGCCTCGGCGGGTTTGCGCCCCGGCAGCGGGAGGGCGCGCAGCAGGCCGGCGAGCGTGCCGCCGCCAAGGAACTCTGGCAGGCTCATCAGCGCGCGCCAGTCGATCGCGAAGATGCGGGTGAGCAGGCCGACGCCAGTGGCAAGGCACACCAGCGCCGCGCCGAGGATCACCCAGCCTTGCGCATCGCCGGCAATCCGTGCCGCCAGCGCCTCGATCGCGCCTGCGCCGAGCAGGCCGGCAAGGCCCCCCGCCTGCGCGGGAAGCGTGCCGCCGGGGCCCTGAAAGGCGAGTGCGAGTACGGTCGCGAGCAAGGTCATGGCGATCAACAAGAGCCCGGTGGGCAGCCACCAGGGCGAGGTTTCCGCCTCGTCGCCGTTCTCGACATCGCGCCACAGCTTGCGCGCCGAGACATAGAGCAGCGGCAGCAGCAGCGCGCCGGGCAGGCCGAAGATCAGCAGCACCTTGTCCGCCACCCATGCGCCGGAAAGGCCCATCCAGTTGGCGACTGCGGCGGTGTCAGCCGCGGTCGATCCGCTGGGGTCGGTCTGGGTGTAGCTGACCAGCGCGAGCGCGAGGAAGATGGTTGCGCCGAGCAGCAGCCCCGCGCCGGTCATCTGCGCCAGCCGCCTCAGTCCACGCCGCAGCCCCGCGCGCCATTCGGCGTCGCTCTTGCTGACGGGGGGCTTGGTTCTGGGCGGAACGGCGCGGCTGGCCATGGGGCGGTCTCCTGAGCGGAACACACCATGAATCCTCGGAGGACTCCGGTCAAGCGAAGTGCGGCGAAGCGAGGCTCAATGGAACGTGTCGCGCGGCGGGGTAAGGATGCCGTTCTCCAGCATCCGCTCGATCCAGCGCGAGGCTTGCAGATAGCCGACCTTGAACTGGAGCATGAGATGCGAGGTGCGGGGGCTGCCACCGCGCGCGATGTATTCGCAGGCGCGCCGGTAGAGGTCGTCGTCGTCGCGGTGGTTCATCGGCTCAACCCGTCGATCGCGGCCCAGCGCGGCCAGCCAAGCATCCGGGCGCGCTTGGCCGTCATCCCGCCCAGCGCAATCACCGGCAGCCGCGATTGCCGCGCCAGCAGGCCGAAGCGGACCGCGCCCAGCGTTCCGCCGCCCGGATGGGTCCGTGTGACGAACACCGGCGAGAGCAGCGCCGCATCCGCGCCCAGCCGTGCCGCGAGCGCCAATTCGCCCGCCCCGTGGGCAGTGGCGAGGTGGATCAGGCCGGCGCGGCGCGGCGCGAGGCTGCGCGGGCTGCCATAGATCCCGTCCGCCCCCCATTCGCGTGCGGTCAGCGCGCTATCGGCAAGGATCACCACATGGCCGCGCGCCTTCGCGATACTGCGCAGCTGGCGGAACCGCAGATGACGCTCGGGATCGGGCAGGTGGTAGTGGCGATAGATGAACCCCGATCCGCGTGGCAGGCGGGCGAGTGCCCCTTCCAGCGCCGCATCATTGCGGGCGTCGGAGATCAGCCACAGGGCGGGGAGGGGACTGGCGCGCGTCACACGCCCGCTATAGAGCGCGGCCATGGAAAATGCAGCAACCCGCCTTGCCGAAGTGCACGCCAACATCGCCCGCGTCTGCAAGCCTGCCCGCCGCGAGGCCTCCTCGGTCACGCTGATCGCGGTCAGCAAGACCCATGATGCGCCCGCGATCCTGCCGCTGATCGCTGCGGGCCAGCGCGTGTTCGGGGAGAACCGGGTGCAGGAGGCCGAGGGCAAGTGGCCGGCCTTGAAGGCGCAATATCCCGATATCGAACTCCACCTCATCGGCCAGCTGCAATCGAACAAGGCGGACGAGGCCGTGGCGCTGTTCGACTGCATCCACTCGCTTGACCGGCCAAGCCTGCTGACGGCGCTGGCCAAGGCGATGGACAAGGCGGGCAAGCGGGTGCCGTGCTTTGTGCAGGTGAATATCGGGGACGAGCCGCAGAAGGGCGGCTGCTGCATCGCCGATTTGCCCGCCTTCCTCGAAGCCGTGCGCGCCGCCGATGTGCCGCTTGCCGGGCTGATGTGCATTCCCCCGGCCGACACCGAAGCCGCGCCGTTCTTTGCGCTGCTGGCCAAGCTTGCGGCTGACAATGGCCTCACCGGCCTCAGCATGGGGATGAGCGGCGATTACGAGACCGCAGTGATGCTGGGCGCGACCCATGTGCGCGTGGGCACCGCGCTGTTCGGCTACAGAGGCTAGCGCGGGTAAAAAGAAAAGAGGGGCGGACGTTGCCGCCCGACCCCTCCGTCATCCGCCTTGCGGCGGCTGCCACCTCCCCATCCCATGCGGGACGGGGAGGGACGTTTCACTTAGAATTCGAACATCGCCTCGATGCCGACGTTCCGGCCGCGCATCAGCGGCGAGAAGGTGCCGGCACCCGGACGCTGCTGGAACGGGGTCTGCACGCCGTCGGACAGCGGGCCCGCGAAGGGCACCTGCGTGTCGCCGCCTTCCTGCACCTGATCGAGCAGGTTGCGGCCGTAGATCGACAGCGAGAAGCCTTCGATCGGCGTGTTCCAGGTGATGTTCGCTTCCAGGTTCTGCAGCTCGTTCAGCCAGCCGAAGTTGTCGTCGGTATAGGCTGCGCGGTCGCGGTACTGGTAGTTCACGCGGGTCAGGATGTTGCTGCTGCCCAGATCCCATTCGTGGATCATGCCCACGCCCACGGTGATCGGGGGAACGCGCGGCAGGCTCAGGTCGAGGTCGGCATCGGTGATGCGGCCATCGCCCGAGATGTCGAACAGCACGCGGTCGTACTGCGCGTCGATCAGGCCGAGGTTGGCGGTAAAGGCCAGCGAATCGGACACCCGCATGCGCGCTTCGGCTTCGAAGCCGAGGATCGTCGCATCCGCAGTGTTGAGGATGTTCTGCACCACGCCCGCGCCCGGATCAGCCAGGTTCACTTCGCGCTGCATGTTGCCGACCTTGGTGACATAGCCGGCCACGTTGAGCGTGAACGAGCCATCAGCCGTCTGGAACTTGCCGCCGATTTCGTAATTGTCGACCTGCTCTTCGTCGAAGCCCAGTTCGCCGGTGGCGGCGAAGGCGCGGCCGAACACCGGCACGTTGGTGATGCGGAAGTTGTAACCGCCCGAACGGAAGCCGCGGCTCCAGTGGCCGTAGACCTGGCTGTCAGCGAATTCGTACTGCAGGCCAAGCTTGGGCGAGACGTTGCGGAAGCGCACCTTGTCGGTGAAGCCGCCGGTCTCGGTCGCCGGGTTGAACGGACGGGTGCCGGTCGGGCAGGTGCCCGCGATCACCGAACAGGGCGCGCGCGGGGTGATGTAGGTCACCGCGGCGTCCTTGGTTTCCTGGTTCCAGCGGATACCGGCGATCAGCGAGAGGCTGTCGACGATTTCCCACTGGGCGTTGGCGAACACGCCGAGCACTTCGTGATCCTGACGGCCACCGCCGAAGAACACCGGCGGACGCAGGTTCACCGGCAGGTCGCGGCGCAGCTCGCGGCTCTCGTCATAGGCGAGGTCCTGCTGGAAGTAGAAGCCGCCGACGGTCAGCTCGAGGCTGTCGAACGACATGGCATAGCGCAGTTCGTTCGAGATCTGGTCCTGCTGGGTCTCGGTCGAGGAGTGGAACAGGAACAGGCGGGTCGCGTCGATGTCGCCACGGGTGGTGGCCTGATAGTCACGATAGCCGAACACGTTGGTCAGGGTACCCGGGCCGATGTCGAGCGTCGCGGTGAGCGAGCCGGTCCAGATTTCGTTGGCGTAGAAGCCCGGCTCGTCGATCGCGAAGTCATAGGAGTTGCGATCGAAGAAGCCGCGGTTCTGGGCCGAGGGGCCATCGCCGTCGCTCTCGAAGTAGTCGAGCTTGCCGAGCAGGGTCAGACCGCCCAGACGCGCTTCGAGCGCGCCGCGCAGGATCTTGGTTTCCGCACCGCCATGGTTCGAACCGTCGAACAGGTTGGTGAAGTAACCTTCGTCCTTGTTGTAATAGGCGCCGACCTTGAACAGCAGCACGTCTTCGACGATCGGGCCGGAGATCACGCCGCTGACGGTGTAGTTGGGGCCGCCGCGGCCGCCATCCAATGCCGGGCCGTCAACTGCCGCGCGGAACTTGCCGCGGAAGTCTTCGGTCGGGTTGCCGGTGTTGAGCACCACGGCGCCGCCGGTCACGTTGCGGCCGAACAGCACGCCCTGCGGGCCGCGCAGGATTTCGACAGAGTCGAGGTCGAACAGGTCGAACACGACGCCGCCGTTGATGCCGAGGTAGACGCCGTCAACGAAGACGCCGACGGTGGGGTCGATCGAGGGGATCGACGAGTTGATGCCAAGGCCGCGCACGGTGAAGTTGGCGGTGCCGCGGCTGGTGCCGACCTGATCGAGGCTGACCGTCGGAGCCTGGAACGAGAGGCCCTGGATGTCGCGGATCTTGAAGGCTTCGAGCGTGCCCGAGTTGAACGCGGTGACGGCCAGCGGCACATCCTGCACGTTTTCGGCATCGCGGGTCTTGGTGCCGGTGACGAGGATCTCGTTGATCGCGTCCAGCGTGCTGGTGCGCTCTTCGGCGGCGGGGGCTTCGCTGTCCTGCGCGTAGGCGGCGACAGGGGTCAGTGCAGCGGTGCCGAGCAGCAGCGCGATTTTGCCGAGCTGGAGGGGGCTCCGCAGGGGGGTTGCGGTGGTCATGTTATAACTCTCCCTGAGTTGAGGGCCGCCCCAATAGCAATACGTCCCGCAATTGCAACCTATCGCGGCAGGTTTGGCGGATCCTGCTAAAATCCTGAATCTTCGAGTAATTGCAGTTACGCTTTTTCCAGCTGTTGCTGGCGGCGGTCGCTTGCGGCCTCCAGCAGCCGGGCTTCGATCTCGGCCAGACGATCCGTGCCCTTGATCTTCGCCCCCGTCAGATCGGTGACGTAGAAGGTATCCGCCGCCGCCTCGCCATAGGCGGTGATATGGGCGGAATGGACGATCAGGTTGGCCTTGTAGAGCGCGTGCGCCAGCCGGTTGAGCAGCGCGGGCCGATCGCGCGCGGTCACCTCGATCACGGTGAAGTTGTTCGAGGCGTCATTGTCGAAGCCGACGCGCGGGGCGACATCGAAGGCCTTGGCGCGCGAATGGGCGAGCGGGCGCGCGGCCAGTTTGGGCACCAGTTCGACCTTGGCGAGCAGCGCGTCGCGGATGCCCTTCTGGATCCGCGCGATCTGCGCCTCTTCGCGGAAGGGCTGGCCGTGCTGGTCCTGCACGAGGAAATTGTCGACGGCATAGCCGCTGCGCGCGGTGTGGATGCGCGCGTCGATGATGTTCGCGCCGGCAAGGTGGATGCCGCCCGCCATGCGGTAGAACAGGCCGGGGTGGTCCGCCGCGATCACGCTGACGCGGGTGGCGCCGCGGGTCTCGTCGGGCTCGCACTGGATCGACAGTTGCTCGCTGCCTGCGCGCGCGGCGTCATACTGCCTGAGGTTGCCGACGATGATGTCCTCGGGCTCGGCGATCCAGTAGGCGTCGGCCAGCTGCGCGCCGATGGAATCGACCAGATCCTCCTGCTCGCCCAGCAGCCGCGCGACCGCATCCTTCTTGGCCGCGACCCGCTGCTTGCGCCCGTGGCCGCTGTGGCCCAACCGCAGGCGCTCCTGCGTCGCGTCGTAAAGCTCGCCCAGCAGCTGGCCCTTCCAGCTGTTCCACGTCCCCGGCCCCACGGCACGGATATCGACCGCGGTGAGGATGGCGAGATTGCGCAGGCGTTCAAGGCTCTGCACCTCGCCTGCGAAATCCTCGATCGTCTTGGGATCGGTGAGATCGCGCTTCTGCGCGGTGCGGCTCATCAGGAGATGATGGAGCACCAGCCAGGCGACGAGATCGGTCTCCTTCTCGTCCAGCCCGAAACGCGGGCAAAGGCGATGCGCCACCTCCGCGCCCAGTTCCGAATGATCGCCCCCGCGCCCCTTGGCGATATCGTGCAGCAGCACCGCGACATAGAGCGCGCGGCGCGAGGCGACCTTGGAAATCTCGCGGGTGCCGCGCGGGTGATCGGCGGCGAGCAGCCCCCGCTCGATCTGCGAGAGCAGCCCGATGGCGCGGATGGTGTGTTCGTCGACCGTGTAGTGATGATACATGTCAAACTGCATCTGCGCGTTGACCCGGCCGAAATCGGGCACGAAGCGGCCGAACACGCCGGCCTCGTTCATCCAACGCAGGGCGTTCTCCGGGTCCTTGCGCCCGCCCAGAAGGTCGAGGAACAGGGCGTTGGCGCGCTTGTCGCGGCGCACGGCGGCGTCGATCAGCTTCGCATCGCGCCCCGCCTGCCGCATGGTTTCGGGGTGGATTTCCAGCCCCTCGGCCTCGGCCAGCTGAAACACTTCGACAAGGCGCACAGGATCGGTGCGGAACCAGTCATCGCCGGGCGCGCGCAGCTTTCCGCCTTCGACCATGTAGCCCTTGAACACGCGCGGACGCTGGGTCCATCCGGCAAAGAAGCCGCTGCGGGTGCGCTTGCGGGCGAATTCCTCGTCGAGATGCGCAAGGAACACGCCGGTCAGGCTGCCGACGCGTTTCGCCTGAAGGAAATAGTACTGCATGAACCGCTCGACCGCGCTCTTGCCCGGGCGGTCGGCGAATTGCATCCGCTCGGCCACGCGGCGCTGAAGGTCGAAGGTCAGCCGGTCCTCGGCGCGATCGGTGAGAATGTGCATGTGGCAGCGCACCGCCAGCAGAAAGCCCTCGGCGCGGCGGAAGTTGCGATATTCCCCGGCGGTCAGCAGGCCGACATCGACCAGCTCTGCCGCAGAGCCGACGCGGTGGACATATTTGCCGATCCAGTAGAGCGTCTGGAGATCGCGCAAGCCCCCCTTGCCATCCTTGACGTTGGGTTCGACCACATAGCGGCTGTCGCCCATGCGCTTGTGCCGCGCATCGCGTTCGGCGAGCTTGAGGGTGAGGAACTGCCGCTCGCTCCCCTTGGCGACATCGCTCCAGAAGCGCTGGCGCAATTCCTCGTAAAGCGGCTGGTCGCCCCACACCAGCCGGCTTTCGAGCAGGGCGGTGCGGATGGTGAGATCCTCCTTCGCCATGCGCATCGTGTCCGACACGGTGCGGCTCGAATGGCCGACCTTGAGGCCGAGATCCCACAGGATGTAGAGCATTGCCTCGATCACCTGTTCGCACCACGGCGAGCGGCGCATCGGGGTGATGAAGGCGATGTCGATATCCGAATGGGGCGCCATCTCGGCGCGCCCGTAGCCGCCCACCGCAAGGATCGCGAGGCGTTCTGCCTGCGTGCGGTTGGGCACGGGATAGAGGTGGGTGGTCACGTGATCGTGGATCACCCGCAGCAATTGATCGGTGAGGAAGGAATAGCCCCCCGTCACCTCGTGCCCGGCCGATGGCGCCTCGGCCAGCCGCCGGGCCAGCTCTGCGCGCCCTATGTCGAGCGCGGCGCGCAGAGCCTTGACGATCTCCGCCCGCGCGCCCGCGCCCCCGGACGCGTGCAGGCCAGCGACCTCATCGGCCAGCGCGCGCCGGTCGATGATCGCCCGCTGGCCGGGAACACGCCGGGGGCTCACGTGTGGCTCACGCCGCGACAGCCTCGCTGGTGTAACGCGCCTTGACGGTGCGCTTGTCGATCTTCTGGGTGCCGAGGCGCGGCAGGGCCTCATCGGTGATCCAGATCTGGTGTTCGAGCGGCACCTTGAACGGTGCGATCCGCTCCAGCAGGAAGGCGCGCAGCTCGCCCGGGGTGATCGCCGGGTGGCCGTCCTTCATGCGGTAGACCGCCGCCGGCACCTCGCCGAAACGCTCGTCGGCCAAGCCGAAGACCGAACATTCGCCGACATCGTCATGCGCATAGATCGCGTCTTCCACCTCGATGCAGGAGATGTTCTCGCCGCCGCGGATGATGATGTCCTTCTTGCGGTCGACGATGAAGAGGTATTCGTCCTCGTCGAGATAGCCGAGATCCCCGGTGCGGAAATAGCCGCTGGCGGTGAAGGCGGCCTTGGTCGCTTCCTCGTTCTTCCAGTAGCCGCGGAAATTGGCGACCGAGCGGATGCAGACTTCGCCCACCTGGCCATTGGGCAGCGGGTTTCCGGCATCGTCGAGGATCGCGAGATCGACCATCGGCTTGGAGGGCCGGCCCGTGGAGCCGGGCTTGGCGAGGTAGTTCTCGTTGAAATTGCCGCAGCCCACCGCGTTGGTTTCGGTGAGGCCATAGCCCAGCAGCGGGAAGCCGCCGGGGAAGGCTTCCTTGATGCGGGTGACGTGCTCCACCGGACGCGGCGCGCCGCCTGCGGCAAAGCTCTTGCACGCCGAAAGGTCGTAGTTCGCCCGCTCGGGATGGTTGGCGATTTCATAGCTCATCAGCGGCACGCCGACGAAATAGGTCACCTTCTCTTCCGCCATCAGCCGGATCGCGAGGCCGGCGTCCCACTTGGGCATCAGCACCAGCTTGCGCGCGATAGCGAAGCTCTGGAGGAACAGCGGCACTTCGCCGGTGACGTGGAACAGCGGCACGGCCACCAGCGCGCAGGGCTGATCGCTGAGGACTTCGCCGGTGCTCTCGACATGGACCTTGGCCATCGCGCTCTGGGCGATGTAGTTCATCACGCCGTGGATGACGCCGCGGTGATCCGACCATGCGCCCTTGGACTTGCCGGTCGAACCCGAGGTGTAGAGGATGGTGGCAATATCGTCCGGACCGATCTGGCCCAGCATCGTCATCGCCGTGCTGGTGCCTTGCGGCAGCGCCCAGACATTGGCGAGGCCTTCCGAGGGCGCATTGCCATGGCCGAACAGCACCACCTTGGCCGGATGGGCATGGCCTTCGAGGCGGGCGGCGCGTCCATCATCGGCGAGCAGCACTTTGCATTCCGCCAGTTCGAGCCCGTAAGCCAGTTCCTCTCCGCTCGAGAAACCGTTGAGCAGCGTGGCGCAGCCGCCGGCCATGATGATGCCCATATAGGCGATCATCCAGTTGGCCGAATTGCGTGCGGCAAGTCCGATCCGGTCGCCCTTTTCGATGCCGTGTGCCTGCACGAGGCTTTCCGCCACGCAGGTCGCCGCGCTGTAGGCCTCGGCGAAGGTCAGACGGATATCGCCGTCGACCAGAAAGGGCAGATCGCGGTGCTCGTTGCAGAAATGCGCGAAGTAATGCGCAAGGCTCGGCGGGGCACCGGCGAAGGCGGGCATGGTGATCCCGTCGCGGGTGAAGGGCACGGTGGCGAAGGGCATTCCCTCGGCGGTGAGGCCGGTGATGATCGCTTCGAGCGCATTGTCCAGCTGGGTGGGCATGCGGTTATGTTCCTCTCTCTTGTTGCGGCGCGTCGGCCGGGTGCGACCCCATGTGCCGCATAGCGTGCCGAATTGCCTGTCCCATTCCGTCCCGGCGTCCTGCGCCCCTTCCCCTGCCTTGCGCGCTGTGCCAGAAGCACCTTCGCAACACGGCCAAATCAGGCCCGCCGATACGGCATATCATTGTCAATAAGGGGTTCGCTCCGTGCTGTCACTACTTGCCGCAAGCGGCGCTGCCGATCCGATCCAATGGGCGGAGCTCGGCCTGCGTCCGGGCATCGAACTGGGCTTTTTCACGCTGCGCTATTACTCGCTGGCTTATCTGATCGGGGTGATCTTCGCCTATTGGCACACCTCGAAGATGCTGAAGCAGCCCGGCGCGCCGATGGCCCAGCGCCATGCCGATGATCTGTTCTTCTACTGCACGCTGGGCGTGATCTTCGGCGGACGGCTGGGCTATGCGCTGTTCTACACCGGCGGAGACACCGGCATCCCCAGCGCCTTCACCGATTTCTCCGGCGACGGCTTTGTCTCGTGGAAGCTGCTGCGGATGTGGGAAGGCGGGATGGCGTTCCACGGCGGGCTGATGGGGGTGACGGTGGCGATGGCCTATGTCGCCTGGCGCGATCGGCTCAACTTCATCCGTGTGGTCGATTACGTTGCAGTCGGCGTGCCGATGGGGATGCTGCTCGGGCGGCTGGCGAATTTCGTCAATGGCGAGCTGTGGGGGCGCGTCACCGATGTGCCCTGGGCGATGGTCTTCCCCGCCGCCGACGATCTGCCGCGCCACCCCAGCCAGCTCTATCAGGCGGGGCTCGAAGGGCTGGCGCTGCTCGTCATCATGATGCTGCTGTTCTGGACCACCCGCGCGCGCTATCGCCCGGGCTTGCTGGCGGGCGTGTTCACGCTCGGCATGGGCATTTCGCGCTTCGTTAACGAATTTTTCCGCGAGCCGGACGCACAGCTGGCTGACTTCGCGGCACGAACCGGACTATCGATGGGGCAATGGCTGACCATACCGCTTATCCTGACTGGATTGATTGTCGTGATCTACGCGCTGCGGAACAAGCCGCTGGGCACGGGGACGACAGCTCCGGCGTAAACGGGGTCTGGCGCAGCGCGCTGCGTCTGATCGATCCCGAGGATGATATCGTCGCCGCCAAGACAGCGGCCAAGGCGGCTGTTGCTGTGGCGGCCGAGGCCGAGGCTGCCGCCCGCGCTGCGGCGCGCGAGGAGGCCAAGAACGAGGCCCGCGCCCGCGCCGAAGCCGAAGCCCGCGCCAAGGCGGAAGCGCTTGCCCGGGCCAAGGCCGAAGCCGAGGAACGCGCCCGCCTGATGCGCGAGGAGCGCGAGCGCGCCAAGGCCGAAAGCCTAGCCCGCGCCGCAGCCGAACGCGAAGCCCGCGAGAAAGCCGCCGCCGAAGCCCGCGCCCGGCGCGAGGCCGAAGTGGCCGAACGCGCGCGTCTCGCCGCCGAGGAAAAGGCCCGCAAGGAGGCCGAAGCCCAGGCCCGCAAGGAAGCCAAGGAGCGCGCCCTTGCCGAAGAGCGCGAACGCCGCGAGGCCGAAGCCCGCGAGGCCGAGCGCCTCAGGGCCGAGGAAAAGGCGCGCGCCGAAGCCGAAGCCCGTGAAGCCGCGCGTCTGAAATCCGAGGCCGAAGAGCAGGCCCGCCGCGAAGCCGAGGAAGCCCGGCTCAAGGCCGAAGCCGAGGAGAAGGCGCGGATCGCAGCCGAGGAAGCGGCGCGGCTCAAGGCGGAAGAGGAAGCGCGCCTCAAGGCCGAGGAAGAAGCCCGCCTGAAGGCCGAGGCCGAGGAAAAGGCACGGCTGGAGGCCGAAGAAGCGGCGCGTCTGAAAGCCGAAGCCGAAGAGAAAGCCCGGCTCGAAGCCGAGGAGAAGGCCCGCCTGAAGACCGAGGCCGCCGCTGCCGCCGAAGCCGAAAAGCGCGCCAAGGCGGAAGCCAAGGCCGCTGCCCGCGCCAAGATCGATCTGAACAAGAGCTTCCGCCGCCTGATCCGCGAGACCGGGCCGATGAGCCTTGCCCACTACATGGCCGAAAGCAACGCACGCTATTATGCCAGCCGCGATCCCTTGGGCGATCAGGGCGACTTCATCACCGCGCCCGAGGTGAGCCAGATGTTCGGCGAGCTGATCGGGCTGTGGCTGGCGGACCTGTGGGTGCGCATGGGCAGCCGCAAGCGCATCCACTATGTCGAGCTCGGCCCCGGTCGCGGGACACTGGCCAGGGATGCGCTGGCGGCGGCGGCGCGTTACGAATTCGCGCCCGAGGTTCACTTCGTCGAAACCTCGCCGACCTTGCGGCAGATGCAGCGCGAGCTGTTCCCCGGTTGCCACCACCACCATGATCTTTCGACCCTGCCCGATGATGCCCCGCTGCTGATCGTCGCCAACGAGTTCTTCGATGCCCTGCCGATCCACCAGCTGGTGCGCTCGGCCGATGGCTGGTTTGAACGGATGGTGGGGATCGAGGGCAAGAAATTCGCCTATGTCGCGGGCAAGGAACGGATGGATCACATCGTCCCGCCGAGCTGGCTCAAGGCCTCCCAGGGGGCGACGATCGAGACCAGCCCTGCGGCGGTCGCGGTGATGACCGAGATTGCCCAGCGCCTGCGCGATCAGGGCGGGGCGGCGCTGATCATCGATTATGGCCACATGGAGCTGCGCGCGGGCACCACCTTGCAGGCCCTGAAAGCGCACAAGAAGGTCGATGTGTTTGACCATCCGGGCGAGGCCGATATCACCGCCCATGTCGATTTCGAGCTTTTGAGCCACGTCGCGGCGCAGAACGGGGCCGAGGTGATGGGGCTGCAATTCCAGGGCGAATGGCTGCGCCAGATGGGGATCGACACGCGCACCGAAGCGTTGCAGCGACGCAATCCGGGCGAAAAGGACAAGCTGAAGCGCCAGCGTGACCGGCTGGTGGACGACAGCCAGATGGGCACGCTGTTCAAGGTGCTCGGGGTGTGCGGACGGCGCTGGCCGTTCGGTGTTGGTTTTGCCTGAACGGGCAGATGAAAAGGAAGGGCGCGATGATGGCACGATGGATGATTGCAGGCGCAGGCGTGGCGGCGATGCTGGCGGCGGCGAGTCCGGCGCAGGCCGCCGATCCGATCGCGGGGCGCTGGGTGACGGCGGAAAAGGACGCGGTGATCGCGATCCGCAAATGCGGCAAATCGCTGTGCGGCACGATCGAGCGGTTCCTGATCGCCCCCAAGGGCGGCAATGACCAGCGCGACATCAACAATTCCGATCCGGCCAAGCGCCAGCGCAAGCTCATCGGCACGGCGATCCTCACCGGTCTCAACAATGATGGCGATGCCTGGCGCGGGCAGGTCTATGATCCCAAGACCGGCCGCACCTACACCTCCGAAGTCCGCCGCAAGGGCGACGGCGCGCTGGAAGTGAAGGGCTGCTTCGGTCCGATCTGCCAGACGCAGGTGTGGCGGAAGGCGTCTTAAGAAAAGGCCGTCATCCCGGATCAAGTCCGGGACGACGGAGAGATTGCGCCAACCCCTCGGCCGCCTGTTTGGGCGTCACTTTCTTCGCATCCTCGCGGTCGACCGCGAGGTTCGCCTCGCGCATCGCTTCGACGCTGATCGCGCCCACCAGCGGGGTGAGGGCGGCGATCACGCCTTCGTCATTCGCGATGCGGGGGCTAAGCATGATCATCGCGTCATAGCTTGGCAAAGCGCCCTCGGGATCGGCCAGCACCACCAGCTTGTCCGCCGCGATCCGCCCGTCGGAGGTATAGGCGCTGATCACGTCCGCCTCGCCCGATTGCAGCGCATTATACATGAAGGTCGGCGCGAAATTGCGGCTCTTGCCGAAGCTGAGGCCATAGGCGTCCTTCACCGCGATCCATTCGGGCCGCTCGAAAAATTCGGGATCGCCGCCCACCGTCAGCTGCGGGGCGACGGTGACGAGATCGGCCAGGCTGGCAACGCCCAGTTCCTTCGCCCGGTCCGCCCGCATGGCGAAGGCATAGGCGTTCTCGAACCCCAGCCGTCCCAGCACCTTCACCTTGTTCTCGCGCGCTTCCCAGTCGCGGATCGTGGTGTACATCGCCTCGCGCCCAGGATTGTCGCTGCGCTTCAGATAATTGGTCCAGATCGTGCCGGTATAGTCGACCGAGATGTCGATGCTCGATGAAGCCACCGCCGAATGCACCACCGCGCTGCCCAGCCCGTCGCGATATTCGACCGCGTATCCCGCCGCCTCCAGCCGCGCGCCGATCAATTGGGCGAGGATATATTGCTCGGAGAACTGCTTGGAGGCGATGACGATGCGGCGCTCCTCGTGGCCCGATTGCGAGACCAGCGCGGCGGAGACCCCTGCCACCACCGCCAGCAGGGCCGAGGCCCATTTCCAGCGCTTGCGCTCGTCGATCCCGCGCTCGACCCACCACAGCAGCCAGTCGGCCACCAGCGCCAGCCCCGCGCTCACGAGACATCCTGCCAGCACCAGCGCCCAGTTCTGGGTTTGCAGCCCTGCGAAGATCGGATCGCCAAGGCTCGGCTGGCCGATGGTGGTGGCGAGCGTTGCCGCGCCGATGGTCCACACCGATGCGGTGCGGATACCCGCCATGATGAAGGGCGCGGCAAGCGGGGCTTCGACCAGATAGAGCTTCTGCCACTTGGTCATGCCGACGCCGTCGGCGGCTTCGAGCACGCCTTCATCGAGGTTGGCCTGCGCCGTCACCGCGTTCCTCAGGATCGGCAGCAGGGCATAGAGCGTGAGCGCCATCAGCGCCGGGAGAAAGCCCAATGTCGGCAGCCCCTCGCCGAACACCGCTCTAAGAGACAGGAGCAGCGGGAAGAACAATGCCAAGAGGGCGAGGGCAGGAATAGTCTGCACGAGGCTCGCAAGGCTGAGGGACAGGCGCGCAACAATCGCCGAGCGGCTCGCCCACACCGCCATCGGCAGCGCAATGAGCATGGCGAGCCCGATCGCGCTGGCCGACAGCACCACGTGGGCTGCGAGCTTGTCGGTCAGGCCGGGCAGGATGTCCCAGATATCGCCCATCAGGCGCCCCGCTCCATCAGTGCCAGCGCCTCGGCCTGATGGCGCGGCACGGCGACCAGCCGCTGGGCGACCTCGCCCCCGGCACCAGCCAGCAAGGCGCGCGGGGTCTCGTCCGCCACCAGCTCGCCCTTGTCCATCACCAGCACCCGGTCTGCCAGCAGCAGCGCCTCGGCCATGTCGTGGGTGACCATCACCGTGGTGAGGCCAAGCGCCACGTGCAGCTCGCGCACCTTGCGGCCCAGCGCGTCGCGGGTGACGGGATCGAGCGCGCCGAAGGGCTCGTCCATGATGAGGAGTTCGGGCTCGCCCGCCAGCGCGCGCGCCACGCCGACCCGCTGGCGCTGCCCGCCGGAAAGCTCATCGGGCATGCGGCTGGCGAGCGCGGGATCGAGTTCGACCAGCGCGAGCAGCTCGGCAATGCGGGCGGGCGGCAGTTTCTCGCCGGTGAGGCGCGGGCCGATGGCGATATTCTCCGCGACCGAGAAATGCGGGAACAGCCCGATGCCCTGAAACACATAGCCCACCCGGCGGCGCAGGCGGGAGGGGCTCAGCGCCGTCACATCCTCTCCGCCGAACAGCACGCGCCCGCCGGTGGGCGTGACGAGGGTGTTGACCATCTTGAGCAGCGTCGACTTGCCCGAACCCGATGCGCCCACCAGCGCCACAAAGCTGCCCGCCGCGATGGCGCAGGAAACGCCCGCCACCGCCACGCTGTCGCCATAGGCGCGCGCGGCGTGCTCGAACACCAGCAGGGGTGGAATGGCGGTCATCTCTGGCATCCCTAGCTTCGAAGATTGCAATGCGCCAGCGCAGGCGATTGGCCTTTCGCCGGCGGCTTGCTATGCGGGTGCGCAGAACATCATTACACTCGCAGGACATAAAATGCGCGCCACCCCCGATTTCGACTTCCAGCTTGGCGAGGCAGCGGAGATGATCCGCGACAGCGCCGCGCGCTTCGCCGACGAGCAGATCATGCCGCTGGCTGACCGCACCGACCGCGATGATCGTTTTCCGCGCGAGCTGTGGGAGCCGATGGGCGCGCTGGGTCTCCACGGCATCACCGTGGAAGAGGAATGGGGCGGGCTGGGGCTCGGCTATCTCGAACACGTGATCGCGGTCGAAGAGGTGTCGCGCGCGAGCGCCAGCATCGGCCTTTCCTACGGCGCGCACTCGAACCTCTGCCTCAACCAGATCCGCCGCTGGGGGAATGACGAGCAGAAGGCGAAATACCTGCCCAAGCTGATCTCAGGCGAACACGTTGGCTCGCTGGCCATGTCCGAGGCTGGCGCGGGCAGCGACGTGGTCTCGATGAAGCTGAAGGCCGACGCGGTTCAGGGCGGATACGTCCTCAACGGCACCAAGTTCTGGATCACCAACGCGCCCGAGGCCGATACGCTGGTGGTCTATGCCAAGACCGATGGCCACGCCGGGTCGCGCGGCATCACCGCCTTCCTGATCGAGAAGGGCGACGAGGGCTTTGCCATCGGCCAGAAGATTTCCAAGGTCGGCATGAAGGGCTCGCCCACTGCCGAGCTGGTCTTCAACGACTGCTTCGTGCCCGAAGATCGCATCATGGGGCCGCTTAATGGCGGCGTGGGCGTGCTGATGAGCGGGCTGGATTACGAGCGCGTGGTGCTCGCCGGATTGCAACTCGGCATCATGCAGGCGTGCCTCGACACGGTGATCCCCTACCTGCGCGATCGCAAGCAGTTCGGTAAGCCGATTGGCTCGTTCCAGCTGATGCAGGCCAAGGTCGCCGACATGTATGTCGCCCTGCAATCCGCCCGCGCCTACACCTATGCGGTCGCCAAGGCGTGTGACGCAGGGCAGACGACACGCTTCGATGCGGCGGGGGTGATTTTGCTGGCTTCCGAGAACGCCTTCAAGGTCGCCGCCGAGAGCGTGCAGGCGCTGGGCGGTGCGGGCTACACCACCGACTGGCCGGTGGAGCGGTATATGCGGGACGCCAAGCTGCTCGACATCGGCGCGGGGACGAACGAGATCCGCCGGATGCTGATCGGGCGCGAATTGATCGGGGCGGCTGGGTGAGCGGCGGCGTCGAAGATTCTGGCGAAGACTACGTCTATGACGAGGCGAGCGGCGAGTGGCTGCCCGCGTCCGAGCTCGCGGCCAAGCAGGCGGCTGAGGACGCGGTCGAGGTGCGCGACGCGGTCGGCAACCTGTTGGCTGACGGCGATGCGGTGACGCTGATCAAGGACCTCGAGGTCAAGGGCGCTGGCCAGACGCTGAAGCAGGGCACGCTGATCAAGTCGATCCGCCTGACCGGCGACGCGCAGGAGATCGACTGCAAATACCCCGGCATCAAAGGCCTTGTGCTGCGCGCCGAGTTTGTGCGGAAACGCTAAGGACGACACTATGACCGCCCCCACCCTCACCACCAAGCTCGACCGCGAAAGCCCCGAGGCCAAGGCCCGCTTTGCGCATAACCACGCGCTGGCGCAGCAACTCCGCGCCGCCGTGGCCGAGGCCGCGCTCGGCGGGCCGGAGAAGCATCGCGAGCGGCACGTCTCGCGCGGCAAGCTGCTCCCGCGGGAGCGGGTGGAGCGGCTGCTCGATCCGGGCTCGCCCTTCCTTGAAGTGGGCCAGCTTGCGGCGAACGGGATGTACGAGGGCGACGTCAACGGTGCCTCGATCATCACCGGGGTGGGGCGCGTCTCGGGCCGCCAGTGCATGATCGTGTGCAATGACGCGACCGTGAAGGGCGGCACCTATTACCCGATGACGGTCAAGAAGCACCTGCGCGCGCAGGAGATCGCGCAGGAGAACCGCCTGCCGTGCATCTACCTCGTCGATAGCGGCGGGGCGAACCTGCCGCATCAGGCCGAGGTCTTCCCCGACCGCGACCACTTCGGGCGCATCTTCTTCAATCAGGCGAACATGAGCGCCCTCGGAATCCCCCAGATCGCCTGCGTGATGGGCAGCTGCACTGCGGGCGGTGCCTATGTGCCCGCCATGTCGGACGAGAGCGTGATCGTGCGCAATCAGGGCACGATCTTCCTCGCCGGACCGCCGCTGGTGAAGGCCGCGACGGGCGAGGAAATCAGCGCCGAAGACTTGGGCGGCGGTGACTTGCACGCCAAGAAGTCCGGCGTGGTCGATCATCTGGCCGAGAACGACGAGCACGCGCTCACCATCGTGCGCGATATCGTCAGCCACCTTGGCGCGAATACCGGCGCGGCGGTCGATTTGGCACTGAAAGACCCGCGCCCGCCGAAGTTCGACGCCGAAGACCTCTACGCCCTCATTCCCGAGGATGCGCGCGCGCCCTATGATGTGAAGGAAGTGATCGCGCGGCTGGTCGACGGCAGCGAGTTCCACGAGTTCAAGGCGCATTACGGTGCCACCCTCGTCTGCGGCTTTGCCCATATCTGGGGGATGCCGGTCGCGATCCTCGCCAATAACGGCGTGCTGTTCTCCGAGAGCGCGCAGAAGGGCGCGCATTTCATCGAGCTGGCCTGCCAGCGGCGCATTCCGCTGCTGTTCCTCCAGAACATCTCGGGCTTCATGGTCGGCGGGAAATACGAGGCGGAGGGCATCGCCAAGCATGGCGCAAAGCTCGTCACCGCCGTCGCCACCGCGACCGTGCCCAAGGTCACCGTGGTGATCGGCGGCAGCTTTGGTGCGGGCAATTACGGGATGTGCGGCCGCGCCTACTCGCCCCGCTTCATGTTCACCTGGCCCAATGCCCGCATCAGCGTGATGGGCGGAGAGCAGGCCGCATCCGTCCTCGCCACCGTCCACCGCGACGCCGACAAGTGGGACGAGCGCGAGGCCGAGGCCTTCAAGGCCCCGATCCGCCAGAAGTATGAGGACGAGGGCAACCCATATTACGCCACCGCCCGGTTGTGGGACGACGGCGTGGTCGATCCGGTGCAGACCCGCGATGTGTTGGGGCTGGCGCTTTCGGCGTGTCTCGAAGCCCCGATTGCCGAACGACCGGCCTTCGGCGTGTTCCGGATGTAAACAGCCTGTCTGAAACCCCACCCGGCCCCCTTGCGTAACGCCTTATAATGCGGGCAGACACGCGTGGGGAGAGATTAGCCATTGCCGTATAACCACCACCGCAAGCCGACGCTGCTGTCGCGCATCGTGCGCCGGATCATTCTTGCGATCTGGTACGCACAGGGCTGGAAGGTCGTCGATCCGCTGCCCAGGCATCTCAAGAAATATGTGCTGGCGGGCGCGCCGCATACTTCCAACTGGGATTTCGTGTTTTTCACCGGCGCGACGCATGAAGAGGGCGTGAAGCCCAATTTCATGGGCAAGCACACGCTGTTCCAGGGGCTGATGAAGAACTTCATGTTCGACATGGGCGGGATTCCGGTCGATCGCCGCAGCCGCCTCAACGCCACCGAACAGGTCGCCGCCGAATTCGCCGCGCGTGATGAACTCGCGCTGGTGATCGCCTGCGAGGGCACCCGCAAGAGCGACGGCAAGTGGAAGTCCGGCTTCTACCACATCGCGCGGGCGGCCAATGTGCCGATCGTCCCGGCCTTTGCCGACAATGTGCACAAGCGCATCAGCTTCGGCCCGCCGATGATGCCGACCGGCAATTACGGCGAGGACCTGCTCAAGATTGCCGAGTGGTTCCGCTCCAAGCTTCCCGATTACGAAAGGTTCAAGGTGCTCGAACAGCAGGCGCGCGACATTATCGCGGGGAAGAACGATGTTTGAGGCGCTCGCTCTGAATGCCGCCGTGGTGCTCGTGCTGGTGCTGATCCAGTGGCGCATCAGCGTGAAGATCGATGATGTGAGCTTCATCGACGCCTTCTGGGGCGCGGGGATGGCGCTTGTGGCCTTCATGAGCTGGCTGCACGTGCCGGGCGGGCCGGGCGATCTCGGCACGCTGATCATGGGAATGACGGTGGCCTGGGGCCTGCGCCTCGGCGTCTACCTGTTCCGCCGCTGGCGGCGCGAGGGCGAGGACCGGCGCTATCGCCACATGCTCAAGGGCGCGCGCGAACAGGGCCGGTTTGCGCAAGCGACGCTCACCCGTGTGTGGCTGATGCAGGCGGGGCTGCTGCTGCTGGTCTCCAGCCCGGCGCAGGTCGGCATCCTCGCCAGCCCCGCGCCTGCCCCGATCACCCCGCTGGCCTGGGGCGGCTTTGCCCTGTGGTGCCTTGGCGTGTTCTTCGAATGGGTCGGTGACTGGCAGCTGTCGCGTTTCCGGGCGGACCCGAGCAACAAGGGCTATGTGCTCGACACCGGACTGTGGCGCTACACCCGCCACCCCAATTATTTCGGCGATTTCTGCGCCTGGTGGGGCATCTGGCTGACCTGCGCCGCGGCCGGCTGGGCATATGCCGCGGCCACGGTGGCCGGGCCGCTGTTCCTCAGCTTCACGCTGATGCGCTGGTCGGGCGTGAACATGATGGAGAAGAACCTCCACAAGACCAAGGGCAACAAATACGCGGTCTATATGCGCAAGACCTCGACCTTCTTCCCCATGCCGCCGGTGGTGTGACGGGCCAAAAGGCGCGCTAATCGACGAACGGCATTGCTGCGCCGCACAAAAATCTTGGGCTGACCCTTTAAGCTTGCGTCTGTCTGGCCTATGTTGCGCCAGATCAAGGAGACGCGCGGACCCATGGCTTTGAACCCGACCTTGCGCGATCAGGAACGCGAACGCGTCGCCCGCCACGTGCTCGATCTCGTGAAGGAACGCGGGTCCGAGATTGCGTGGACCGTGGCGATGGCCGAAAGCGGCCTCACCCGCGCGCGGTTCGAGGCGCTGTTCGACGATTATGACGATCTGTTCGATGCCGTTGCACAGACGTGGCTCGCCCCGCATATGGCGGTGATGGAGGAAGTGCTGGCCTCGCACCTCCCGCCGCAGCGCAAGATGTACGAGTTTTTCCGCCGCCGCTTCATCATCTCGCAGGGCCGTTTCCGCGATGATCCGGAGCACTTCACCATCCTGTGCGAGATGGGCGCGGCCAATTTCGAGCGGGTGCGCTCCTATGTCGATCTCGCCGACCACTACCTGTGCGAGTTGATCGCCGAAGCCCAGGCCGAAGGCTTCTTTGCCGGGCTGGAGATTGACGAGGCGCTGTCGCTGATCAACCAGATGATCAGCAACTATACCCTGCCCGATGCGCTGATTTATCTGGGTGACAAGCTGACCGAGAAGAAGCTCGCGCGGATCGTCGACACGATGTTCATCGGCCTGTCGGGCGAGGCTGGGACCGATGCCTCGGGTGTGAACACGCTGAAAGTGGCGTTCTAACCTTCTTCCCACCAAGCGACCGAAGGATCCTCCGGCACCCGCGCGCCGCGGCGCTGCAAGCCGTCGAACAATCCGCCCGCCAGCTGCATCGTGGCGGGGGAGGTGCGGTTCCAGTCCATCACATAGAGCCGCTCGGCAATCCGCCAGCGACCCTCCAGCTTCACCAGCCGATCAAGATAGCGGCCGCCGACCACGAGCTCGATCTCGCCGTCGGGCGTCGGGATGATGTGCAGCGCGACGCAATTGGTCTCGGCCCGCGCGGTCTCGCCTGACAGGCGCATCACGGTGTTGGAGATGTTGTGCTGGGTCAGCCGCATCGAGCCCAGACCTGCCATCAGCCCGGGGATGGTCTCGGCAATCGGCTTTGCCCCGTCGCCATAGTCGATCCGCGCATCGGGGGTGAAGACTGCGGCAAGCTGCTCCGCGTCGCAGCGGTCGATCCCGCGGCAATAGAGCGCAAGGGTTTCGGCTATCGCGAGCCGGTCGGCGACTTCGGTGATGTCCATGGGGCCGAGTTTACCGCAGGCGGACAAGCCACCCCACTGACACAAGCGCCAAACCGGGCTGCCGGTTAGTCCCGCCGGAACTGGAGCACATTCGCCGGCAGCGGGCGCGGCGGGTTGAGCCGCTTCTCGGCCAGCGCAAACCTCAGGGCGGCCCCTACCATCGCGGCAGACAGCAGCAGGATTGCAGCCGCCCACACCCAGTGAGGCAGGCCGGTGACAGCGCCGATCTGGCCGGTGTCGGAGAGAACCGCGCGCCCTTCGATCACCGCCTCGCGGGTGAAGAGATAGTGGAAGTCCCGCAGCATGCTCATCGCCGCGAGAATGCCGAGGAACTGGAGCGTAAAGCGCGTGAAGGTCGGCCCGGCGCGCCATGCGACCAGCGCAAGGCACGCCGCCACCAGCGGCAGCACGGCATAGCCGACCGGAGAGCGCACCCAGATCACCACGCTGGCGATGATCGCCGCTGCGGTCAGCCACAGCACCGGCCGCCACGCCTTGCGCCAGGCGCTCGCGAAAATCAGCAGCGCGCCCACAAGGCACGGTGCGAGCGGGCCGCCTGCGGCAATCGCGGCGGGCACCCAGGGCGCGGCATCACCGGCGATGCGGCTTTCGGCGACGCCCGATCCGCTGGCGAAGATCATCAGCCGCTCGAAATCCTGTCCGGTGGCCAGCGCGGTGAGGCCGTGGCCCATCTCGTGGAACCAGGTGGTGAGGATCACGAAGGGGTAGATCAGGTAATTGCCCAGAGGCAGGGCGGGCAGCATCACCACCACAAGGCCCGCGAGCAGCAGGCGCCCTGCGGCTTCGGCCTGACTGCCCGGGCGGGTCAGCGATCGCATCGCGGCCTCACTCGGCCGAAGCGGCGGCGCGGCCCGAGGCGTCGACCGTGATCGGCTCGATCTCGTCCTCCGTCGCCCGCGCATCCTCGTCCCGCTGTTCCTGCAGGATCGACCAGCTGGCAAGGAACAGCCCCGCCACCAGCGGCCCGAGCACGATGCCGGAAAAGCCGAGGAAGCTGATCCCGCCCAGGGTGGTCACCAGAATGATCCAGTCCGGGATGCCCGTGTCGCGGCCCACCAGAATCGGGCGCAGCACGTTGTCGGAGGAGGAGATCACCGCAAAGCCGAACACCAGCACAAAGATGCCCTGCCACGCCTCGCCCGCGATCAGCAGCCACAGGCCGACCGGCACATAGACTGCCCCCGCGCCGATCACCGGCACCAGCGCGAAGACCGTGGTCAGCACGCCGAACAGCAGTGCGGATTCCAGCCCGACGATAAAGAAGCTGATCCCCGCCAGCACGCCCTGCACCAGCCCGACGACCCCCGATCCCTTGATCGTCGCGCGCACGATGCCGAGGAACCGCTGCGCCAGCCGCTCGGAAATCGAGCGTTCCACGGGAATCGTGCGCAGCACCGTGCGCCCGATCCGCTCGCCGTCGCGCAGCAGGAAGAACATCACGTAAAGCCCGACGCTGAAGGCCAGCAGGAAGCCCAGCGCTCCGCTGCCGATCGAGACCGCTTGGGACGCGATCATCCCGGCGCTTTCGGCCAGCAGGCCTTCGAGCTTGGTCTGCACATTGGCCATGTCGGCCCAGCCCGAACGGTCGACCGCTTGCTGCGCGACTTCCGGCAGCATGCCATAGGCGCGGTCAAAGCTGGTCGCGAGGTCGAGCGGCTGGGCCTGCAAGGTGGCGACCAGCACCAGCGCCTCCTGCACCACGAGCGTTGCCAGCCACAGCGCGGGCACCAGCACCGCGAAGAAAATCACCCCCAGCGAGGAAATCGCCGCCGGATTGCGCCGCCCGCCCATCTTGCGCAGCATCCAGCGATAAAGCGGCTGGAACATGATCGCGGCCAGTGCCGCCCACAGCAGCGGCTGGGCAAAGGGCCACACGATCACCGTCATCAACAGGCTCACCACCGCCAGAACCAGCAGGAAACTCGCGTGCTGCAATTCGTCGGTGCGGTGGAGCTGATGGGACATTGCTTGCTGGCCTATACGTCGAGATTTGCCACGTTGAGCGCGTTATCCTGAATGAACTCGCGGCGCGGTTCGACCACGTCGCCCATCAGGCGGGTGAAGATCTCGTCGGTGACGTCGGCATCCTCGACCTTGACCTGCAGCAGCACCCGCGCCTCGGGATCGAGGGTGGTTTCCCACAGCTGTTCGGCGTTCATTTCGCCAAGGCCCTTGTAGCGGGCGATCGACAGGCCCTTGCGCCCGGCAGCGAAGATCGCGTCGAGCAGCTGGGTCGGGCGGCTGATCGTGCCGTCCAGCGTGATCGCCGGTGCGGCCACCGGTTCCTCCGCCTCGCCAGCGAGCGGATCGGCGGCGACGGGTTCGGCTTCCGGCTCCTCGGGTGCGGCATCGCCGCGAACGAGGCTGACGGGGGTGGCATAGGTCTCGGCCTGGGCGGCGGCGAGGCCGTGGAGCTTGTGCCCTTCGGTGCTGGTGAGGAAGCGTGCGTCGATCTCGTGCACGTCGGTCACCCCGCGCCACAGGCGTTCGAACACCACCGTGCCGTCTTCGCGCTGCGATGCGCTCCAGCGCGCCTCGCGGTCGCCCGCGCCAAGCCGTCCGGCAGCGCGTTCGAGCGCCGCAGCAAGCGCATCGCCCGACAGCCCGGGTTCGAGCGCACCGGTCAGCGCCATCTGTTCGACAATGCCGAGATCATAGCGGCGCGGCACGAAGCCGAGCAGGTTCTTGAGCCTCAGCGCACCATCGACAATCGCGCGCAGATCGGGGCCGGACCGCGCGCCGCCCTGCGTTTCCAGCACCCGGCCCTGCAATCCGGCATCGACCAGATAGCGATCAAGCGCGGCCTGATCCTTGAGGTAGACCTCGCTGCGCCCCTTCGACACCTTGAACAGCGGCGGCTGGGCGATGAACAGGTGCCCGGCCTTGATGATCTCGGGCATCTGGCGGTGGAAGAAGGTGAGCAACAGGGTGCGGATATGGGCGCCGTCCACGTCCGCGTCGGTCATGATGACGATCTTGTGGTAGCGCAGCTTTTCGAGGTTGAACTCGTCGCGGATGCCGGTGCCCATCGCCTGAATGAGGGTGCCGACTTCCTTGGACGAGATGATCCGGTCAAACCGCGCGCGCTCGACGTTGAGGATCTTGCCCTTCAGCGGCAGGATCGCCTGCGTCTTGCGGTCACGACCCTGCTTGGCCGATCCGCCTGCGGAGTCCCCTTCGACGAGGAACAGCTCGGACTTGGCCGGATCGCGTTCCTGACAATCGGCGAGCTTGCCGGGCAGGCTGGCGACGCTCATCGCCCCCTTGCGGCTCATTTCGCGGGCGCGGCGGGCGGCTTCGCGGGCGGCGGCGGCGTCGATGATCTTCTGGATGATCGAGCGCGCATCATTGGGGTTTTCTTCCAGCCACTCGGTCATCTTCTCGCCCATCAGGGCTTCCAATGGCGAGCGCACTTCGGAGCTGACCAGCTTGTCCTTGGTCTGGCTGGAGAACTTGGGGTCAGGCAGCTTGACGCTGACGATGGCGGTGAGGCCTTCGCGCATATCCTCGCCCGACAGGCTGACCTTCTCCTTCTTCAGCATCCCCGAACGCTCGGCATAGTTGTTGAGCGTGCGGGTCAGCGCGGCGCGGAACGCAGCAAGGTGCGTGCCGCCGTCGCGCTGGGGGATGTTGTTGGTGAAGGCGAGGACGTTCTCGTAATAGGAATCGTTCCATTCGAGCGCGACGTCGATGCCGATCCCGTCCTTCTCAGCCGAGACAGCGATAGGCTCGGGGATCAGCGGCTGCTTGTTGCGGTCGAGATATTTGACGAAGGCCGCAATCCCGCCCTCGTAGAAGAGGTCATGCTCCAGCACCTCCTCGTGGCGCTTGTCGCGCAGCTTGATGCGCACGCCGGAATTGAGGAAGGCAAGCTCGCGGTAGCGGTGTTCGAGCTTGTCGAAATCGAATTCGGTGACGTTCTTGAAGGTCTCGTGGCTCGCCTTGAAGGTGACGCGGGTGCCCTTCTTGAAACCGTTGGCGTCAGAATTGCCGTCAACCTTGGGTGCATCGCCCACCACCTTGAGCGGGCCGACCGCATCGCCAAGCTCGAAGCGCATCCAGTGTTCCTGGCCTTCGCGCCAGATGGTGAGTTCGAGCCACTCGCTGAGGGCGTTCACCACCGAGACGCCGACGCCGTGGAGGCCGCCGGAAACCTTGTAGGCATTGTCGTCCGAGGTGTTCTCGAACTTCCCGCCCGCGTGCAGCTGGGTCATGATCACTTCGGCCGCCGAGACGCCCTCTTCAGGGTGCATACCGGTGGGAATGCCGCGCCCGTTATCCTCGACGCTGACAGAGCCATCGGGGTTCAGTTCGATCAGCACGAGGTCGCAATGCCCCGCCAGCGCCTCGTCGATCGCGTTGTCCGAGACTTCGAACACCATGTGGTGCAGGCCGCTGCCGTCATCGGTGTCGCCGATATACATGCCGGGCCGTTTGCGAACGGCATCGAGGCCCTTCAGAACCTTGATCGAATCCGCGCCATATTCATTGGCGTTGGGCAGCTTTGCGGGGGGTTGATTGGTGTTCTCGTCCATGGCCCATCATATAGGCGCTGAAGACGGGAAACCCAACTGCGGGAGGCCCCTTGGGGGCGCTTTTCCACGGGTGACGAGGGCGCTTCGTCGAAGGCTTCAGAACGCGGGGCGGAAATGCACACGCCCGCGCCACATGGTGGCATCGAACAGCCCCATCATGCCTTGGCGGGAGGCTTCGGGAAACTGGGTGACATGGCACATCGCGGCGGCCTTGGCGGCGGCGAGATCGGCGGGGGTGTAGGCGATCGTTTCGGTCAGCAGCGCGGGATCGGTGGTGGCCCAATCAGCCATCTCGGGCACCGGCGGCAGGCTGCCTGCGGGGATGCCGACATAGAGCAGCTTCGGGCGCTGGCCCGGAGGGCGGGCCTGCGCGATCTGGGTGACAATCGCGCTCACCATGCGGTGATCGGCATGGCCATAACCGCCGTCCGGCCCCCAGGTGAGGATCATGTCGGTTTCGGCCAGCCATGAATCGAGATCGACCAGCAGCTTGCCCGCCGTGCTTCCCTCGTGGTGGGCATTGAGCCCAAGCGTCCCGTCGCCGCGATTGAGGCTCGCCACCGAGGCCGCGCCGAGCGCTTCGGCGGCGCAGAAGGCTTCCTTCAGCCGCACCTCGCCCAGCGCCTTGCCCGGCTTGAGGTCCGATACGCCCGGCCCGGCGTCGCCCTGCGTGGCATAGGCGATCTGGACCCGCGCTCCCTGCCGCGCCAGCGCCGCCAGCGCGGGGGCCATGAACAGCTCGTCATCGGGATGGGCGAGCACCACCGTGACCTGCAAGGGCTCCGCCGCCTGCTCCTGCGCGCCGGCCTGCGCTCCCGTAAGCGCCAATGCGGCCAGCGCGATCATGCCTGCCTTGCTGATCATCTCGTGTCCTTCTCCTCATGGGCATCCTGCCACTTTCGCGAGCGTCTGCGCAAATCCTTTGCGCCTGTGACCCCGCCGATTATGCATGGCCGTCATGAGCCAAGAGATGATGATGAGCCGCCTTGCCGAGCCTTTCGGCAGCTTCCCCGACATCCTGATGGAGTGGTCGCGCCTGCGCGGTGACGAACTGGCGCTGCGCGACGAACGCCGCGAGGTCTATTGGGCCGAGCTGGTCGGGCTGGTCGAGCGGCTGGCGGCGCGGCTGGTGGAGACGGGGCTCCAGCGCGGGCAGTCGGTGGCGATCCTCGGCACCTCCACAGTCGAATATGCGCTGGTCTTTCTGGCGGCGGTGCGGGCAGGCGGGGTCGCCGCGCCGCTCACCACCAGCGCAAGCCCTGAGCAGCTCGAAGGCATGGCGAAGGATTCGGGCGCGATCCATCTGTTCATCGACGCGGCCAAGGCGGCGGAGCTCGGGCCGGATTTCATGTCGGGCCTGATCCACGTGCCGCTCGAAATCATCGATCAGTGGATGGCCCCTCCGGGGACGCGGGCTCCGGACTTCGTGCCCGGGCCGAAAGATCCGTTCAACATCATCTATTCCTCCGGCACCACCGGCATCCCCAAGGGCATCGTCCATTCGCACCAGATGCGCTGGCGGCAGTTTGCGGCGACGGCGCTTTCCTATCTGGGGGCAGGGCTGGAGGTGCGCTCGCTCGCTTCGACCCCGCTCTATTCGAACACCACCATGGTCGCCTTCCTGCCGGTGCTGCTGGCGGGCGGCTGCGTGCGGGTGATGGGCAAGTTCGATTGCGCCAAGTGGCTCACCCACGCGCAGGCTGACCGGACGACCATCACCATGCTGGTGCCGGTGCAATACCAGCGGCTGATGGACTTCGCAGGGTTTGAGGATTTTGACCTCTCCAGCCTCAAGCTCAAATATTGCACCTCCGCGCCCTTTTCTGCCGAGTTGAAGCGCGAGGTGCTGCGCCGGATGCCCGGCGGGCTGATCGAGATCTATTCGATGACCGAGGGCGGCGTCGTGTGCCTGCTTGCGTGCCACGAGTTCCCCGACAAGCTCCACACGGTCGGGCGTCCTGCGCCGGGGAGCGAGTTGAAGGTGGTGGATGATGAAGACCGCGAGGTGCCGCCCGGCACCCCCGGCAACATGATCGGTCGCAGCCTCACCATGATGAGCGGCTACAAGAACCGCCCCGACAAGACCGCCGAGGCGCAGTGGATCGACCCGGCGACGGGCGAGGCGTGGATGCGCATGGGCGATATCGGGCGGGTCGACGCGGAAGGCTTTGTCGAGCTGGTCGGCCGCGCCAAGGACATGATCATCTCGGGCGGGTTCAACATCTATCCCAGCGATCTCGAGGCCGAGTTGCTGAAGGAGGCGGGTGTGGCCGAGGCGGCGGTGGTCGGTGTGCCTTCGCGTGCCTGGGGGGAGACCCCGGTCGGCTTCGTGGTGCTGAAGGGCAATGGCGATCCGGCAGCGATCATGGCGGCGGTGAATGTGCGGCTGGGCAAGACCCAGCGGCTTGCCGCACTCCACGTGATCGCGGAGATGCCGCGCAGCCATATCGGCAAGCTGCTCAAGACCGAACTGCGCGAGGAAGCCGAGCGGCTCGGCGGGATCGACTAGGCGCCGGATACAGCACGGCCCGGCTCCTCTGGTGAGGAACCGGGCCGCATGAGGCTTTGGCCTGCCAGCGCGTTACACGATAAACGTGTTGAACGCGGTGCCGCTGATAGCAACGGCGAGCAGCAGGGCGAAAGCCTTTTCGCTGATCATGGTCATGGTTTTGGTTTCCCTTGTTCTGGTTTTTTGTTTGGGCGGCCCGGGTCAGCAAGGGAGAGGGGGGGAGAGGTCTCGCCGCCCGGGCCCGTGCATTATATGGGAATGAGCGCGTAATATTCAAACCCTATCGCGAATAAAAATGTTTCACCCCCGCAACTAGAGGTTGTTGCGTAGTGGGGCAGAAATGCGCGTGGCGGGGTGTGCGACACAGGGGCGCGTGCAGCCGCTGGAGACGCGGTCACCAATGTTAGGGGGGGGAGGACTGGCGACCGCGTCTCGCGTGCTGCTTGCCCGGCCGGGGGGATGGCAGGGCATCCGGCGGATCCTAACGGCCGAGGGGGGAGAGGCCGTCAACGCCGGATCTGGCAGGCTGGCGGAGCAGCCGTCTTCGGCCTTCTTCCACCATGCGATGGTCCAGAGGAAATGCCGGGTGGAGAGAGAGGAGCCCGGCGCCCATCGCGTGAGCGCTATCTGGTGACAGGGCGATTATATTGCAAATGCGAAAAGACCAATTTTAGTTGCATGAAACGCAACATAATGCGCCGGGTCAAACGCAAACGGCCGCCGGATCGCTCCGACGGCCGCTCGTGTTTTCAGAGGCTTGTCGCTTAGTTGGCAGCGACCGCACGGCCGTTGCGGGCTTCCGCGGCGGCGACGCGCTCGACTTCGGCCAGCGCCACGGTGCGGGCTTCGGCGACGCACTTGCTGTCGACAACGGTGCGGCCGAAGGCAAAGCGGCCAGCCGCCTCGGTGGTGCAGGCCTTGCGCAGCTGCGCGTTGATGCGCGTTTCGAGCGCGGCGCGGCCTTCGGCGCTGGTCACGTCGACATCACCATAGGCGATGCGCACGGTCACGGTTTCCGCAGCAGCCGGGGCGGCGACGGCGGCGAGAGCGATCAGGGGGAGGATGAAACGCATGAGAAGAACTCCGGATTTGAGAGGGTGTCAGAAGGGATCGATGCCGTTGGCCGGCATTCAGTTGCTGTTTGAAACTCTGGTGCAGTGCACAAGAGAACTGTGCAAATGCGAAATGCGCGAGAATGGTTCCAAAGATTGCAACCTGAAACCGATATTTTTCCGGGAACCACCCGAAATCATGCAGGAAAAAAATGCTGCACCGCAAAAATACGGATCGCTGTGTTGCGATGCTGGACTTCGCTCGGCGCGCTCCGTAATTCGCCGCCATGAGCGCGCACCACTCCAGCCCCGCTGCGGCCGATTCTGCCGCCCCTGAGTCGATCCTGATCGTCGACTTCGGCTCCCAAGTGACCCAGCTGATCGCGCGCCGCGTGCGCGAGGCGGGGGTCTACTCGGAAATCGCGCCCTTCACCCAGGCCGAGGCGGCGTTCCGGCGGATGAAGCCCAAGGGCATCATCCTGTCAGGCTCCCCTGCGAGCGTGCCCGACGACGGCTCTCCGCGCGCGCCCCAAGCCCTGTTCGAGGCGGGCGTTCCGATCCTTGGCATCTGCTATGGCCAGCAGGTGATGAGCCACCAGCTGGGCGGCGAGGTGAAGCCCGGGCATGAAACCGGTGAAGGCGGCGAGTTCGGCCGTGCCTTCCTCACCGTCACCGCCGAATGCGCGCTGTTCAACGGCCTGTGGGCCGTGGGCGAGCGCCATCAGGTGTGGATGAGCCACGGCGACAAGGTCACCCAGTTTGCCCCCGGTTTCGAAATCGTCGCCACCTCCGACGGCGCGCCCTTCGCGGTGATCGCGGACGAGGCGCGGCGCTTCTACGGCACCCAGTTCCATCCCGAGGTGGTCCACACCCCCGATGGCGGCAAGCTGATTGCCAATTTCGTGCGCCATGTCTGCGGCCTTGCGGGCGACTGGACCATGGCCGAATTCCGCAAGACCAAGATCGCGGAAATCCGCGAACAGGTGGGCGACAAGCGGGTCATTTGCGGCCTCTCGGGCGGGGTCGATTCGGCGGTTGCCGCGGTGCTGATCCACGAGGCGATCGGCGACCAGCTGACCTGCGTCTTCGTCGACCACGGCCTCATGCGCATGAACGAGGCCGAGCAGGTCGTCACCCTGTTCCGCGACCATTACAACATCCCGCTGGTTCACGTGGAGGCCGAAGAGCTGTTCCTCGGCGGCCTTGCGGGGCTCACCGATCCCGAAGCCAAGCGCAAGTTCATCGGCAAGACCTTCATCGACGTGTTCGAGGCCGAGGCCAAGAAGATCGGCGGGGCGGAGTTCCTTGCCCAAGGCACGCTCTATCCCGATGTGATCGAGTCGGTCTCCTTCACCGGCGGGCCGAGCGTCACGATCAAGAGCCACCACAATGTCGGCGGCCTGCCCGAGCGCATGAACATGTCGCTGGTCGAGCCGCTGCGCGAGCTGTTCAAGGACGAGGTGCGCGATCTCGGCCGCGAGCTGGGTCTGCCCGACGCCTTCGTCGGTCGCCACCCCTTCCCCGGCCCGGGTCTTGCGATCCGCATCCCCGGCGAGGTGACCAAGGAACGCTGCGACATCCTGCGCAAGGCCGATGCGGTCTACCTTGAGGAGATCCGCAATGCGGGCCTCTATGATGCGATCTGGCAGGCCTTCGCGGTGCTGCTGCCGGTCAAGACGGTTGGCGTGATGGGCGACGGGCGCACTTACGATTCGGTCTGCGCCCTGCGCGCCGTGACCTCGACCGACGGGATGACCGCCGACGTCTTCCCCTATGACGCCGGTTTCCTCACCCGCGTCGCCACCCGCATCGTCAACGAGGTGAAGGGCATCAACCGCGTGGTCTACGACTATACGTCGAAGCCGCCGGGCACGATTGAGTGGGAGTAAGCTGCAACGCCCCATTGCGCGCGGCAGCAAATCGCATATCTCTGCGCCCTGACATTTCCGCCCAAAGGTATTGCCTGTGACGAACCTGCGCCTCCTTGCTCCCCTCGCTGCCGCTCTTGCGCTTGGCCTTGCGGCCTGTGCCGGGAAGGAGGCCGAGGCGCCCAAGGATGATGTGGCCGAGGCTGCTCCGGTAACGGAAGGCGCATGGACGCTCGATCCGGCCGGATCGCGCCTGTCCTATGTCAGCATCAAGGCGGGCGAGATTGCCGAGGCCAACCGCTTCGAGAAGCTCTCCGGCACCGTCGCCGCCGATGGCACGGCGAGCCTCGATATCGATCTCGCCTCGGTCAACACCGGGGTCGATATCCGCAACGAGCGGATGCGCGAGCTCTTCTTCGCCGTGGCCGAGAACCCCAAGGCCACCATCACCGCCAAGCTCGATCCGGCCGGCTTTGCGGGCCTTGCCGTGGGCCAGTCGCTCACCCGCCCGCTCAAGGCGAGCGTGACGATCAAGGGCGCATCGGCCGATATCGATACCGAGGTGCTGGTCACCCGCGTCGGTGCCGACCGCGTCACCGTGGTGCCGACCGCGCCGGTCATCATCTCGACCGACATGTTCGGCCTGACCGACGAACTCGGCGAATTGCGCGCGCTGGCGCAACTGCCCTCGATCACCCCGGCGGTCCCGGTAACCTTCTCGCTGTCCTTCACCCGCAGCTAACTGATTTTTCAGGCCGTTTGAGCCGGATCAAAGCGCCCGCCCGCGTGGCGGGGCAGATAAGGCGTGCCGGACGGGCAGGGAGCGAACCGATCCCACCGCCTCCCGTCCGCCCGGCCACCCCTCCCGAACTGACGCTACGGCATCCGTGGAGGCCGCCATGCCTCCCCAAAAGCGGGCTTGAAAGGGCCTCGCAAACAGGCTTGTGTCGTGTCCAAACACAGCATTGGACGGGAGACCATACGCCATGAAGACCGCGATCACCGAAATGTTCGGCATCGAGCACCCCATCATCCAGGGCGGCATGCATTATGTCGGGTTCGCCGAGATGGCCGCCGCCGTCTCCAATGCGGGCGGGCTCGGCATCATCACCGGCCTGACGCAGGGCACGCCCGAAAAGCTCGCCAATGAAATCGCGCGCTGCAAGGACATGACCGACAAGCCCTTCGGCGTGAACCTCACCATCCTGCCGACGCTGACCCCGCCCGATTATCCGGGCCTTGTGAAGGCGGTGATCGACGGCGGCGTGAAGGTGGTCGAGACCGCCGGGCGCAATCCGGTCGACCTGCTGCCGCCGCTGAAGGATGCGGGGATCAAGGTGATCCACAAGTGCACCTCGGTGCGCCACTCGCTGAAGGCGCAGGACATCGGCTGCGACGCGGTGAGCGTCGACGGGTTCGAATGCGGCGGCCACCCGGGCGAGGACGACGTGCCCAACTTCATCCTGCTGCCGCGCGCTGCGGACGAGCTCGACATCCCCTTCGTCTCCAGCGGTGGCATGGCCGACGGCCGCAGCCTCGTCGCCAGCCTCGCCATGGGCGCGCAGGGGATGAACATGGGCACCCGCTTCATCGCGACCAAGGAAGCGCCCGTCCACGAGAACGTGAAGCAGGCGATCCTCGCCGCCAGCGAACTCGACACGCGCCTTGTCATGCGCCCGCTGCGCAACACCGAGCGCGTGCTCAACAATGCCGCGGTCGAGCGCCTGATCCAGAAGGAGAAGGATCTGGGCGATGCCATCACCATTCAGGACATCCTGCCCGAAGTCGCGGGCGTCTACCCCAAGATCATGACCGAGGGCACGATGGACGCGGGCGCGTGGAGCTGCGGCATGGTGGCAGGCCTGATCCACGACATCCCGACCTGCAAGGAGCTGATCGACCGCATCATGCTCCAGGCCGAGGAGATCATCGCCCGCATGCAGGCCATGGCCCGCGCTTAACTCGCGCGCCTGATGCTCCGCCACACCCCGCATACCCCCGGGGGCGCTCCTGCGGCATGATGCTGCCGGTCGCACCCTCGGGAGTTCTGGTGTGACGATTCGCAATGCTGCTGTTCGGCTACGGGAGGCTGTCCGGCTGCGTTGCAGGCGGAGGACATGATGGGACTGGACCTTGATCCGGCAGCCTTGGGGGGGCTGGCCGGTCTGATCGCTCTGGCCAGTTGGGCCGTGGGAAGAATGCAGGGCGGGCGGCGCGAGGGCCGTGATGCCGCGCTGCAGGCACCGCAAGCTCCGCAAGTTCCGCACAGTGCCGCCGCTGCGCCGCCGCTTTTCCGTGAAGCCGAACCCGTGTGCCGCCAGCGCGCCTTCGAGGAGCGCCGCGCGCTGCACGCCGCACCGGTCTCGCTCGCGGATCTGCACGCCGAAGCCGCAGCCATCCGCCGCGATGCGCGGATCTTCGCACAGGACGGGGCGGGTGCCGCGCTGCTGGCGCTGACGGGCCGGCAGAGCCTTGGGGATTGCCGCTATCTCGGGCTCAGCGGGCAGCCGACCTGCCCAGCGCCCCTCGCCTGTGCCAGCTGCGGCGCGGCTCAGCTATCGGCCGAGCCTGCATCCTTGACGCGGGTATAGGGGACGAAATCCTCGAAGAAGACCACGCCGGTCATGAAGCCGAGCACGCGGTCGACCGTGTTCATCTGGTCGAGCTTGCACAGCTCGCTCGCGCCGAAGCGGATCGTCACCAGCGCATCATTGCTGTCGATATTGTCGGGATTGGCGGTGCGCTGGACCCAGATCGTGTTGCCGCGGCCATAGACATAGGCGGTCTTGTCGATCGTCTGCATCGGCACGTTGCGCTGGTCGCGGATGCAGCGCACCGGCTCGCCCGCCACGCGGCCTTCGAGCATCTTGGCAAGGCGTGCCTCGCCCTTGGTTTGCGCAGGCGAGGCGGGCTTGGTGTCATCCTGCGCTGCGGCAGGCAGGGCAATCGCGCAGGCAAGCGCAGTCGCAACACCGGCGGCAAGCGGGCGGGACAGGGCAGTCAAACGGGACATGATGCGTTTCTCCGCTGGAGTTATGGCCCTGAGCGTTACGCCGCCCAGCCTTAACCGCCGCTGAGCGGACCGATCAGCTGGCGCCTGCGGCAATATCAGGCAGGCTCGCCTGATCTGCGCCATCGGCCGGGCCGCCCTTCAGCACGAAGCGCCGGTCGCAATAGCCGCAATCGACATAGCCGTGCTCGTCGATCTGGAGATAGACGCGCGGGTGACCAAGCGCGGCCGGACGATAGCCCGCGCCGCCGCGGATGGCGCTGGCCCCGTCGCAGCTCACGCGCGCGGTATCGACCAGCAGGACTTCGGGAGGGGCAATGCTCATGGCCCACGCCGATAACGCGCCAGCCGCGCCAGTGCAATTGCCTTTGCCGCCCCGCTTGCCTAGGGCTGGCCCTATGTCCGCCGCTCCCGCCATCCGCATCGACAATCTCGCCAAACGCTACGCTCCGGCGAAGGGCGCCAATGGCACCGTCACCGAAGGCAAGCTGGCGCTGGGCGGGGTGAGCTTTGATGTGCCCGAAGGCTCGATCTTCGGCCTGCTCGGCCCCAATGGCGCGGGCAAGTCGACGCTGATCAACATCCTTGCAGGGCTGGTCAACAAGACCTCGGGCACGGCCGAGATCTGGGGCTTCGATATTGACCGCGACCGTCGCAACGCCAGCCGTTCGATCGGTATCGTGCCGCAGGAAATCGTGTTCGATCCCTTCTTCACCCCCTTCGAGGTGCTGGAGAATCAGGCCGGGTTCTACGGCATTGCCAAGGCCCTGCGTCGCAGCGAGGAACTGCTCGCCGCCGTGCGCCTGTCGGACAAGCGCAATGCCTATGCCCGCACGCTCTCGGGCGGGATGAAGCGGCGGCTGCTGGTGGCCAAGGCGATGGTCCACTCGCCCCCCATTCTGGTGCTCGATGAACCCACCGCCGGGGTCGATGTCGATCTCAGGCGCCAATTGTGGGAGCTGGTCAGCGAACTCAACCGCGAGGGCGTGACGGTGGTGCTCACCACCCACTATCTCGAAGAGGCCGAGGAGCTGTGCGACCAGATCGCGATCATCAACCACGGCCAGCTGATCGCCAACAAGCCGACCCGCGAACTGGTGGATATGGCGCGCGAAAAGGTGGTCGCCGTCACCCTCGCGGATGATTGCACCGCTGCGCCGGCGCATGATGCCTTCGCCCGGGTCGAATGGGACGGGGCGCGCAAGGTCGAGGTGACTTACGACAAGGACCGCATGAGCGCAGGCCAGGTGCTCGGCATCCTGCAGGAACAGGGCCTGACAATCGAGGATGTCACCACCCGCGAGGCGGATCTGGAAGATGTCTTCGTGCAGCTGACCGCAGGCGCTGCGGCAGAGGCCTGATCAGGCCTGTTCGGGGCGCTTGCGCCACTTGCGATGGGCCAGCCGCTCGATCGGTTCGTGGCAGTGCTTGCAATGGCCGACATAGGTCAGCCCGCCCCACTTCACATCGCTGCGCACCGGTTCGTGACGGTCCATGCTGCACCCGATAAACGACATGAAAGACATAGATTTTCGCCCCGTAACTTCGCGGCGGGGTTATGCTTAACGCCCGCTTTCTTCCCGATAGGGGGAAATCGTTAATCGATTATGACCGCGCATAGCGCTTGCGGCACAAGGCATTGCGCGGCATGGCTCGGGCATGGCGAGTGAGGATGCAAACGGCCCCGTGCATGACGTAGTCGTCATCGGCTCGGGCGCGGCGGGGCTGACGGCTGCGCTGGCTCTGGCGCAGCATGCCCGCGTGCTGGTTCTGGCCAAGGGCTCGCTCACCGGCGGATCGACCGCCTGGGCGCAGGGCGGGATCGCCGCCGTGCTCGATGCGGGCGACACCTTCGAGGATCATATCCGCGACACGATGGTGGCGGGCGCAGGCCTCAACGACCTTGCGACCGTGGAATTCGTGATCGAACGCGCGCCCGCTTCGATCGATCGCCTGTGCGAATTGGGCGTGCCGTTCAACCGCGACGCCGATTCGCTCCATCTGACGCGCGAGGGCGGCCATTCGCACCGCCGCATCGTCCATGTCGACGACGCCACCGGCTGGGCGGTGCAGCAGGCGCTGGTGCGCGCGGCCGAGGCGCACCCCAACATCACCCTGCTGCCGGGCCGCACCTGCATCGATCTCATCACCGATCGCCACCGCGAGCAGTTCTCTGCCGCGGGCCGGGTGTGGGGGGTCTATGCGCTCGACGAGGCCACCGGCCGGGTCGAGCGTCATGTCGGGCGTGCCACCATCCTCGCGAGCGGCGGGGCGGGGCGCGTCTACCAGTTCTCCACCGCCCCGCGCGGCGCGACCGGCGACGGGATTGCCATGGCATGGCGGGCGGGTGCGCGCGTCTCCAACATGGAGATGATGCAGTTCCACCCGACCTGCCTCTACAATCTCGAGGTCAAGAACTTCCTCATCACCGAGGCGGTGCGCGGCGAGGGCGGGCACCTGCTCCACCCCGAAACCGGGCGGCGCTTCATGGTCGATTATGACCCGGAGCGGATGGAGCTTGCCCCGCGCGATGTGGTCGCCCGCGCGATTGACGATCAGATCAAGCGCTTCGGCCTTGATTACGTGCACCTCGATATCAGCCACCAGCCCGCCGATTTCGTGAAGGGGCATTTCCCCACGATCTATGAAAAGCTGATGGGGCTCGGCATCGACATGACGAGCCAGCCGATCCCGGTTGTGCCCGCGCAGCACTACACCTGCGGCGGCGTGGTCGTCGGCCTCGATGCGCGCACCGATGTGCCGGGGCTGTGGGCGGCGGGCGAGTGCACCGAAAGCGGCCTCCACGGCGCGAACCGGCTGGCGTCCAATTCCCTGCTCGAATGTTTCGTCTTCGGCGAGGCGGCAGCGCGCGACATTCTGGCGCGCTGGGACACGCTGGAGGCTCCGCCTGCGATCCTGCCGTGGGATGAAAGCCGCGTGACCGATTCGGACGAAGAGGTCGTCATCAAGCAGAACTGGACCGAAATCCGCCGCTTCATGTGGAACTATGTCGGCATCGTGCGCACCACCAAGCGACTGGAACGCGCCGCGAGCCGCATCGAACTGCTGAAGCGCGAGGTCGAGGATTATTACGGCGCCTTCCGCGTGACGACCGACCTCATTGAACTGCGCAACCTGCTGCAATCGGCCGAGCTGATCGTCCAGTCAGCCCTGCGCCGCAAGGAGAGCCGCGGGCTGCACTACACGCTCGATTACCCCGCGCTTGCGGCGGAGGCGAAGGATACGGTGCTGGTGCCTTAGGGACGGGGAGGTTCGGTCGCGGTTCATGTGTCTGGTTTTAGGCGCGCGTGATGTGTCTCGAAGGGTCGCTATGATGAAGAAGCCTTTGTCTTTCCTCTGCCTTGCCGCGCTGATCGCCACCCCCCTCGCCGCGCAAGAGCCCGAGACCCCCGCCAACGCGATCGTCGTCACCGCCCAGCGCTCGGGCGCGCCGATGTGGACGATTGATACGCCGAGCGGCACGATCATCCTCGTCGGCGAGATCCGCGCGATCCCCAAGACCACCCCGTGGCAGCCCGAAAGGCTGGAGGACGCGACCGCGCAGGCAACCCGCGTCATCCTGGGCGCGCGGCCCAAGGTTTCTCCGGGCGATGTGTTCCGGCTGATGTTCTCCGGCGACAAGTTCACCAAGCTGCCCGATGACAAGCTCGCCTCCGACTATCTCGCGCCGGCGCAATGGGCGCGGCTCGATGCGCTCGGCAAGGCGCAGGAAGAGGACTATTCGCGCCAGTCCTTCCTGCTCACCTCGTTCCAGCTGCTCCGGAAGGAACTGCGCTTCAACCGCGATACCGCGCGCGATGCTTCCGATGTGGTCAAGGACGCCGCGGAGAAGGCCAATGTCCCGATTACCCGCGCCGCGACCTTGCGCGGCGAGGACATCATCGACAACCTCGCCGAGGCCGAGCCGCAGGTGCATATCCCCTGCCTCGGCGCGGCGATGGATGCGCTGGAGGCTGGCCCCGATATCGTCGAGCAGCGCGGCGCGGACTGGCGGCGCTACGATATTCCCGCGGTGATGGCGAACCCGCTCGAGACCGCTCTGGGCCGCTGCTGGCCCTGGGCGGACGAGACTTTGGGCAGTGAACTCAGGACCATCTGGGTCGAGAGGCTGGCCGAGGCCAGCACCGCGAAAGGCACCACGCTCGCGGTTGTGCCCTTGCGGGTGTTGGCGGAAAGCGGCGGGGTGCTTGACCAATTGGCGCTGCGCGGCTTCGATATAGCCGGACCCGCGTGGAAATAGCCGCGCGGGCCTGAGAGGATCACAGCCGCAATGCCCACCATCACCACGCCCAACACCGGTATCGAGATTTTCTACGAGGATCACGGGGACCCTTCGCACCAGGTGATCCTGCTGGTGATGGGCCTCGGCGCGCAGTTGACCCTGTGGCCGGACGAGCTGGTGGAAACGCTGGTGGGCGAGGGCTTCCGCGTGATCCGCTATGACAACCGCGACATCGGCCTCAGCCAGAAGTTTGAAGGCGCGCGCGCGCCCAATCTGCCGATCCAGCTGCTGCGCAAGAAGATCGGCTTCCCGGCCCGCGTGCCCTACACCCTCAAGGACATGGCCGATGACGGCATCGGGGTGATGGACGCGCTGGGGATCGAAAGCGCCCATGTGGTCGGCGCGTCGATGGGCGGGATGATCGTCCAGCTGATGGCGGTGCACCACGGCCACCGGCTGATGAGCATGACCTCGATCATGTCGACCACCGGCAACGGCAAGCTGCCCCAGGCCGAAAAGCACGCGATGGAGGCGCTGATCGCGCCGCTGAAGGGCATGGACGAGGAGACGCTGGTGGCCCACGGCCTCAACATTGCGCGCAATATCGGCAGCCCCGAGAGCGAGGCCTTTCCCTTCGACGCCGAGGCCCAGCGTGAGCGGGTGCTGAAGAACATGCGCCGCTCGGTCTATCCCGCAGGCCTGCCGCGCCAGCTCGCCGCGATCATCGACGATGGCTGCCGCCGCGCGCGTCTTGCCAGTGTTACCACGCCGACGCTGGTGCTCCACGGCGAGGCCGATCCGCTGGTGAAGCTGGAGGCGGGCGAGGATACCGCGCGGCACATCTCGGGCGCGCGGCTGGTGACGATCCCGGGCTGGGGCCACGACATTCCGCTGCCCCTGATCCCCCGCGTTGCAGGCGAGATCACCGCCCACGCCCGCGGGATTTAAAGCGCTCTAGCCGTAGAGCCTGAGATCGACGGGGGTCGCCGCGCTCCCGCCGCTCCCGCTGCGGCCCACGCCGGTGAAAAGCGATGTGCGTTCGGTCAGGCGGCCCACTTCCTGCTTGAGCATTTCGCTCGCCGCGCTCGATTCCTCGGCCATGGCGGCGTTCTGCTGGGTGGCGTGTTCGAGGCTCGAGATCGCCGCGTCCACCTCGTTGAGGCTGCTCGCCTGCGCCTGCGAGGCCTCGGCCAGCTGTTCCACCCGTTGGCCGACGCGGTCGATGATCTCCACCATGTCGCGCAGGGCATTGCCCGATGAGGCGACCTGCTGCGAGCCATTGGCGATGCTCTCGGCGCTCTTGGCCATCAGCTGCTGGATCGCGGTCACCGCTTCAGAGGACCGCTGCGCCAGCGCGCGCACTTCCGTGGCGACCACGCCGAAGCCCTTGCCCGCCTCGCCCGCGCGGGTCGCCTCCACCCCGGCATTGAGCGCGAGGATATTGGTCTGGAAGGCGATGTTCTGGATCATGTTGGTGATGTTGCCGACTTCGGTGAAGGAGGCCTGGATCTGCGCCATGGCCTCGCCCGCCGACTCCACGATCTCGCGGTTGCGCGCGGCGTTCTGACGCGCCAGCGCGACTTCGGCATTGGTCTGCTGCGCCAGTTCCGAGCTCGACTGGATGGTCTGGTTGGTCTGCTGCAAGGCGGCCGCCGATTCCTCCAGCGTCGCCGCCTGCCGCGCGGTGCGTTCCGACAGGTCGGCGGCGGCCTCGTTCACATCGCCCGCGCTGTGATGGATTTCCTGCGCCGAGCCGACCACGGAGAGAATCAGCTCCTTGAGCGCGGCCTGGGCCTGGTTGAAGTCCATGCGGATGCCCTTGTAGTCTTCCGCGAAATATTCCTGGATCGGGTGATCGAGATCGCCCGAAGCCATCGCCGTCAGCCGATCGCGCAGCACCCCCACCACGCGGCGGCGCTCGTGATCGGCCTCGCGCGTGGCGATCGCGCTCTTGCGGAAGGTCTCGATCGCGCGGGTCATGGTGCCGATCTCGTTGTTGTCGTGCTCGATACGGCGGCCCGCGTCGAGATCGCCGCCGGCCATGCGCTCCATCGTTTCGGCGGTGCTGACCAGCGGTTCGATCACCTTGCGGCGCAGCAGCGTGATCGCCGCCGCCACTCCGGCAAACACGATCAGCACCGCCAGCGCGAGGAAGCCGGCGATGGTGGTGAGGGTCCATTCGGCGCTTAGGGCGAGATCGCTCTGGTGCCGCGCCGCGCCGGTGACCAGCGCGTCGATCCGCTCGCGGTGCCGTTCGTAGACAGTGTCGAGTTCGGCCATCGCCTGCTGCTGGGCGGCCCCGTCGCCCGCGCGCGCGGCGGGGATCAGGCGCTGCTCGACGATCTGCCAGAATGCCTCGCCGTCCTGCGACACCGTGAGCGCCAGGCCTTGCTTGAGATTCGCATCGAGATCCGAGGCGGCCCAGTGATCGGCCCGTTTGCGCCAGTCGGCCTTCAGCGCGGCGAGCTTTTCGGCATAGGCATCGGCCTTGCCCGGTGCGCGCACAAGGAGATTGGCGATCATGTAGGATTCGACCAGATAGGACGGCGGCGGCAGGATATCCGCGTTAAAATCGTTGAGCTGCTGGTTCACGCGGTGCATCTCGCCGCCGAAGCGGATCTGGTTGATGCCGAAACCGCTGAGCGCGATGACGACGGCAAGCAGGGCGACAAGGGCGATCCCGGCTTTACGGCTGATCTGCTGGATATTCATGGGCGTCCGGTGCGGTTCTCGTTCAAGGCGAGACGCATAGGGCAGGGCGGTCTAACGCTTCGCCACGCCGGCCTAGGCGGCATCCGCGAGCGCGCTTTAGGAAAAGCGCAAGCTTTTGGGCGCCTTGCCGATCATCGGGCGGGCGCCGCAAAAGGCTTATTCGCGGCCGGATTTCTGCTATGATGGAGCCTGTCTCCCGAACCGGGAGAAAGGCGTCGCACAACCGGGTCGGCAAGTCTGGAAGGACAGGCAGATGAAGGTCGAACACGGCACGCTGGTGATGGTTGCGGACGGAGCGAAACTGCTCCTCTTCCGCAACGAAGGGGATGCGACATACCCCGTCCTTGAAACCCTCCTGTCCGAACGGCAGGACAATCCCCCCGCGCATGAACAGGGCACGGATGCCCCGGGCCGCAGCTTCGCCAGCACCGGCGCGGCGCGCAGCAGTTACGAGGAAACCGACAGGCACCGGCTGGCCGAGGATGCCTTTGCGCACCACGCCGCGGCGGTTCTCGAAGATGCGGCGGTCGCCCGGCCCGATGCGGGAATCGTGGTCGTCGCCGCGCCGCACACGCTGGGCGAGATGCGCAAGGCCTATGGCCGCGCGGTCAGGGCAAGGCTGGTGGCGGAAATCGACAAGGATCTTGCCGATCATCCGACCGATGACGTGATCGCCGCGCTGGCAGCGCACTGACGCAGCAGACCCCTGCCTGACGCAACAATCATGCGGCCGCGCATGCAAAAGATTCACGGGTGGATTCGAATGATTCACTCCCCATATTTTTCTTCACAGATTCAATTTGGGGCTTGCAGGGTCCGCGACTCAAGCTTTGTCCACGCGTCGCGGGTTTGTGACGGGGTGATGACGGCTCCGGAATGGTAACTAGGTGATTAATCCCCCGTTGACGGGACCTGCGGCCTGATTCATCATCTAGTGGTTCGGCGCAAATCGGACCCCCAAACCTTGGTGATTTTCCCTCTCCCCTCAACCGGGGCCTCGGGGGAAGAGTCGCCGGATCGGGGGGCTTATCCGGGGCGCGTCGGGAGGCGAAAGCAGCGCAGCCTGTGGACCCCCTTGGGGACATCCTGTTGGCCAGTCTGTGGATCGTCCTGTATAGAACAGAATCGGAACATTGGCCTTGTGCCGGGTTGTGATTCGGGGGACACAAGTGGGGCAAGCGATGGAATTCAAGGCAGGCGACGGCGTGACAGACGAAGTGCTCAATGATGCCGTGACAGGGACGGGCGTGACAGCGCCGGTGAAGGAAAAGAAAGCCGTGACCATGAAGACGAGTGATGCAGGTTCGGACGCGCTGATCGCCGCCAAGGCGACCGAGGCGCTGGCCGGCGCGATGGTCGAGGCGGCCAAGGAAGCGGCCGCCAATGCCTCTGGGACCGACAGCAAGAAGGTCAATGATCGCCGCTTTACCATCGTCACCGATGCGAGCCGCGATGATCGCCTGACCGAATTCGGCAAGGACACCCTGACCGATCGCTACCTGCTGCCCGGCGAGGTCTATCAGGACCTCTTCGCCCGCGTGGCCGATGCCTATGCCGACGATCAGGATCACGCCCAGCGGCTCTACGACTACATCTCGAACCTGTGGTTCATGCCGGCGACCCCGGTGCTCTCGAACGGCGGCACCAATCGCGGCCTGCCGATCTCGTGCTACCTCAATTCGGTGTCGGACAGCCTCGAAGGCATCGTCGGCACCTGGAACGAGAACGTGTGGCTGGCCTCGAAGGGCGGCGGCATCGGCACCTATTGGGGCAATGTCCGCGGCATCGGCGAGCCGGTCGGCCTCAACGGCAAGACCAGCGGCATCATTCCCTTCGTGCGCGTGATGGACAGCCTCACGCTGGCGATCTCGCAGGGCTCGCTGCGCCGCGGTTCGGCCGCGTGCTATCTCGACATCTCGCACCCGGAGATCGAGGAGTTCCTCGAAATCCGCAAGCCGAGCGGTGACTTCAACCGCAAGGCGCTGAACCTGCACCACGGCGTGCTCGTCACCGACGAGTTCATGGAGGCCGTGCGCGAAGGTGCCGAGTTCGAATTGAAGAGCCCCAAGGACGGCTCGGTGCGCGGCACGGTGGATGCCCGCTCGCTGTTCCAGAAGCTGGTCGAAACCCGCCTTGCCACGGGTGAGCCCTATATCGTCTTCAACGACACCGTGAACCGCATGATGCCCAAGCATCACCGCGATCTCGGCCTCAAGGTCTCGACCTCGAACCTGTGCTCGGAAATCACCCTGCCGACCGGGATCGATCACCTCGGCAATGATCGCACCGCGGTGTGCTGCCTCTCGTCACTGAACCTCGAAACCTGGGACGAGTGGAACGGCGACAAGCAGTTCATCGAGGACGTGATGCGCTTCCTCGACAACGTGCTGCAGGACTATATCGACCGCGCGCCGGACGAGATGGCCCGTGCCAAGTATTCCGCCGCGCGCGAGCGTTCGGTCGGGCTTGGGGTGATGGGCTTCCACTCGTACCTGCAGCAAAAGGGCATCGCGATGGAAAGCGCGATGGCCAAGGCTGTGAACCTCAAGATGTTCAAGCACATCCACGCCAAGGCATCGGAAGCCTCGATGCTGCTGGCGCAGGAGCGCGGGCCGTGCCCCGATGCCGCCGACATGGGCGCGATGGAGCGGTTCAGCTGCAAGATGGCGATCGCGCCGACCGCGTCGATCTCGATCATCTGCGGCGGCACCTCGGCCTGCATCGAGCCGATCCCGGCCAACATCTACACCCACAAGACCCTCTCGGGCAGCTTCATCGTGCGCAATCCGTATCTCGAAAAGCTGCTCGAGAAGAAGGCCAAGAACTCGACCAACGTGTGGAACTCGATCCTCGAACGCGGCGGATCGGTGCAGCACCTCGACTTCCTGACGCCGGAGGAAAAGGCGGTCTACAAGACCAGCTTCGAGATCGACCAGCGCTGGCTGCTCGAATTCGCGGCCGACCGCACGCCCTTCATCGATCAGGCCCAGTCGCTGAACCTGTTCATCCCGGCCGATGTCGACAAGTGGGATCTGATGATGCTGCACTACCAGGCGTGGGAAAAGGGCATCAAGTCGCTCTACTACCTGCGCTCCAAGTCTGTGCAGCGCGCCGGCTTCGTCGGCGGGGTGGAGGCGGACAACACGCCCGAAGCGCCCAAGATCGAACTGAGCGCCGAAACCGATTACGAGGAATGCCTGAGCTGCCAGTAGGCAGTGCAGGCGCGGGGGCGCGGCGCGGCAGACGCGTCAGCCCCCGCCGCCTCGGGAATACGCGCAAAGGGGGATGCCGCGCATGAGTTTGCCGTTCGGATTGGGGATTTTCGGACTTCTGGTCTGCGTCGTGTTCGGCTTCAACGCCGTGCGCGAACTGCGCCGCGATGTCCCCGGTCACGCCCACAACGCCGCGATGATCCACATCGCGCTGATCACCATGTTCGCGCCTTTCTGCCTCTACGTGCTGATCGCCTACGCGCCCTGACCAATTTCGCGGCCCGCGCGTGAATCCATCGCGCGGCTCGCACCGTAACTGACAAATGCCTATATTGGCCCTGAAGACATCCAATTGAAGGAAACCGCCGATGTCGCTGCTCGAAGCCCGCTCCACCTACAAGCCCTTCCAGTACCCCTGGGCCTATGACTTCTGGAAGCGCCAGCAGCAGATCCACTGGATGCCGGAAGAAGTGCCGCTGGGCGAGGATTGCCGCGACTGGGCGCAGAAGATCTCGGAGAACGAGCGCAACCTGCTCACGCAGATCTTCCGCTTCTTCACCCAGGCCGATGTCGAGGTGCAGAACTGCTATCACGAAAACTACGGCCGGGTGTTCAAGCCCACCGAAGTGAAGATGATGCTCGCCGCCTTCTCCAACATGGAGACGGTGCACATCGCGGCCTACTCGCACCTGCTCGACACCATCGGCATGCCCGAGGCGGAATATTCGGCCTTCCTCGAATATGAGGAAATGAAGGACAAGCACGACTTCCTGAACCAGTTCGGGGTCGACACGGACGAGGATATCGCCCGCACGCTCGCAGCCTTCGGCGGCTTTACCGAAGGGCTCCAGCTGTTCGCCTCCTTCGCGATGCTGATGAACTTCCCGCGCTTCAACAAGATGAAGGGCATGGGTCAGATCGTCAGCTGGTCGGTGCGCGATGAATCGCTGCACTGCGAGGGCATCATCAAGCTGTTCCACACCTTCTGCGAGGAGCGTCAGTGCCTCACCAAGTCGGTGAAGGAAGACCTGATCGACATCTGCCAGAAGACCGTGCGTCTGGAGGACAACTTCATCGATCTCGCCTTCGAAATGGGTCCGGTGAACGGCATGAGCGCCAAGGAAATCAAGCGCTACATCCGCTACATCGCCGACTGGCGCCTGAAGCAGCTGGGCCTGCAAGAGATCTACATGATCGAAGACCACCCCCTGCCCTGGCTCGCCCCGCTGCTGAACGGCGTGGAGCACGCCAACTTCTTCGAAACCCGCGCGACCGAATACTCGAAGGGCGCGACCCGCGGCGACTGGAACACCGTATGGTCGAGCTTCGACAAGCGCCAGAAGGCGAAGGCCGTGAACGAGGACGAGGCTGTGGTGGCCGAGGCCGGGCTGTTTGGGGCTGAGGCTGCGGAGTAGGTTGACTTAGCTGACGCTGAGACTAAATCAGTGCGTGTCTAGATCGGGCAGCACTAGCTAGTCTGATTGTGCGGGGTCAGAGCTCTTGCTCTGGCCCCGCATTTCGTTTCGGCCTCTCAGTGTTCGCCTTTTCACTAGCCAATGCGTCCAGCGCTTGCACAAGCAAGCTGAGGTCATAGGCGTTGCTCATTCGCCCTGCATTGGCCTTTCCGTAACGAGCGACCCTCCTCAAAAGCCCTTTCTTCTCTAGCGATCCGAGCGTCCGTTGAACTTGGCGAGCGCTCAAACCTGTGCGGTCGCTTATGGTTGCCTTACTTGGGAAGGGCATGTCCCGCGCGCTCCACCAGTGCAGTAAAAGCTGGCAGAGAACAAAGAATTCCGATGGCGAAATTCTATCGTTCTCGGCGGCTTTGCTATTGTAAGTAAGCAACTGATTCGGCAAGATTGTGAAGCCAGTCGACGCGAGCGACGACCCCCATTTCTCAACTGCAGAATTTTTTTTGCTGTCCGACATGCCTCATTCGTCCCCGACCCCTAGACGCCTAGGTCTCTAGGGAAGAGACGTAGGCGTCTTATAAAAAATATACAGTGCTACATACCCATGTGAGTAAGACGAAATTAACCCCGCGACGTTCTTGCATTTTAGCTCTTGAAATCGGAAACGCAATGCGCCATTTGGAGCGCGAAGAGGTGCTGCCCGATCTAGACAATCACGGTACCTCTTCAAACAACCTCCAACTGTCGGAGAATAAGTATGAAGAAGTACCAAGCTCGGCTTACCGCTAACGACGCCGCCCTCGTGAAGGGCATGATCGCGCGAGGCGATCTCCAAAGCGACATTGCTGCGTATTTCCGGACCAATTCCGGCCGTATCTCGGAAATCAATACCGGCCAGAAGTTCCGAGAAATTCCCCCAGCGCCGCATTCCGCTCTGCCGCCCTCGGAGCCGGATGACAGCAGATGGCACTGAAGTGCCAAGAAAGCTCAGGAACGAGTAGAGTGGCAAACTCCTAATTCGACCCTGAGTAGCTTCGCCAAATCGGTCGAGGGCGGGTCATAGGGCCCGCCCTCGCATCCAAGGGGCATCGCCATGCACTATTTCAACTCAACGGCACTTCGTGCCGCCAAATATGATGCAGCCACCATGACCCTAACGATCTGGTTCACCAGTTCGGGTCGCGGCTACGACTACTACAATGTTCCCCTGCATATCTGGCGCGGCCTCACCACGGCCTCGTCAGCGGGAGAATACTTCAACTATTTCATCCGCGACCAGTACGCGGCTTGAGGCAAGGGGTGGTCGCTCGATTGAGGGCGGCCACTTCCCTCTCGTCACCCCGGACTTGATCCGGGGTCCAGCTTCCTTACTCCAACCCTTGCGCGCAAACGCCAGCGATCCCGGCCTGCGCCGGGATGACGAGGGGCCGGGATGACGAGCGAGAGGGGCCCACCCCCTTCCCCCCACCCCCAACACATGCCACACTCCCCCGCGGGGAGCAGGAGCGCACGCGCGCAAGCCGACGCGCACTGGGGGGGAGACACATCATGCCGGGGCCACTCAATCGCCGCGCGCGTACGCTTGAGGAAGCCGCGCTCAATATGGGGGCGCTCTATGCTGGCGCGCCGCAGCTCCACTTCCGGCCGCTCGTCACGCAGCCGGGCGATGTCTACATCACCTCCTGGGCCAAGAGCGGCACCACGCTGATGCAGCAGATGTTCCACCAGATCCGCATGGTGGCCGCGACCGGTGCGGGGGACATGGACTTTGACGATATCTCCCGCATGACCCCGTGGGAGGACACCGCGCTCCCGCTCGATTTCGACATGAATGTCGCCCAGCGCGCGCAGCCCCGCGGCTTCAAGTCGCACCGCGAATACGAGCGCCTGCCGGCCGACGCGCGCTACATCGTCACCCTGCGCGATCCCAAGGAGACCTTCGTCTCCTATTTTCGCTTCCTTGATGGCTGGCATATCGAGCCGGGCAGCATCCCGATCGAGGACTTCTACCCCATGTGGCTGGGCGGCGGGCCGGGCGGGTGCGATTATGCCACCCACCTGCTGAGCTGGTATGCGCGCCGGGACGCGCCCGACACGCTGCTCGCCACCTATCGCTGGGCCGCGAAGAACCGCTCGGCGATGATCCTGCGCATGGCGGATTTCCTCGGCCTCGCGCTGACGCCGGAGCAGGCGGCGATCGTGCTCGACATGACTTCGCGCGACTTCATGCACGCGCACAAGGACCGCTTCGATGATGCGATGTTCTGCAAGGTGCTGGAGGAGCGGATCGGGGTTCCGGCGGCGAGCGATTCGAGCAAGGTGCAGGCGGTCGCCAGCGATGCGGGTGCGGTGCCGCAAGTGATTGCCGAAAAGATCGACGCCATGTGGGCCGAGCGGATCGCTCCGGTGACCGGGCACGCGGATTTCGCGAGCCTCGCGGCGGCGCTCGATCAGGCCTGAGGGAGCGCTGCGCGGCTTTCCTACCGCAGGTCGGGGGACTACGAGAGTGAGGTGGTGCCGGTTTTCTGGACAGGGTGCTAAGCTAATCCCGACCTGATGGATTGGTACGGGAATGAAGACGACGAGAAAGCGCTACAGCGCCGATTTCAAAGCCAAGGTGGCGCTGGAGGCGATCCGGGGCGACCT
>CAIZNH010000003.1 GCA_903934325.1 uncultured Alphaproteobacteria bacterium | reverse complement strand
CTCCCCGCCCGGCCACCAATAGTACCACTATGTTATGGTGGCCGGGCGGGGAGGCGGGGCGGGGGGGGTCTGCAACGGGCGTCAGCCCTATTCCAAAAAAACGGCCCGAACCCCAGGGACTGGAAGGGTTCGGGCCATGACGGCGGCACCGCGGGGTTGGTGCCGGCCGTGAAGCATCTGCGCGGTTCAGCCGCCGCGCTGGCGATCTCCGGTGATGGCCGCGACCTGCTGACGGGCGTCGGCGTGAGCCTTGGTGACGCATTCGCGGCGCTCCTGCGTCAGGATGTGCGAGCCGGTGGTCACCTCGTCGGTGCGGCACACGACGCGCACTGCGCGTTCGATCCGCTGGTCGAGCAGCTTCTGGCCCGAGGGGCTCGCAAGATTGATGTCATCGAGCTTCACTTCGATGCTCATCTTTTCGACCGGTTCGGCCAGAACCGGGGTCGCGGCGGAACAGACAAGGCCGAGCGCCGCAGTGGCGAGTGCAAAAGTCTTCATGGTCATCTCCATCGGCAGGTGGCCTGTGATCGGGCGGGAGTGCCGATCCGGGGGTTGCCAGGCGCTCTGCCGAGTTCAGAAATAGACCGCTTTCCAAGGGGCTTCAGCCACAGGTCGATCAAACCGCGCCCGCCGCTCGACCGGCGCGGCGGCACTGGGACGGACGGCATGAAGTGCCGGACAAATGGCGGTTTCCAATCGACCGGCGCGAGGCCATAGTGGCGTCAATGGCATGGCAGACCACCGTGATCTTTGTTCTGGGCATCGCGAATTTCGCGCTCAATCGCGCCGTATTCGACAGCCGGCACCCGCTGTTCGCACGGCTGCCGCTGGTGAGTCGCAAGCTCGGCAGCGGGGCCGCGCTGGTGACCGAATTCGCGGTGCTGTTCTTCGCGCTGATGCTGGCGAGCAATGGCTGGCCCGATTTCGTCTGGGCCTATGTCGGCTATTCGGCGTTCAACGCGGTGGCCGCATGGCTGCTGCTGGCCCGCAGGATCTGATCCCGCGATGACCACCCGCCTGTTCCACATCAGCGACGTGCATTTCGGGGTCGAGAACCGCGCCGCACTGGCCGAAGTCGCGCGTGCCGTGGCCGAGGAGCGGCCCGATGCGGTGGTCTGCACCGGCGATCTCACCCAGCGCGCCAAGCATTCCGAATATGCGGCGGCGGCGGAATGGTTTGCCGCGCTCGGCGTGCCGGTGGTGCTCGAGCCGGGCAATCACGACATGCCCTATTACAACCCGTGGGAGCGCTTCACCGATCCCTTCCGCCGCTACAACCGGTTGCGGCAGACAGTACCGGGCGGGTTCGTGTCGGAGGATGTGGTGCTGGTGCCGCTGCTGACGACCGTGAGCGCGCAGACCCGCTTTCCGTGGTCGGACGGGGTGATCAGGCCGCCCGCGCTGGCCGCGACGCTGGCACAGCTGGCCGCACTGGACGGCGATCCGCGCACGATCATCGTCACCGCGCATCACCCGCTGCTGGGCAAGGATGACACGGGCAAGAACCCCACGATCGGCGGCGATGCTGCCTTTGCCGCGCTGGCCGAGGCGGGGGCGCACGCAATCATGTCGGGCCATGTCCATGTGCCCTTCGACGAGGTGCGCAGCCGCGGCGGCCACTCTGCGCGGATGATCGGCGCTGGCACGCTCTCGACCCGGCTGCGGCACGGGGCGCCGCCTTCTTGGCGCGTGATCACTGTCGAGCGGGGCGGGGTGATTGCCACCGAACTGCGCACCGCAGGCGCGGCGGCGGTAACCTGAGGCCCCGCTGCCTTAACCTTTTCCCTAGCAGGCGCGTTAAGACTTTATTGGTGAAACTGGACCGCAGACCGGCTGGCCGGTTCTGCCCCTTTTTCGTCACTCTACTTGGTCCGGAGGAACGAGGATGGAATTGTTGAAGGCATCCATACTGGGCGCGATTCTTTCGGCCACCATCGGTCTGGTGATCGGGTCGCAGGGCACCAGTGCAGGGCCGCTGGCGATCGAGCTGGTCTCGCTGGCGGAGGCGCAGGTTTACTGGTCCTGGCCGGTATTCCTGTCGGGCACCGGCCTGTCATGGGCGCTGATGCTGCTTCAGCGCTGAACGCATTCGCGTCGCAAAACAAAAAGGGCGGCACCCTTGCGGGGCCGCCCTTGATGTTTCCAGGAGGAAAATTCTTGGAGCTTGGCGCTTCGAGAACTGCCCCCAGAAGCGCGATTAGCGCTTCGAGAACTGGAAGCTGCGGCGAGCCTTGGCCTTGCCGTACTTCTTGCGCTCGACCACGCGGCTGTCGCGGGTGAGGAAGCCGGCCGCCTTGACGACGCCGCGCAGCTCGGGCTCGTACTTCGACAGGGCCTGGGCAACGCCGTGCTTCACCGCGCCGGCCTGACCCGACAGGCCGCCGCCACGAACGGTGGCGATCACGTCATACTGGCCGGTGCGATCGGTGATGCCGAAGGGCTGGTTGATCACGAGACGCAGGGTCGGACGTGCGAAGTACACTTCCTGATCGCGGCCGTTGATGGTGATCTTGCCGGTGCCGGGCTTGACCCACACGCGGGCAACCGCATCCTTGCGGCGACCGGTGGCATAGGCGCGGCCCTGCTTGTCGAGCTCCTGCTGACGCAGCGGCGCCGAGACGCGGGCGATTTCGGCAGCATCACCCTGCGGGGCGTTGCCGGCGATGTCCTTCAGATCGGCGAGATCGGACACGGTGGTGGTCTCATCGGTCATTATGCGGTGACCTTGTTCTTGCGGTTCATGGAAGCAACGTCGAGCACCTGCGGCTTCTGGCCGTCATGCGGGTGTTCGGTGCCGGTGTAGAGGTGCAGCGCCTTCATCTGCTGGCGGCCGAGCGGGCCGCGCGGAATCATGCGTTCCACGGCCTTTTCAAGCACGCGCTCGGGGAAACGGCCGCCGAGCACCTTGGCCGGGGTGGTTTCCTTGATGCCGCCGGGGTGACCGGTGTGCTTGTAATAGACCTTGTCGCCCATCTTGTTGCCGGTGAACTTCACCTTCTCGACGTTGATGATGACGACGTGATCGCCGCAATCTACGTGCGGGGTGAAGCTCGGCTTGTGCTTGCCGCGCAGGATGTTGGCGACGATCGCGGCGAGACGGCCGACGACCAGCCCATCGGCATCGATGATGTGCCAGTTCTTTTCGACCTCGGCCGGCTTGATCGACCGGGTCTGCTTGCTGAGAGCCTTCATGGCTGTGGTGTCCTTAGGTTTTAGCGGGCTGTCCGGGCGGGGCCCGGAAGAATCACCCTCCGATCAGCCGACCGGACGGGCAAGTGGCGGCGCAAATGTCGTTCGGGGGCGTGAAAGTCAAGCAAAAGCGCGGTTTCGCGATAGGGTAAAATAATACCCTATGCCATTTGCGGCTTCAGACCGGCCCCAGCGTCCAGACCTCGACCGAGCGCCGTTCGAGCTCTGCAATGCGGGTGACGATCGCGCGCCGCGCCTCGACCAGCCAACCGGTGCCGGGTGCGGCGCGGGTTTCCCACGAAAGCTCGAAGGTCCCGGTGAGGCCCTCGGGCAGGTTCACAGTCTCGACCTGGCGTTGCGGCGTGCCGCTGGGGAAGAACAGGTCGGCGGACAGGGCATCGAACTGGCCTGATCCGGCGCGGTGGATCTCCGCGAGATAGCGACGCATGTTGTCCCGCGCGGCTGCACTTTGAGGACGGGACGCGATCATCGCCTCGGCGGCGCGCAGCGCGGCGGCCATGTCGGCCGGAGCTGTGGGCGCGGTGCCGCTGGCCAGCACCAGCCCTTGTTCCGACAACATGATCGGGAACATCGCGTCGGTCGAACGCTGCTCCTCGATCCGCGCCAGTTCGGCGAGGCTGGGCGGGGCTTCGACGTCCACGCTGGTCTGTCGGCCGGCGATCACGATGCCGCGGGCCTGTCGGGCAAAGCCGATCTCCCACCCGCGCCGAACGGTGATCGCCGCATCGCCGCCAAGCCCGCGCACCAGCTCCCGCCCGAGCCGCATCGGGCCCTCGGGCAGTACCAGACCGCCTGCCGCCAACATGGCCCGCAGCGGCGGAGCGAAAAGCCCTGCACCCCCTGCGGCGACCAGTCCGGCCAACAGCCTCCTGCGGGTCGTCCCGAACATCTGATCCCTTCCCCCGTCGAAGCGCAATGTGCGCCTCACCTGACCGGCTGGGTCACCGACGCCAGCCATGCGATTGTTTCAGGAAGGGCGGCATCCGCGGCCCATCCGACAATCGCGGGTGTATCATATGGGTGCAGCTTGCCCAAATGGGCGACGGCCGCATCAAGCCGTCCGGCGGTGGTCTTGAACAGCACGCCGGTTTCCGTTGCCCCGTCTTGTGCCCCTTGCCACAGGAAATGGGATTCGATTTCGCCGATGATATTGGCGCAGGCGACCAGCCTTGCGTCGAGCAGCGCCGTGATAACGCTGCGGGCCGTGTCACGATCGGGGAAGGGGCACCAGATGAGCGCCGCGCTTTCCGCCTCAGCCTCAGCCATTACGCCGCCTTCGCGTTCCGCCGCGCCAGTCCGTCGCTGTGCATCGCGCGGGCGGTGGCGGCGACTGTCAGCGCGCCGACCAGCTGGTGCGCGGCGGCAATCCACAGGGAAACCTCGCTCATCACTGTGGCAATGCCGAGCAGCACCATGGTGCCGAAGGCGGTGTGGACCGCGACCGAGGCGAAACGATCGGATTTGCGGATGCGGCGCGCCAGCCAAACCAGCGCGGCCACCGCCACCCACGCCCACCAGCGGTGCAGGAATTGCAGCAGGAAGGGATCATGGGTGAGCGCCCAAAGCACCCCCTTCGACCAGTCGGCTTCGGGGAAGAAACGCCCGTTCATCAACGGCCAGTCATAGGCGGCGTGCCCGGCATTGAGACCCGCGACCCATGCCCCCAGCAGCAGCTGGACGAACAGCACCGCCGCCACCAGCGCAGACCCGGCGGTGAGCGGGGCGGGCCGCGCCTCCGGCTCGCGTGCCACCAGCCGCATGTCGCGCGCGGTCCACACCAGCCCCGCCAGCAGCAGCAGCGCGGTCAGCAGGTGGACCGAGAGGCGGAAGTGGCTGACGTCGGTCATGTCGCCGACAAGGCCCGACTGCACCATCAGCCAGCCGAACAGACCTTGTAGTCCGCCCAGCGCCAGCAGGCCGAGCAGGCGCGGTTTGAAGCCCCGCGGGATCGCGCCGCGCAGCCAGAACCACGCCAGCGGCAGGGCATAGGCCATGCCGATCACCCGCGCGATCAGCCGGTGGACCCATTCCCAGAAGAAGATGAACTTGAAATCCGCCAGCGTCATGCCCGACAGCGCGGCTTCGAGCCGGTATTCGGGGGTCGCCTGATACTTGGCGAATTCGGCCTGCCATGCGGCTTCGGTGAGCGGCGGCAGGATGCCCGAGACGACGTTCCACTCGGTGATCGACAGCCCGCTCTCGGTCAGCCGGGTGATCCCGCCGACCACGACGATGCCGATCACCATCAGCGCAACGATCTCGAGCCAGCGGGCAATCGCCAGCGGACGCGATGTGCCGCGCGGGGCAACTTCAAACAGGCGCGAAACGGAGGCGGACGTGGCCATGACGGGGCTTTCCATGTCGCCGACACGCGCGATGCGCAAGCCCGTTTGCCGCAATCGGCCGTGCGACCCATGCAAGCCGGACCGCAAGACGCCGGTGCCGCGCGACCCATCGCAATCGGATGCATCATCGCTTGAAGAATGTAACAACATTACATATGTGCCGAAACGTCATGCCGCAAAACGCCCTTCCGCCCACGAGTCGGCCTTCGCTGCGCCGCCGTCTCGATCACGTGGGGATCGGGCTGGCCGGACTGTGCGCGGTGCATTGCCTGGCAACGCTGGTGCTGGTTTCGGCGCTGGGCCTGGGCGGGCATTTCCTGTTGCAGGAAAACATCCACCGCATCGGCCTTTTCCTCGCGCTGGTGGTGGCAGCGGTCGCCATCGGCTGGGGCATGCTGCGCCATCGCCGCATCCTGCCCTTCGCGATTGCCAGCACCGGGCTCGGCTTCATGGCCTGGGCGCTGCTGGTGCCGCACGGGGCGAACGAATTTCTGCTGACCTTGCTGGGCGTCACGATCGTCTCGCTCGCGCATTTCCTCAATCTGCGCGCGGCGCGCTGAGCGCCAACCTCTCAATCTCGCTGTTGCACCTTGTGGGCGAGCGCCTATGTCTCGCGCCATGACCAAGATGATCACCCTGAACGGCGCTCCCCACCGCAGTGAAGCCACCACGATTGCCGATCTGGTGCGCGAGCTTGACCTCGTGCCCGAAAAGGTCGCGGTCGAGCGCAATGGCGAAATCGTGCCCCGCTCGACGCTGGGCGAAGCGGCCCTTGCCGATGGCGACACGCTGGAGATCGTGCATTTCGTGGGCGGGGGCGATCATACCCCTGACACCTGGACCGTTGCGGGCCGCACCTTCACCTCGCGGCTGATCGTGGGCACCGGCAAGTACAAGAGCTTCGAGCAGAATGCGGCTGCCGTTGCCGCGAGCGGGGCGGAGATCGTCACCGTGGCGGTGCGGCGGGTGAACGTCAGCGACCCCAAGGCGCCGATGCTGACCGACTATATCGACCCCAAGAAAATCACCTACCTGCCAAACACCGCGGGCTGTTTCACCGGCGATGAGGCCGTGCGAACGCTGCGGCTGGCGCGCGAGGCGGGGGGCTGGGATCTGGTCAAGCTCGAGGTGCTGGGCGAGGCGCGCACGCTCTATCCCGACATGCGCGAGACCCTGAAGGCGACCGAGGTGCTGGCCAAGGAAGGCTTTCTCCCGATGGTCTACTGTGCCGATGATCCGATCGCAGCCAAGCAGCTGGAGGATGCCGGCGCAGTCGCGATCATGCCGCTGGGCGCGCCGATCGGCTCGGGGCTCGGTATCCAGAACCGCGTGACCATCCGTCTGATCGTCGAAGGCGCGAAGGTGCCGGTGCTGGTCGATGCGGGCGTCGGCACGGCGTCGGATGCGGCGGTCGGCATGGAGCTGGGCTGCGACGGCATCCTGATGAACACCGCGATTGCCGAAGCGAAAGACCCGATCCGCATGGCCCGCGCGATGAAGCTGGCGGTAGAAGCCGGGCGCGAGGCTTATCTTGCCGGACGTATGGCGCGCCGGATGTATGCCGATCCGAGCAGCCCGCTCGCCGGACTGATCTAGGGTTAAAACCACATAACCCTAAATTAACCATGTGCTGCGACGTTCTCCCTGTCTGAAGGAGACGAGCGCCATGATGATGCCGATTGCCGAGATGCGGGAATTTGCCGGGTTCGCCGCTGCTGAGCAGCGCTACATCAAGCGCAGCCTCGATATCGGCCTCGCCTGCACCGACGCCTTCCGGCGCTGGGGCCGCAGCGAGGGCGAAAACACCGCGATCCGCCGCCAATATGTCGCCTATCAGGATCTGAAGGCCCTGCGCGCGTTGATCCCCGAAGAAGGCAACCCCAACGAGATCGAGCGCTTCCTCGGCAAGCTGGTGCGCCTCGCCGTGTTCGACCTTGAGCAGGAGCGGATCGCGAGCTTCTCGGCCTTCCGCTTCCTCTATGAACGCCTGCTGGGTGCGGCGGTGCGGCCCTATCTTCCGGCCGCATTCTGTGCCGCCAGCGCCCTCCCCGCGATCCGCCCGGAGCGCCGCAAGACTCTGCTGCAATCCTTGAGCGAAGCCGCCGCCACCGCGCCCGGCTGGTCGGAGCGCGAGCCGGGCTTCTACCCCGAATATGTCGACGATTTCGAGGCGGCGTGAGGCAGTGACGAAGGCTTAAGGGCTTGTCCTTTATGGCGAACCCATGAGCGCGCACTTCAACGTCAACGAAACCGGCTTCTTCTCGCTAGAACATTGGCCGGTGACAGTCTGCGCGTGGCGCGGGTGCTGTATCGAGGTTTTCGCCCGGGCCGAGCATTCGGTGGCGGACTGTCTGCGCGCGCTGGAAATGGCCGGGGTCGCTGTCGGAAAGGATGCCCACAGCCCCTTCGCTGCCACGCGTCTCAAGAGCCTCAGCACATCCATCAAGCGCCATGACTTTGGCGGCCACGGCAAGGCCGCGCTCGACCGGATCGAATCCTGGGAGCGTGTCTATGAAGCGCGCGCCTGCCTTGCCCATGGAAGGATCAAGGCCACGCCGAGCGGGATCGCCATCATCCCTGTCGCTTTCGGCGGGAAAGCCGAAGGACCCGCCCCGCCGCGCCAGATCAGCAAGCTCGACATGCTCAAGCTGTTGGCCGAAATCGAGCGAGCGCAGATAGGCCTGCACAACCAGCTTGGCCAGATCAAGGCGCTTGCGCCGAGCGCCGCTCCGCTCCCTAAGCAGGCCGACCCCGGATCCCCGGCCTGCGCCGGGGCAGGCAAGTCCGGGGTGACGTAAGGGCGAGGTAGGGGGGTTGCGCCCTAGCCCCGATACAGCCCGTCGATCCGCTCCTGATACCGCTCGCGGATCTTGTGGCGGCGGATCTTCATGCTCGGGGTCATTTCCTCGTTCTCGATGGTGAAGGCCTCGTCCGCGAAGGCGAACTGGCGGACCTTTTCGATCACCGAGAGATCGGCATTGGTCCGGTCAACCGCCGCGCGCACCGCGTTCTTGAAGGCGGGCAGCTGCTGGAGCGCCGCGAGGTCGAACTTCTCGCCGTTCGCCCGCGCCCATTCCAGCGCCCATTCGGCGTCGGGCACGATCAGGCCGACCACATAGGGCCGCTTGTCCCCGCTCACCATCGCCTGCGCGATTTCGGGCTGGAGCGTGAGCATGCCTTCAACCTTCTGGGGCGCGATATTGTCGCCCTTGTCGTTGACGATCATGTCCTTCTTGCGGTCGGTGATGACGATCCTGCCCTTGCTATCCAGGTGCCCGATATCGCCCGTGTGCAGCCAGCCGTCCTTCAGCGTGCGCGCGGTTTCGGCGTCGTTGCGCCAATAGCCGTGCATCACCAGCTCGCCGCGCACCAGAATCTCGCCATCCTCGGCGATTTTCACTTCGACCCCGCGCAGCGCCGGGCCGACCGTGTCCATCTTGAGGCCCACCTTGGGGCGGTTGCAGCTGATCACCGGGCCGGCTTCGGTCTGGCCATAGCCTTGCAGCATGGTGAGGCCCATCGCGTCGAAGAAATTGCCGACTTCCGGGTTGAGCGGCGCGCCGCCCGAGACCATCGCCTTGATCCGCCCGCCGAACTTGGCGCGGATCTTCGGACGAAGGGTCTTCTCGACGAGGAAATCGAGCGGCTTGTCGCGCAGGCGGGTCTTGCCTTCCTTGCTGTGCTCGGAAATGCGCAGCGCCGCGTCCATCATGAAGTTGGCGACTTTGCCCTGCTTTTCGATCTGCTTCATGATGCGGGTGCGCAGCACTTCGAACAGGCGCGGCACCACGACCATGATGGTCGGGCGGGTTTCCTCGATGTTCGAGGCGAGCTTTTCGAGCCCTTCGGAATAGAAGATCTCCGCGCCCACGCCGATCGGCAGATATTGCCCGCCCGAGTGTTCATAGGCGTGGGAGAGCGGCAGGAACGAGAGGAAGCGCTCGTCGGCGATGCCGAAATCCTCGATCAGCACTTCGGCTGCGCCCGCGACATTGCACAGGATCGCGCCGTGATGCTGCATCACCCCGCGCGGGGCGCCGCCGGTGCCGCTGGTGTAGATGAGGCAGGCGGTTTCGGAGCGTTCGATCCGCGAAATCCGGTCATTTACCGCCGCCCGCGCCGCTGCGGCATCGCCGGTCACCAGCGCGCTCCAATCGTGATATTCGAAGCTGCCCGATTGCTGGCGCTTCAAGTCGTCGATCCCGATAACATGCTCGACCATGCCCGTCTGCCCGATCGCGCCGACCACCGGCGCCAGCAGCTTCTCGGTTGAGACGATCACCGCACGCGCGCCCGAATTGTCGAGGATATGCGCGTGATCGCGGCGGGTGTTGGTGGTGTAGGTCGGCACGGTGATGCAGCCCGCAGCCATGATGGCGAGGTCCGCGATGCACCATTCGGGGCGGTTTTCCGCAACCAGCGCGACCCGGTCACCATCTTCCAGACCCATGCGGCGCAGGCTTTCGGCCAGCAGGCACACATGCTCGGCGGCCGAACGCCAGGACTGCGTCACCCATTGCCCGCCGGTCTTGTGGCCAAGGAAGGGCGCGTCGCCCTTTTCGTCGGCGCGCTTCAGGAACAGTTCGACGAGGTTCTGCGCGCCGTCGATGTCCTGCAGAAGCGGATCATCCGCGGGATTGATGGTCACGCGGGCAGCCCATTTCGTTTCTTGGGGGGGCAAAGTGGGGGAATGCACTGGCAAAGGCTCCTGATCCCTTCGAGCTTATCCTTCGCGGGTTCAGGTGCGACCCGCGTGTGCGATCCTGATTAAAGGCTCCGGGCCGTAGCGGCAAGCGGGGAGCACGCGTTCCCCGCTGGCCGCTCAGGGCGTGACGACGCTGACGAGGCGCGGCTCGGTCGCCACTTCCCATGTCCCGTCCGCGCGCCGGCCGAGGGCATTGGCCTTGATCGGTGCGGGGCCTGTGCGGATGCTCTTGTGGCCGAGCGCTTCCAGAGCGCCCTTCATCCCCACCAGCGCGCTGCCGTCTTCGATCAGCAGGCTGTCGCCGAAAGCCATGGCGAAGGGCATGGCGAGCGCGTCCTGCGCGCCCATCCCGAAATCGAGCACGCCGATGATCGCGCGGGCAACAGTGACCGGAATGGTCGGGCCGCCCGCCGCGCCGATCACCAGCACCACCTTTCCTTGTCCGTCAAAGACGATGGTCGGCGCCATCGAGGAACGCGGACGCTTGCCGCCTTCGACGCGGTTGGCGACCGGTTTGCCGTCAGCTTCCGGGGTGAGAGCGAAATCGGTCAGCTCGTTGTTGAGATAGAACCCACCCCAGTGCAGCCCCGATCCGAAAGCGCCCTCGATGGTCGAGGTGTAGCTGACGGCATTGCCCGATGCGTCCACCACCGAGAAATGGGTCGTGCCGTTCTCCGGCTCCTCCGGCCCGTCGCCGCGCGCGAGCGGCGCGCCGGGGGGCACGCCTGCCTCGGGTTTGGCGATGGTTGTCTCGGCGGAAATCAGCGCGGAGCGGCTCGAAAGGTAGGCCTTGTCCACCATCCCCTTGACCGGAACGCTGACGAAATCGGCATCGCCCGAATAGAGCTCGCGGTCGGCATAGGCGAGGCGCTGGCTCTCGACGAAGAGGTGCCAGAAGGTCGGGCTGTCCGGCCCGAGCGCGGCGAGATCGAATCGTTCAAGCTGGCCGAGCATCTGTGCCACCGCGATCCCGCCCGATGACGGCGGACCCATCCCGCAGATGCGGTAGGCGCGGTAGGGCGCGCAGACAGCCGCGCGGTCCTTGGCGACATAGGTCGTCACATCGCCCGTCGTCATGCGCCCGTCTTGCGGGGTTTCGGCGGCGACATAGGCGGCGAGCGCTGCGGCGGCATCGGTGCCGTAGATCGCTCCCGGCCCATCCTTGGCCAGCGCTTCGAACGTAGCGGCGAGGGCGGGCACCTTCACTGTCGCACCGACCGGCAGGGGCTCGCCATCAGGACCGAAGAACACGCCGCGCGCGCCTGCGGACTTGTCGGCGCGGCCCTTGTTGCCGGCGAGCGATTCGTAGAGCCGCCGGTTCATCACGAAGCCGTCGCGCGCGAGCGCAATCGCCGGCTGGAACAGCGCCGCCCAAGGCAGCTTGCCGTCTTTGGCGTGGGCCTTTGCCGCCAGCGCGACATTGCCCGGCACCCCGACGCTGAGGCCCGAGAACACGCGGGCATCGCGGCCGAGCAATTTGCCCTGCGCATCGAGAAAGCGCGTCGGCGTGGCGGCAGCGGGCGCGGTTTCGCGGCCGTCGATGGTGGTCAGCGCGCCGCTCTTGCCGTCGGCCCGCACCAGAAATCCGCCCCCGCCGATGCCGGAACTTTGCGGTTCGACAACGGTCAGCGCCAGCATCACCGCGATCGCGGCGTCGGTGGCCGATCCGCCCTGCGCCAGGATGGCCTCGCCCGCCGCGGTGGCGCGCGGATCGGCGCTGCTCACCGCGCCTGCGGTGACGGGTGCGGCAAGCTTGGGGGCGGGATTGTCGGCGCAGGCCCCAAGGGCGAGCATCAACGGGGCGATCAGGGCAAGAGAGAAGCGCATGTGTGGGGTGCTATTCGCTTCCCACCGCTTCGGCAATGCTGGCGAACCCGTCGCGCTGCATCAGCGCATCGAGCCCGCGCACGATCTTCGCGCCGAGGCCCGGGCCTTCATAGACCATCGCGGAGTAGAGCTGGACCAGCGAAGCGCCTGCGCGGATGCGCTCCCACGCGTGTTCGGCGCTGGCGATCCCGCCGACGCCCACCAGCGGCACCGCGCCGCCGGTCGCCTTGCGGAAATCGCGCAGGCGCTGGGTGGCAAGCTGCCGCAAGGGCGCGCCCGACAGCCCGCCGGTCTCCCCCGCGTGATGCGAGCGTAGCGCCGGGCGGCTGATGGTGGTGTTGGAGACGACCAGCGCGCCCAGCTGCTTGTCCAGCGCAATGCGGGCGATGGCGTCAATATCGGCGGGTTCGAGATCGGGGGCGACCTTGAGAAAGATCGGCGCGACGCTGCCCGCTTCATCGCGCGCGGTGATCACTGCGTCGATCAGCGCGGTCAGCGCGCCTTCGTCCTGCAATGCCCGCAGGCCCGGGGTGTTGGGGCTGGAAACATTGACGCACAGGTAGCTGGCAACGGGGGCCATGATCCTCGCCATCACCGCGTAATCGGCGATGCGATCGGCCGAATCCTTGTTCGCACCGATATTCACGCCGACGATGCCCGGGCGGCCGACGCGGGCCTTGAGGCGTGCCAGCGCGACCTCGGCCCCGCCATTGTTGAACCCCATGCGATTGATGACAGCCCCGTCCTCGACCAGCCGGAACAGGCGCGGTTTGGGGTTGCCTGCCTGCGGGAGCGGCGTGATCGAGCCGACCTCGGTAAAGCCGAAACCAAGGCCCAGCAGTGCGTCGGGCACCTCGGCATCCTTGTCGAAACCGGCCGCGACGCCGACGGGATTGGGGAAAGCAAGGCCCGCCACCTGTGTCGCCAGCCTGCCCGGTTGCGGCATGGGCCCGCGCAGGGGCAGCGCCTTCAGCCCATTGATGGCGAGACGGTGTCCGGTCTCCGAATCGAGTGCGAACAGGGCGGGCTTGAGCAGGCGGAAGATCATGGTCTGTGCGCCTATGGCAGCCAGGCTCCGCTGTCGAGCGCGCAGGTTATGCAAACCTTTGCGTTCAAGTAATTCAGCATGAATATCAGATATTTGCTATCCAGATGCACTAAGGGATACTGCTTGTCGCTTGCATACAATCAATCCAGCGATTCGCTCTTTATACGCCGGTTTGCGACCCGAAGGGCTCGGAGCAGCAATGCTTAGAGTTCCTCAACTCAGATCGGCGGTGCTCCCTGCGGGAGTGCCGCCCCTTTTTTTGTCTGTCGTGCGCTTGCAGCCCGCGCCGCGCCGTGGCTAAGCTCGCGCGACAGATAAAGGGATCCGCATGACATTCATCCGCCTGCTCGCCGCTCCGGTTTCCGCACTGGCGCTGGCCGCCGCGCTCGCATCCCCGCTGGCTGCGCAGGAGACCGCGCCTGTTGCTGCGGCTCCGGTCACTGCACCGGCCGCGCTTCCGGCAGAGGCTTCGATCGACGATCTGTTCGCCGCCTATGATGCCGCCGGGCTTGCCATGTCGCCGCAGGGCAAGACCTATCGCGGCGTGCGCGATGCCGAATACGGCAAGTGGAACGATCCTTCCGACGCTGCCGAGGCGGCCGAGGACGCGCTGCTCGATGAAACACTTGCGGCGATGCGCGCGCGCTTTGCCTCGGCCAGCCTGCCGCCGCAGCAGGCACTGTCCTACCGCCTGTTCGAACAGCTTGCCGAACGCCGTGTGTCCCTGCGGCCCTATCGCGACTATGGCTATGTCTTCGACCAGATGAACGGCGCGCAGAGCGAATTGCCGGCCTTCCTGATCAACACCCACCGCATCGCCAGCAAGTCCGAGGCCGAGGCCTATGTCGCGCGGATCGCCGGGATGGGCCCGCTGATCGACGCGCTCACCGCGCAATCGCGCGAACGGGCGGACAAGGGCGTGATGCCGCCCAAATGGGTCTATCCCTATGTCATCTCGGACATCGAGAACCTGCTCGGCGCGCCCGGCAAGAACCCGATCATAGAGGATCTCGGCAAGAAGCTCGAAGACCCCAAGGCCGGGATCGAAACGGCCGACCAGCTCTTCCTCCTGGCCGACGGGATCGGTGCATGGATCATGTCGGCGCGGCCCGCCTATCAGCGCCTGCTTGCCGAAATGCAGCGCCAGCAGGCGATTGCCCCCACCGAGGACGGCATCTGGCGCTTTGCCGAGGGCGACAAGTACTACGCCGCGCTGCTCAAGAACTACACCACCACCGATCTGACGGCGGATGAAATCCACGCGCTCGGCCTCAAGGAAACCGCGCGCATCCACGGCGAGATGCGCGCGATCATGGCCAAGGTCGGCTTTGGCGGCACCTTGCAGGAATTCTTCGCCTACACCCGCGATGATCCGCGCTTCTTCCACACCAGCCGCGAGGCCTATCTGGCCGAGGCCGAGGGCCATCTCGCGCGCATGACGGCCAAGCTGCCCGAATTCTTCGCCACGCTGCCGCCCGATCCACTGGTGATCAAGCCGGTCGAGGCTTTCCGCGAAAAGAGCGCAGGCAAGGCCTTCTACCAGAGCCCTGCTCCCGATGGCTCGCGCCCGGGCACCTATTACGTCAACCTCTACAATCTGCGCGACATGAGCAAGAACGAGCTCGAGGCGCTGGCCTATCACGAAGGCCTGCCCGGGCATCACCTGCAACGATCGATTCAGACCCAGCTCGGCGATCTTCCGCCCTTCCGCCGGTTCGGCGGGGTCACCGCCTACACCGAGGGCTGGGGCCTCTATACCGAGGAGTTGGGCAAGGACATGGGCTTCTACACCGATCCCTACTCCGATTTCGGGCGGCTCGGCATGGAGCTTTGGCGCGCCGGGCGGCTGGTGGTCGACACCGGCATCCACCACAAGCGCTGGAGCCGCGAGCAGGCGATCGCCTGGCTCACCGAAAACACCCCCAACCCGCCGGGCGACATCGAAAAGGCGATCGAACGCTATGTCGTCTATCCGGGCCAGGCGACTGCCTACATGATCGGTAAGCTCAAGATCATGGAGCTGCGCGAAAAGGCCAAGGCAGAGCTGGGAACCGGGTTTGACATCCGCGCATTTCATGACACGATCCTGACGTCCGGCCCTGTGCCGTTGTCGATTTTGGAGGAGAATGTCGGGCAGTGGATCGCTGCCCGCCGCCAGCAATAAGGGGTCGCGCCCAAGTGCAGGGGGACCGCGCAAGCGGACATAACCGAAGTGCAGTTCAGGTTTGAAATCATTGCTCCGCCGCCGGAGCTGGCTAGCCGGATCAACACGTTTTACGTGATCGAGACCGAAGAGGACCGGATCGAGGAAATCGTTCCGGCCTATTCGGCGCAGCTGGTGGTGATGGTGCGCGGGCGGCTGTCGCTGGATCATTCGCCCGATGCGCCGCAGCCCGCCGGATCGGTGGTGGTGAACGCGCCGCAGATGCGCTCCTCGCCCTGCCTGCTCGAAGGCCCGGCGCTGCTGCTCGGCGCTTCGCTCACCCAGATCGGCTGGCAGGCGCTGGCCAATCGTCCGGCCGACAAGGTGCATGACACCGTGTTGCCGGCGCAGGCAATTTTCTCCGAGGTGCAGATCGCCACGCTCCAGCACGCCGCTGCCGAATGTGCCGAGGGCCGCAAGACCATGGCCGATCTCAGCGCCGCGATGGCGGGGGTGGTTGCCGCCGCACCGCACAGCCCGCGCGCCGATCATGTCGCAGTCATCGAGGCGATGATGCGCTGGCTCGGCAGTGCCTTCGATCCGCCGCTCGAGGCCCTGCATGAGATGGTCGACATCTCGCCGCGCCAGTTGCAGCGGCTGTCGCGCCGCTATTTCGGGGTGCCGCCCGCGCAGCTGCTCAAGCGCTTCCGGGCAATCCGCGCCGCGATGGTGCTGGCCAATCCGGCCCTGCCCGATGCCTTCCGCGACGAGATGATGGCGAGCTTCTTCGATCAGGCGCACCTGATCCACGATATTCGCCGCTACACGGGCCGCACGCCGACGCAGCTGCGGGCGCGCTCGCTGTCCAGCGGGCTGCTCGATCCCAGCGGCCACGGCGAAGCGGCCGAGCGGATGCGCCCCGACGCGGGCTGACCCGCACGCCTGCGGGCGCCGGTGCGGGCGCCAGTGCGGGCGATTGTGATTGAATTGCGAGCAAAGTGGTCCTAATTTCCAATTCGGAACGATCCTGTCCGAATTGAGAACCGCTCGCAATGCGCCTGTCCAACCTCGCTGATTATGCCGTCATCACGATGTGCCAGGCTGCGCTTCACTGCGGCAATGGCAGGGTGAGCGCGGCTGAACTGGCGACCGAGACCGGCCTGCCGGTGCCGACGGTGCAGAAGCTGGTCTCGAAACTGACGGCGGCGGGTCTGCTGCGGTCAGTGCGCGGCGCGCATGGCGGCTTGCAGCTTGGCCGACCGGCGGCGGCGATCACCGTGGCGGACATTGTCGAGGCGATCGAGGGCCGCATCGCGCTCACCGCCTGCGTCGATCACACCCCCTGCGACTTCGAGGCCGGGTGCAACATGAAGCCGCACTGGCCGATCATCAACAACGCGCTGCGCGGGGCGCTGGCGGGGATCACCCTTGCCCAGCTGCGCGGCCCTGTCGCCCAACTGGCGACCCCTGAGGACCATCTGGCATGAGCGAAGACATCGACATTCAAGACCGCGAGGCGCGCGAGGCCGCGGCCAAGGTCGCCGATTACGAGCATGGCTGGTCGGCCGATATCGACACCGAGTTCGCGCCCAAGGGCCTGAACGAGGACACCGTCCGCTTTATCAGCGCCAAGAAGAACGAGCCCGAATGGATGCTCGAATGGCGGCTGAAGGCCTTCCGCCTGTGGCAGACCATGGAAGAGCCCGATTGGGCCAAGGTCGGCTATCCCAAGATCGACTATCAGGACGCCTATTACTACGCCGCACCCAAGAAGAAGATCGAACTGGATTCGCTCGACGACCTCGATCCCGAGATCAAGCGCGTCTACGACAGGCTCGGCATCCCCCTGGGCGAGCAGGAGGTGCTCGCCGGGGTGAAGGGCGCGAAGAAGGTTGCCGTGGATGCGGTGTTCGATTCTGTCAGCGTCGCCACCAGCTTCCGCGAGGAATTGCTGCGCGCGGGCGTGATCTTCCTCTCGATCTCCGAGGCGATCCGCGAATATCCCGAGCTGGTGAAGCAGTGGCTGGGCCGCGTCGTGCCGGTGCGCGACAACTACTTCGCGGCCTTGAATTGCGCGGTCTTCTCCGACGGCACCTTCGTCTACGTGCCTGAAGGCGTGCGCTGCCCGATGGAGCTTTCGACCTATTTCCGCATCAATGCCGAAAACACCGGCCAGTTCGAACGCACGCTGATCATTGCCGACAAGGGCGCCTATGTCAGCTACCTCGAAGGCTGCACCGCGCCGATGCGCGATGAAAACCAGCTCCACGCCGCGGTGGTGGAACTGGTCGCATTGGACGATGCCGAGATCAAATATTCGACCGTGCAGAACTGGTATCCCGGCAATGCCGAGGGCAAGGGCGGGATCTACAACTTCGTCACCAAGCGCGCGCTGTGCCAGGGGGACCGGAGCAAGGTCAGCTGGACGCAGGTCGAAACCGGCTCGGCGGTGACGTGGAAGTACCCATCCTGCGTGCTCAACGGCGAGGATAGCGTGGGCGAGTTCTACTCGGTCGCGGTCACCAACAATTACCAGCAGGCCGACACCGGCACCAAGATGATCCACAACGGCAAGAACAGCCGATCGACGATCATCTCCAAGGGCATCTCGGCGGGCAAGTCGAACAACACCTATCGCGGCCTCGTCCGCGTCGGGCCGACCGCGAGCGGCGTGCGCAACTTCACCCAGTGCGACAGCCTTTTGCTGGGCGATCAATGCGGCGCGCACACCGTGCCCTATATCGAGGTGAAGAACCCCAGCGCTCAGATCGAGCACGAGGCGACCACCAGCAAGATCAGTGACGAACAGCTGTTCTACGCAATGCAGCGCGGGCTCGGCGAAGAGGAAGCCGTGGCGCTGATCGTCAACGGCTTTGCCAAGGACGTGCTGAAAGAGCTGCCGATGGAGTTTGCCGTCGAAGCGCAGAAGCTGCTGGCGATTTCGCTCGAGGGGAGCGTCGGATGACCACCCGCAAAACCCTCGCCCTCAATCCTGAGGCTGCCTCCACCGCCGAAGCCCCCGCGCTCAAGAAGAAGGGCCGCGGGTGGGAGATTTCGGACAAGCGGCTCGATGCGCTGCACGAGCAGGCGCGTGAACTGCGCCGCCATTCGTCCGAGGCGCACAAGGCGCTCGCCGCCAAGTTCGCCGCCGCCGACATGGGTCGCTACACCTTCAAGCGCCACGCCGTGGTCGGCTCGGCGATTGTCGATTTCAACTGCCACAACCTCGGCCTCGCGCTGGCGATTGACGAGGAGGGGCAGAACGATGCCCTCGCCAAGCGCCGCGACAAGAGCCTTGAGAGCGTCGGCATCAAGGTGATGCGCATCGCGGCGAAGGACATCCTCGAAAACCTCGACGAGGTGCTGAAGCAGCTCACCCTCGTCATGCGCGAGCGGATCGAAGAGCGCAAAGCCGCCGCCCGCGCGCACAAGGCGGCCAATCCCAAGCAGACCTATTCGCGCCCGAAATCCCCCGGCTCTGGCCGCGATGGCGAGCGCGACGACCGCAATTCCACCGCAAGACCCCGGAGCCGCAAGCCGTGATCGCTGCCATCATTGCCCCCCTCCTGGCGCTTCAGGGCGCGCCCTCCACCGCGGTCGCGATCAAGAACGACAATCCGGAGACCTGGAGCGTCGAATATCCGCGCCTGATCCAGCCCTTCGTGCAGGATTACCGCCGCTGCCTTGCGGTCACCAATCGCCGCATCGCCGGGGTTGCCGATTTCGAAGCCCAGCACGCCGCCGATCTGCCGCGCTGCGCCGAACGCCGCGCCAAGGCTGTCGCGGATTCCAACGCCGCGCTGGCGGGCGCCAAGACCGCGATGACGCCCGAGGAAGTCGAACAGCTCTTCACCAATGTCGGCCGCATCCACATCGCCCGCGGCGCCGATCTCGACAAGCAGTTCAACGCCCGCGTCGCCGGGGCAGAAGCTGCCAGTCAGGCCTATGAAGCGAACCGGCCCAAGGGGCTGGTGATCGAACTGCATGATGCCAGCGTCGTCAAGGCGCGCACCGATGCGAGCGCGGCCGCTGCCGCTGCTGCGCCCAAGAAGGACAAGGATTCCAACTGATGCTCACCATCACCGATCTCCACGCCTCGGTCGGCGACAAACCGATCCTCAAGGGCCTGAGCCTGCACGTGCCTGCGGGCGAGGTGCACGCGATCATGGGCCCCAACGGCGCGGGCAAGTCGACGCTTTCCAACGTGCTCGGCGGCAAGCCCGGCTACGAGGTGACCGGCGGCAGCGTGACCTTCAACGGCGAGGATCTGCTGGCGCTGGAACCCCATGAGCGCGCCGCCAAGGGCCTGTTTCTGGGCTTCCAGTATCCGGTCGAAATCCCCGGCGTCTCCAACGTCCAGTTCCTGCGCGAGGCCCTGAACGCCCAGCGCAAGGCGCGCGGGGAGGAGCCGCTTTCGGGCGGCGATTTCCTGAAGCTCGCCAAGGACAAGGCGGGCCTGCTCAAGATGGACATGGAAATGCTCAAGCGGCAGGTCAATGTCGGCTTCTCGGGCGGCGAGAAGAAGCGCGCCGAGATGGTGCAGATGGGCATTCTCGATCCGTCCTTCGCGGTGCTGGACGAGACCGATAGCGGCCTCGATATTGACGCGCTGCGGATCGTCGGCGCAGGCATCAACGCGATCATGCGCGCGCCCGACAAGGCGGTGCTGCTCATCACCCACTACCAGCGCCTGCTCGATGTCGTCGCACCCGACAAGGTGAGCATCCTTGCGGGCGGCCGCATCGTCGAGACCGGCGGGCCGGAACTTGCGCTCAGGCTCGAGGCCGAGGGCTATGATGCGGTGATGGCGTGACGACAGCCACCCTTCCTACCCGCCGCGACGAGGCGTGGCGCTATGCCGATATGGACGCACTCGCGCGGCTCGGCGTGGCGGCGCTCGATCAGTGGCAGGTGATTGACGTTGCCGCTGGCGAGAGCGTGACGCGCTGTCTCGTGGTCGGCTCTGACGCGCCCGAATTGCACCGCTTCCGCGTCACGCTGGGCGAAGGGGCGCGTGCGGCCTTTTTCGCCACCAATGCCGGGCGCGATTACACCCGCGTCGAAGTGGAAGTGCGGCTTGCGCGGGGTGCGCATTTCGAATTCGGCGGCGTGACCATCGGCGGAGCCGGCGTGACCCGTGAATTCGTGACGCAGGTCATTCACGCAGAGCCCGAGGCGACCTCCAACCAGACGGTCCGCGCGGTCCACTGGGCCGGGGCGACGGGCAATTTCCTCGGCGAAATCAAGGTCGCGCGCCACGCGCAGAAGACCGATGCGGCGCAGGATTTCAAGGGCTTGCTGCTGGAGGCCGGGGCGAGCGCCAATGCCGTCCCGCAGCTCGAAATCTTCGCCGACGATGTGAAGTGCGCCCACGGCGCCACCGTCGGCGAGCTGGACGAGGCCGCGCGCTTCTACATGATGGCGCGCGGGGTCGATCCGGCCACGGCGCAGCGCCTGCTGGTGCAAGCCTTCATCGGCGATGCCTTCGTCGCGCTGGAGGACGATAGCGAACGCGAGACCCTGCTCGATGCCGCGCTCGCCGCGCTGGAGGGGGCGAGACTGTGAACGCTCCCACCAACACCCCTCCGTTCGTGTCGAGCGAAGTCGAGACACGTGTGACAGGCCTCTCGACTGCGCTCGAGGCGAACGGGGTTGTGCTCAAAGACGATTTCCCCGGCATGGTCACGCATGAGGGCAAGCCGTGGCACTATCTCGATACCGCCGCCACCGCGCAGAAACCGCGCGCGGTGATTGGCGCCATGGCGCGCGCGCTGGGCGAGGATTACGCCACCGTCCACCGCGGGGTCTATGCCCGCTCGGCCGAGATGACGCTCGCTTACGAGGCAGCGCGGCGCACAGTCGCGGGCTTCATCGGCGGGCACGAGGACGAGGTGGTCTTCACCCGCGGGGCGACCGAGGCGATCAACCTTGTCGCCCAGACGTGGGGCCGCGCGAACCTCAAGACAGGAGACCGCATCCTCCTCTCGCAGGCCGAACACCATTCGAACATCGCGCCGTGGCAGATGATCGCTGCCGATACCGGCGCGGTGATCGATGTCTGCCTGCTCACGAGCGACCTGCGGATCGATCTCGATGCCGCTGAAGCCATGCTGACCGAAGCGCACAAGCTGGTCGCCTTTGCCCATGTCTCGAACGTGACGGGAGCCGTGCTCGATGCGCCGCGCGCCGCCGCGCTGGCCCACAGGGTCGGCGCGAAGCTGCTGCTCGACGGGTGCCAGTCCGCGCCGCACATGGGCGTCGATGTTGCCGCGCTGGCCTGCGATTTCTACGTCTTTTCCGCGCACAAGCTCTATGGCCCGACCGGCATCGGAGCCTTGTGGGCGCGCGCCGAAATCCTTGATGCCATGCCTCCGTGGCAAGGCGGCGGCGCGATGATCGACCGCGTCACCTTTGAACGCACCACCTATGCCCCCGCGCCCCAGCGCTTCGAGGCGGGAACGCCCGCGATCACCGAAGCGATCGCGCTGGCCGCTGCCGTGGACTACGTCAGCGCCATCGGGACCGACCGCATCCATGCCCACGAGGCCGCGCTGGTGGCGAAACTCCGCCGCGAACTTGGCGCGATGAATGATGTGACCCTGTTTGGCCCGGCCGACAGCGCCGGCATCGTCAGCTTCGCGATTGACGACATCCACCCACACGATCTCGGCACGATCCTCGACGAGGCCAATGTCGCGATCCGCGCCGGGCACCACTGCGCCCAGCCGCTGATGGACTACCTCGGCGTTTCTGCCACCGCGCGCGCCAGTTTCGGCCTCTACTCGACCGAGGCCGATGTCGATGCGCTGATCGCCGGGATCGCCCGCACCCGCCGGATTTTTGGAAAAGGATGAGAGCCATGGACAGCTCGACCGACACCAGTGCCAACAAGCCGCCGCGCGCCCGCGTGGACGATGCGATCGATCCCGATGCGGCGCCGGATGGCCCGCGCACCCGCGATTATCTCGACGGGTTCCTCGCCGCCAAGCCGGCTGCCGATGCCGTGGGCGGTGACGGGAGCGATCTTCAGGCCGCGGTGATCGAAGCGCTGCGCGAAATCTATGATCCTGAAATTCCGGTCAATATCTACGATCTCGGCCTGATCTACGGTGTCGAGGTGGACGAGAACGCCGATGCGACTGTCACGATGACTCTCACCACCCCGCATTGTCCGGTGGCCGAATCGATGCCCGGCGAAGTCGAAATGCGCGTCACCTCGGTGCCGGGGATCCGCGATGCTGAAGTGAACCTCGTATGGGATCCGCCCTGGGGTCCGCACAAGATGAGCGACGAGGCGCGGCTCGAACTGGGGATGCTGTGACGCTCGCAAACGCCCTCGAGATCGTGGTCGCCGATTACAGCGATCCGCGCGATGCGGCCGATGTGGTCGCGCTGCTCGATGCCTATGCCCGCGATCCGATGGGCGGCGGCGCTCCGCTGACCGAGGATGTGAAGGCGCGGCTGCCCGAGGATCTGGCGGCCAATCCCCATGCCTTCTCGCTGCTGGCGCGGCTCGATGGCGAGTCGGTGGGGCTGGCCAATTGCTTCATGGGCTATTCCACCTTCGCCGCCGCGCCCCTCGTCAACATCCATGATTTCGCAGTGATCGCGGGCCGGCGCAGCGCAGGCATAGGCCGCGCGCTGCTCGCCGCGGTCGAGGCCGAGGCCTTGAAGCGCGGGGCCACGAAGGTCACATTGGAAGTGCTGAGCGGCAATCACCCGGCGCGGCGGCTCTATGCGGCCAATGGCTATGGCGATTACCAGCTTGACCCGCAGGCCGGACAGGCGCTGTTCTGGCAGAAGAGGCTGACATGACCGAGACGACCACCACCACGCCTGCTCGCCCCGCCCCCAAGGCCGCCGTCATCCTGACGCCGTCTGCCGAGGCGCGTATTGCCGAACTGATGAGCAAGGCCCCCGAAGGCGCGATCGGCGTGAAGCTGTCGACCCCGCGGCGCGGCTGTTCGGGCCTCGCCTATTCGGTCGACTACGTCACCACCGAAGCCAAGTTCGACGAGAAGATCGAAACGCCCGGCGGCACCTTCTACATCGACGGGGCGAGCGTGCTCTACCTCGTGGGCAGCGTGATGGACTGGCGCGAGGACGACTTCACCGCCGGCTTCGTGTTCGAAAACCCGAACGCCAAGGGCGCCTGCGGCTGCGGCGAAAGCTTTATGGTCTGAGGCATGGTCGTCACCGTCAAGCTTTCGACCCGGCTCGATTGCTCGGCGGATGAGGCATGGGAGCGCGTGCGCACATCGGCGTTGCTGATGCATATCGCCGCGCCGCTGATCCGTTTCACCCCTAAGGGCGGCGCGCGCTTTCCTTCGGAGTGGGCGCCCGGTGAATATCGTGCGTGGATGTGGCTCTTCGGGGTGCTCCCGATCGGCTGGCAGGCGGTCGTGATCAGCGAGCCGCCGCCGGATGGCGCAACCCGCTTCATCCGCGACAATGGCTATGGACCGCTTATCAGGCGCTGGGATTACTGGATCGCGATCACCCCGCTGGCGGACGGCACGACCCACTATGTTGACCGGGTGGACATTGACGCAGGCCCGCTCACTCCGCTGGTCGAGCGGTTCGCGAGAATGTTCTATGCCCACCGCCAGCGCCGCTGGCGCAAGCTGGTGCAGACCGGTTTTGCGGCGCTGGAGCCTTATCTCTCTGCCGCCAGCCGAGCGATCAGACGGCTTTCCAGCTCGTCGACTTCGCCGTCGGCATCGATCATGCCTTCCAGCCAGTCGTTCTCGTAATCCGTGACTTCCTCGCCCGCTGCGGCGAGCGCGGCGTAATCGGTGCCGGGCTTGCGCTTGCCGAAAGCCTTGCCGAAGTGGTTGAGCACCTGCGGCATTTCCTTGGCGACCTGGCCCATGAAGCGGCCGACATTGGCCTTGTTGTCGGCGACGAAGGCTTCCAGCTCGCGCTTGCGTGCGTGGCTCACCTGCGCGTGCGGCAGGACGAAGCCCTTGAGGAAATTGGCGACGCCATCGATGAACAGATCATCCCACTCGGGCGCGTTTTCCTCGGCGAGGGTCTCGTCCTTGAGGCGGAACAACAGCTCGGCATCGTAGCGCGTCACGGCTGCCGGGCCGTGGCCGCCGCTGGCAAAGATCACGCGGCGCACGATCCGGCATTCGGCCGCCGTGATATGGGTCGCGGACAGATCCCCGCCGCAGCGCGTGGGGCCGGTGCCGGTCAGCACTTCGCGTTCGACTGCGGCCAGCACATAGTCCTTGAGCCGGTCGGGGGTGTTTTCGGCGCGTTCGATGATGCGCACCATGGCTTCGAGTTCGACCATGCTTTCGACCGAGCCGTCAGCGTCGATCTGGTCGATCAGCCACTGGGCTTCCTCGTCATTGCATTGCAGGCGCGGCTCGGTGCCGTTGAGCACGAATTCGCCGACCGCCTCGACGAAGAAGTCGCACCACTCCTCGCTGCGCTCCTTGAGCGAGCTGTTGAGTACGAACAGGGCTTCGGCCTCGGCGCGGGTGATGATGCCATCGCCCCAGCCCTGACGGCGGAGCGCCAGCAGCTCGTCCGCTGCGATCTGCCCGTCGGCGGCCGCGCGCTGGGCGATTTCGATGAAATGCGTGGTCATGGCCCGTTCAAATCCTTCCGGTTTCGGGATCGGGCATGGCACGAACAGGCTTAAGACGGGGTTACCGCCTCTCGACCTCGCGGATGCAGGCGCCGCGATCGACCTCGGCCCCGCCCTGCCGCTGGCGCGCGACGACATGGGCGGCGAGCGGTTCGGTGCCGGGGCGCTGGGGGTAGAGGTAGATGTCGATCACGCAGGTCGCGCCGGTGAATTGCAGCTTGCGCGCGTCGCCTTCGGCCAGATCGATGCGCGGGGCGCCGAAGCGGCGGGTGAGCGCGGCGGCATCGGTGCCGATCACGCCTTCGAGTCCCTGCGGCGCCATCACCTCGGGCAGGCGCACGATGGTGCTGCGCGAAGGCGTGGTCGGACGCGCGGGCGCAGACGTGCCGCCTCCGCCGCTGCCTGCGCAGCCCGCCAGCAGGCACGCCAGCAGGCACGCCAGCACGCTCGCCACCAGAACCCCCCGTCCCATCACGCCTGTCCTTCCGCTTCGATCCGCCGCAGCACCAGATGTGACCCCGCCGCCGCGCCCAGCACGGGGGCGATGAGGCCGATGACCGGCACCAGCATCAGTCCGGCAATCGCGGCACCTATCAGAAAACGCTCGCCCGCACCCACCGGCGTTGCCTGCTCCGCCCCCCGGCAATGGCGCAGCCACGCCATGTCAGTGAGCTCGCGCCCCAGCAACACCGCGTTGACGGCGAGGAACACCAGCGCCGGGCCGATGCCGGTGAAGGCTGTCACCGCCGCCACCGGCACAGCAAGAAGATTATAGCCCAGCGCCCGCACCAAGCCCCGCAGCGCAATCGCGATCTCGCGGCGCAGCGGCAAGCGCTGCGCGCTGGCGGCAAGCGCCGGATAGTGCCGCACCTCAACTGCGGCGACCACCTCGTCGGCGAAGAATTGCAGCACCGCCATGGCCACCACGCGGAACAAGAGCCAAGCCGCCAGCAGGGTCACCAGCGCGGTGAGGATCACCGTCGCCCCGTGGATCGGCGCCCAGCCGATCCACTGGCGCGCTTCCTCAAGCAGCAGGAACAGGCCCGCGCCTGCCACCACGAACACCGCCAGGGTCAGCACGACGCTCTTGGCCACCACCGCAAGGATGCGGCGGTCACCCAGCTGGCCAAGGGCCTTCAGGAGTGCAGGTAGAACGGCGGACATGGCCTCAGGCGATGCGGGTCAGCCGCCACGAAGTCAACGCGGGCTTGCTGCGCTGCACACAGGCGGCTAGGCGGCGCGCGAACATTATCCAAGGAACCGCTCCCGTGACCGCCACCACCCCGCCCCGTTACGACGTGATCGCCATCGGCAATGCCGTGGTCGACGTGATTGCCTCCTGCGAGGAGGAGCTGATCGAGGAGCTGGGGCTTAATCGCGGCGGGATGACCCTGATCGATGAGGCGCGCGCCGAGGAGCTTTACGAAGCCATGCCGCCCGCGCGCGAGCTTTCGGGCGGTTCGGCGGCGAACACGCTGGCGGGGCTGGCCACGCTGGGCCTGCAATGCGCCTTCATCGGGCAGGTCGCCGAAGACCAGCTCGGCAAGGTGTTCCGCCACGACATGCGCGCCACCGGCATCGATTTCGACACCCCGGGCCGTGAGGGCGAACCCGCCACCGGCCGCGTGCTGATCTTCGTCACCCCCGATGGCGAGCGCACGATGAACACCTTCCTCGGCGCGGGCCAGTTCCTCCCCGCCGCCGCGCTGGACGAAAGCCTGATCGCGAGCGGCGCGATCCTCTATCTCGAAGGCTATCTGTGGGACCCGGAAGAGCCCCGACGCGCCATGCGCCGCGCCATCGAAGTGGCGCGCGATGCGGGTCGCAAGATCGCCTTCACCGCGTCCGAAAGCTTCGTGATTGATCGCCACGGCGAGGATTTCCGCGCCATGATCGAAGACGGCGTGATCGACATCCTGTTCGTCAACGAAAGCGAACTCGCCACACTGACCGGCGAGGATGATTTCGAGGCCGGCCTCGCTTCGGTCGCAGGCAAGGTGCCGGTGCTGGTCGCCACCCGCAGCGAGAAGGGCGCGGTTGCGATTGCCCACGGCGAGCGCGCCGAAGTCGCCGCCGTGCCGGTCATCAAGGTGGTCGACACCACCGGCGCGGGCGACCAGTTCGCCGCCGGCTTCCTGTCGGGCTACGTCAAGGGCGAGCCGCTGACCCGCTGCCTGAAGCGCGGCGCGATCTGCGCCTCGGAAGTGATCTCGCACTACGGCCCGCGTCCTGAAGCCGATATGCTGAAGCTGATGGAAGAGAGGCTTTGATGTTTTGCGTGCCCGCCTCCGCGGGCACGTCCTCGGTGCTGCTTCCTCCGCTTCGCTCCAGAGCACCTGCGGCTCGCGCACGTGCGCTCGCGGCTGCTTTGCAGCCGATTAACGCCACATGTGACCCACCCGCGACGGGCTAAGCGATCTGCGCTTGGGGTCTGCGCTCCGGCTTGCCCGCCTGCCAGCCGAACCATGCTGCCGCGCCGCCTGCGACGATGCCCAGCGCCAGCGTCACCCCCGGCGGGATGGCCGCATAGGCGGCAAAGCCTGCGGTGATCGCGGGGATGAAGGGCGCAAACCACATCACCACGCCCTGAAGCGCCGCAAAACCTGCCGCGATCAGCCACGGCGCGCCGTGCTTGCGGTTGCGCGCCCACAGCCACAGCGCGAAGCCTGCCACCATCGCATCGCTGATCGTGATCGTATCGAGGATCGCTTGGGGAAATTCGCTCCCGATCACATTCATCCACGGCAGATACATGTCCATCACCCGGCTGAACGGGCTTTCGAACAGGATCAGCGGCGTCGCCAGCATGTAGCCCGCGTGGAGCTTCACATTGCGGCGGTGCTTCAGCGCCAGATAGAACAGCGTGAGATAGGCCGCGATGGCGATCCCCATGCCGATCCCAAAGGACGGGCCGATCTGGCTAGCCACCGGATTGCCGCCCGCCGTGTAGCTTTCGGCGGTGATGTTGATGATCATCACGAAGCCCAAGATCAGGAAGGGAAATAGTACGAAACTTGCCCGCCCGAGCCAGCGGTGCAGCTCGTTGGCGCGGCGCTGGATCGTCACCTGCTGGACGATCAGCAGCACCAGCCATGTCATCGACGAGATCGCGTGAACGTGGAAGGCCAGCGGAACGGGGCCGCTCGCGCCGAAATAGCTCGCCCAGAAGCCGGCCATGATGACCAGCAGCACGAAGCCCACCCAATATGGTGCCTGACGATATAGCATCGAGAACCCCCCTCTCGCATGCGACCGGGAGCAGGCGTAGCACGCCATGCCGCGCTCCGGCAAATCGGCGTGGGGCGCGCCTCAGGGCTCGGGGACGTATCCGGCCTTGCGCAGGGTCACCATATAGGCCGCGATCTGGTCGATCTGGGGGCGGGTGAGGGTGAAGTCCATGTCCTCGGGATAGTTGTGCGCCTCGGCCAGCCAGTCGGCGAGCGACTTTTCGGAGAGGCCGCGCCGGTTGGCGATCGCGGCGAAGCTGGGCACGGCCGGATTGGGCGAGAGGAACGGCGGTTCGACCGCATGGCACCCCCCGCAGGCCGCCTCGACAAAGGCCGGGGCACGGGTGTCAGCCGAGGGCGAGGTGGGCTTGCCCACCATCGGCGGGGCGTCAGCAGGTGCAGCGGTCTGGCAGGCGGCAAGCGCCATGAGGGCGAGCGGGGCGAGGAGCTTGAGGTGGTGGGTCATGCTGGTCTTATCCTCTCTATCCGCGCCGCATTCCTTGATCGGGATCAAATTTGTGCTTGGGCTTCCCGCGCGACTTCGCGCGCTATTTCCCTATGGCCGATATCGCGGCGGCAGAAGCCCGAGGGGAATCGGATCGCATCGACCGCGGCATAGGCTTTGGCCTGCGCCTCGGTCACGCTCGCGCCCATCGCGGTGACGGCGAGCACGCGGCCGCCATTCGCCACCAGCGCGCCGTCCTTCAGCGCGGTTCCGGCGTGGAAGATATTGGCTGCGCCCGATGCCACGCCTGACAGATCAATCGCGCCGCCCTTTTCCGGCGTGCCGGGGTAGCCCTTGGCGGCCATTACCACGGTGAGCGCAGTCTCCTCGCGCAGGGCGACTGCGGTGCCTTCCAGCGTTCCGGTCGCGCAGGCGAGCATGATGCTCACCAGATCGCTCTCCAATCGCATCATCAGCACCTGGCATTCAGGATCGCCGAAGCGGGCGTTGTATTCGATCAACTTGGGGCCTTGCGCCGTCAGCATCAGTCCGGCGAAGAGCACACCCTGATAGGGGTTCCCCTCTTCGCGCATGGTGCGCACCGTGGGCTCGATGATCTCGGCCATCACGCGGGCCTGCAATTCCGCCGTGAGCACCGGGGCGGGGGAATAGGCCCCCATGCCGCCGGTGTTGGGGCCGGTGTCGCCGTCGCCCACGCGCTTGTGATCCTGCGCCGAGCCGAAGGGGACAATCGCGGTGCCATCGGTGAGGGCGAAGAAGCTTGCCTCCTCGCCTTCCATGAACTCCTCGATCACCACCTGCGCGCCTGCCCCGCCGAAGCCGCCGCCGAACATGTCGGCGAGCGTTTCCTCGGCATCGGCGGGGGTCTCGGCGATCACCACGCCCTTGCCGGCCGCGAGCCCATCGGCCTTAAGCACGTAAGGCGCGGCAAAGCGGGCGAGGGCGGCGCGGGCCTCCTCAAGGCTGGAGGTGCGCACATAGCCAGCGGTGGGGATGCCCGCACGCTGGCACAGGTCCTTGGTGAAACCCTTGGATCCTTCGAGCTGGGCGGCGGCTTGCGAGGGGCCGAACACCGGCACGCCTGCGGCGCGCAAGGCATCCGACAGCCCGTCCACCAGCGGCGCTTCGGGGCCGACGACGACGAGGTCGATCGCCTTGTCCGCACAGAAGCCGATCACCGCCGCATGATCCGTCACGTCCAGCGCCACGCATTCCGCCTCCTCGGCAATGCCGGGATTTCCGGGGGCGGCGTAAAGGCGTGTGCAGGCAGGGGATTGCGCCAGCTTCCATGCCAGCGCATGTTCGCGGCCTCCCGAACCCAGAAGCAGGATATTCATGGCTACTCCGCCCAACACCGATAATGATGCCGGGCTGGTAGCGCGTGAGCGGCAGGGCGACAATGCGCAGCCCCTCACCATCAGCGAAATATCCGCGCTGCTCAAACGCACGGTCGAGGATCGCTTCGGCTTCGTGCGGCTGCGGGGTGAACTCTCGGGGGTGAAACGCGCCGCTTCGGGCCATTTCTACTGCGCGCTGAAGGATGAGGGCGCGCTGATCGACGGGGTGATGTGGAAGGGCAATGCCCAGCGCCTCAATTTCCGCGCCGAAGACGGGTTGGAGGTGATCGCCACCGGCAAGCTCACCACCTATCCGGGCCGATCCAAGTACCAGATCGTGATCGATTCCATGGAGCTGGCGGGCGAGGGCGCGCTGCTGGCGCTGCTGGAGAAGACCCGCGCTAGGCTGGCAGCCGAGGGGTTGTTCGACGAGCGCCGCAAGCGCCGCCTGCCCTTCCTGCCGCAGGTGATCGGCGTGGTGACTTCGCCTACGGGCGCGGTGATCCGCGACATTCTCCACCGCCTCGCTGACCGCTTCCCTTCGCATGTGCTCGTCTGGCCGGTGCTGGTGCAGGGGCAGGGCGCGGCAGAGCAGGTGGCCGCCGCCGTGCGCGGATTTTCCGCCATCGAACCGGGCGGCCCGGTGCCGCGACCCGATGTAGTGATCGTCGCGCGCGGGGGCGGGTCGATCGAGGACCTGTGGAGCTTCAACGAGGAAGTCGTGGTGCGCGCCATCGCGGAGTGCTCGATCCCCGTGATCAGCGCGGTGGGCCACGAGACCGACACCACGCTCGCCGATTTTGCCGCCGATCGCCGTGCGCCCACGCCCACGGCGGCGGCGGAGATGGCGGTACCGGTACGCGCCGATCTGGCCTTCACCCTGTCCGATCTCGCCGCCCGCCAGCGCCGTGCGGTCTACCGCCCGCTGGAACTCGGGCGCGAGCGGCTGGCGGCGCGGGTGCGGCTGATGCCGCGTCCGGAGAACCTGCTCGCCCCCCAGACCCAGCGCCTGGACGATCTGGGCGAACGCCTGCGCCGTGCTCTCGGCGATCGTTCTGCCAAGGGGCGCGAGCGGCTGGCGGGGGCGGCGGCCCGGCTCTCGCCCGCGTTGCTGACGCGCTCGGCCGCCGAGGCGCAGCGGCGGCTGGACCGCGCGCGCCTCAGTCCGGCGCTGGTCGAACGGCCCTTGCGGCAAGGTGCGGACCGGCTCGCCGCGCTGACCCGTGTGATGAGCCAGCTTCACCCCGAAAAGCCGCTGGAGCGCGGCTATGCGATCATCCGCACGGCCGAGGGCAAGGCGCTCACTACCCGCGCCGAGGCGGCGGGCGAGGCGGCGCTGGTGCTGCAATGGCGCGACGGGACGATGGATGCCGTCCCCGCGGGCAGCGCCCCTGCCCCAGCTCCGGCCAAACCGCGCCCTGCCCCCGCCCCCAAGCGCCCTTCGTCCGGCGTTCAACAAGATGATTTGTTCGGTTAGGCCAGCGGTGCTATCTGGGCCGCCATGCTGATGTCTTCCGCCGACAATCCCGCCCGGCTCTATTACGGCCCCTCCAGCTTCCGGGTGCTGCGCCCGGGCACCCATGTGCTGTGCGCGGTGACGAGCGAGGCGATCCCGCTTGCGGAACTGCGCTACTGGAGCGCCGAGCGGCAGGAGGCCTATGCCTCGTGCGAGATCGCGACGCGGCGCCTGCTGGGCCTCGATCCCGCCTGATTTCCCGCGTGAGCCGCGCAAACCTCTGGCGCATCGCGCTGCTGTTCGCGGTGGCGCTGGGGCTGGCCCCGGGGCTCGTCTGGCGCACCCCCACCGGCCTGCGCGAGGATGTGGCCGTGGTGCGCGTCACCCCGCTGGCCGAGCGGGCGGGCGTGGCGGGCAAGCTCAGCCTTTCGGGCGTATGGGAGCTGTCCTCGCCCCATGGCTGGTTCGGCGGCTTCTCCGCACTGGCGGCGGCGGGGCCTCGGCATCTGATTGCGGGCAGCGATCGCGGCTGGCTGCTCGATCTCGATCTCACCGGCCCCACCCCCCGCGCCGTGCCGGGCAGTTTCCGCTTCGTCGGCGAACGCTTGCAGGGGCGCGAGGAGGTGCTCGATCTCGAATCGCTCGCCCGCGATCCGGCAAGCGGCACGCTGTGGGGCGGGTTCGAGCGCGAGAATGTCGTCTTCCGCTGGGCGGGTGATGGCACGCGCACCATCCGCCCGCCCCCCCGAAATCGACCGCTGGAGCGAGAATAGCGGCCCCGAGACAATGGCGCGGCTTGCGGACGGGCGCTTCATCATGATTGCCGAAGGGCCGCTGGATGGCAGCGACACGGTCCACGAGGGCCTGCTGTTCCCGCGCGATCCGGCCGAGCCGGTGACAGCGCAGCGGTTCCGCTTCCGCGCCCCGGCGAATTACGATCCGGTCGATATGACTGAGGTGCCGGGCGGGCGCGTGCTGATCCTGCTGCGGCGGGTGCGCTACACCCTGCCCGATGCGACATTCGACACCGCCATCGCAATCGCCGATCCGCGTCTGATCCGGCCGGACGGAGAATGGCAGGGCCAAGTGATCCAGCGCATGACGGGCGGGGTGTTTGCCGACAATTTCGAAGGCATCGCCTTTGTGCCGGACGCGGCCCACCCCTTACGCGGCGCGATCTGGGTGATCGCGGACGACAACTTCTCGGTGTTCCAGAAGAGCGTGCTGCTGCGATTCGCTTGGGGAGGGTTCTGAACCCACCCCCATAACGAAAAAGCGCCCGGAAATCCGGACGCTTGATCGATTCGCCTCTGCCCCGAAGGACCGGCGGGAATTATGCGGCGGCGCGGGCCTTCACCAGCTCGCGCTTCACCTTCAGCGCGTTGGCCGAAAGCTTTTCGTCGTTGGTCTTGAGCAGCCAGTTGTCGAGACCGCCATTGTGCTCCACCGAGCGCAGGCCGTGGGTCGACACGCGGAACTTGAAGCCGCGATCGAGGGTCTCGCTCAGCAGCGTCACGTTCTGCAGGTTGGGCAGAAAGACGCGCTTGGTCTTGTTGTTGGCGTGGCTCACATTGTGGCCGACCTGGCGGCCCTTGCCGGTCAGTTCGCAGATGCGCGACATGGTGTGTCTCTTCTCGTAAAGGATCGTGTCCGGACAGGGGCCCGGACAGGGAAAGTGGCGCGCTTAACGGCGCGATGCCGAATCGTCAAGCAAGTTGCGCGTGCGCCCCGCCCCGGCTAGCCCGGCGCACATGACCCACTGGCCGCTCCCCCTGCCGATGCAACGCGCGCTCGCGGCGGCGCAGGCGGCGGCCGAGGCCGGCGAAGTGCCGATTGGCGCGGTGATCGTCAAGGACGGGGTGGTGATTGCCGAGGCGCATAACAGCCCGCGCACGGATCATGATCCCACCGCCCACGCCGAAATCATGGCGATTCGCCGCGCGGCGCAGGCATTGGGCGATGAACGCCTGACGGACTGCGAGCTGTGGGTGACGCTGGAGCCCTGCGCCATGTGTGCAGGCGCGATCGCCCATGCCCGCATCGCCCGGCTCTATTACGCCGCCAGCGACCCCAAGGGCGGCGCAGTGGAACACGGCGCAAGGGTGTTCGAACAGCCCCAGACCCTCCACCGCCCCGAAGTCTATTCCGGCATCGGCGAGGCCGCGGCGGCGGCGATGCTCAAGGGGTTCTTCCGCGAGCGGCGGTAGGCGGCGGCCTAGCCCTTGCCCAGCACCCAGGCGCGCGCCTTGTCGGCCGCGTCGGCATCATAGACCGCGTAGCTCACACCCGGCAGTAGCGCGCTTTCGATTCTTGAAGCGGCGCGCAGCCAGGCCTCGTCGGAGATCACCGCGATGCGATCGAGCCGGTAGACCCACTTCATCAGCGTCCCCATGTTGGCCAGTTCGAGGGTGATGGCCGAGAGCGGGGGCGTGCCGGCCAGCGACGTGAGGTCGAACAGCGCATGGCTGCGCTCCCCCGTCTCGACCTGCGCCTTGGCGAAGGCGATGAAGGCGGCGATGTCGTCCCGCGAGATCTCGCCATAGACGAGGAACTGGTGGGCGTCGGGAGCAATGCGTTCGATATCGATCATGGCTGGTCCTCCTGCCCCCCGGCGGCACCAGCATACCCCTCCTGCAAGGCAAGCGCCACTGTGGGCGGACGCGGGCTAGCCTTGCGTGCGGCCACGCTCCTGCACGGCTGCGCGGCGGGCTTCGACCTCATCGGGGGCGACGGCGGAATTGGCGGCGCTGGAGCGGGCGGCTTCGAGCGCCAGCCCTTCGCCAAAGTTTTGCGCATAGCCATCGTCGATCAGCCGTTTGTAGAGGCCGAGGAATGCCGGATCGATCCCCGCCATGTCGCCTGCGAGCTTGCGCGCTAGCGGCAGCAGCTCGTCCGGCGCGACCACGTGGTTCACCAGCCCCCAGCCATGCGCGGTGGCGGCGTCGAGGAAATTGCCGGTGAAGGCCAGTTCCTTCGCGCGGCTGATGCCGATCATGCGGCTGAGTTTCTGCGACAGGCCCCAGCCCGGCACGATGCCGACCCGCGCATGGGTGTCGGCAAAGCGGGCATTGGTGCTGGCGATCAGCACATCGCAGGCGAGCGCGACTTCGAACCCGCCCGTGATCGCCACGCCATTGATCGCGCCGATCACGGGCTTGCGGCAAAGCTCGATGGCCTTCACCGGATTGTCGGCCGGATCAGTGGCGTTGGCGCTGCCCAGCGCGCCCTCCTCGCCGCCAAGTTCCTTGAGGTCGAGGCCCGCGGTGAAGGCCCGCTCGCCCGCGCCGGTGAGGATGACGGCGCGCACGTTTGCGTCCGCATCAACCGCGCGCATCACCTCGGCAAGGCGCTTCCTGAGGGCGCGGTTCAATGCGTTCATCGCCCGCGGACGGTTGAGGGCGACGGTGGCGACACCATCCGCGACTTCAAGCAGGATCACGTCTTCCATCACAAACTCCTTTGTTTCGCGCGTTCGCTGGCGCGAACGGCAGACCTCCCACCCCGCCTCCCCACCCGGCCACCAATAGTACCACTATGTTATGGTGGCCG
>CAIZNH010000002.1 GCA_903934325.1 uncultured Alphaproteobacteria bacterium | reverse complement strand
GGTCGATGCGCGATGAGCTCTTGAACGGAGAAATCTTCTACACTCTGGCTGAAGCACAGATCCTGATCGAAGCCTGGCGCCGGCATTACAACACCGTCAGGCCACACAGCTCCCTGGGCTATCGGCCGCCCCCTCCGGAAGCGGCGACGCCGCCATGGCTGCCCTCCGGTTCCGCTTCGCTCCACCTGCGGCCAGCCATGGCACCAGAGCCGGTTTTACACTAACAAACATAGCGGACCACTCAGTGGGGGCCGGTCACGGTGGTGCGCGCAAGCCCCACCCCGGCACCCGCCCCGTCCGGCACGTCGATCGTCCCGGTTGCGCCGGGGCAGGAGCGGCTGGCCCGCGCCATCGCCAATCTCGAAGCGCTGCGGCAGGGCCGCCGGTTCACCAGCGACCTTTCGCCGGAGGAATTGCAGGACGTGCTCGAACTCGATCGCACCGCGCGCAGCGGGACGCTGGGCGATAACCGCTCCTTCGTCCAGCAATGCATCGATGATGAAGTGCGCCGCAACGGCGGGCGGCCATCGCGGCTGGCATGGGGGGTGATCCGGCTCAAGTGTCAATAGGCACTGCGGGCTTGCACGCAGGCCGCGTTGCTGGAAAAAGACCCGGCGCATGATCTTGCTCCTCTCCCGCCTCGCCGCGCATGTGCTGGCAATTGCTGCTCTCTTGTGGAGCCCGGCCGCCTTTGCCGAGGTGCAGATCCACTTCCATTCGTTCAACGGATCGGTGTTGTGGGGGCGCTATCCGCACGCCTTCGTCGTGATCGACGGCACCCTGAAGGCCAACGGCAAGGCCGTGAACGAGACTTACGGCTTCACCCCCAAATCCGTTGCCGCAGCCGCGACCCAAGACTGGGTCGAACACATGGTGGAGGGCGAGGACGAGAAATATGTGCGCTCTACCAACCGCCATTTCTCGATCACTCTGACCGACGAGCAATATTACGATGTCATCCGCGAAGTGCGCAAATGGAGCATGGAGCCGGGCAAGCGCTACAGCCTGAGCGAGCGCAACTGCATCCACTTTGTCGGGAGGATGGCGAGCATCCTGGGCGTGAGGGTCGATTACCCCGAAGACATGATGCGCCGCCCGAAGAAGTGGCTCAATCACATTGTCGCGATGAACCCGCAATTGCGCGCGAAGCAGCTGTGACAAAATAGGGGGAGGAAAACGCCTGCGCGCTTGCCATGCCGCGGCCTGTGTTCAATCACTTGCCCCATGGCGATTCTCTCCGACAAATGGATACGCGCTCAGGCGCTTGAGCATGGCATGATCGAGCCTTTCGTCGAGGCCCAGCGGCGCGACGGGGTGATCTCCTACGGCCTCTCGTCCTATGGCTACGACGCGCGCGTGGCGCCCGAGTTCAAGATCTTCACCAATGTCGACAGCTCGGTGGTCGATCCCAAGCAGTTCGATCCCAGGAGCTTCGTCGATCGCGAGACCGACGTCTGCATCATCCCGCCCAATTCCTTCGCTCTCGCCCGCACGGTGGAGTATTTCCGCGTGCCGGAAGACGTGCTGGTGATCTGCCTCGGCAAATCGACCTACGCGCGCTGCGGGATCATCGTGAACGTCACCCCGCTGGAGCCGGGCTGGGAAGGCCATGTTACGCTGGAGTTCTCGAACACCACGCCGCTGCCTGCGAAAATCTACGCCAATGAAGGCGCGTGCCAGTTCCTGTTTCTCAAGGGCAATGAACGCTGCGAGACGAGCTACAAGGACCGCGCGGGCAAATATATGGGCCAGCGCGGCGTGACGCTGCCCAGATTATAGGCCCTTGCGCCCGAAGCCCGTAGCACCCCGCAATGCCGGACGCATGACCGGCGCAGGCCGTACGGCAACGGGAGGCTGATACACAGGCGCAGGCGCGGCAGCTTCGACCGGCGCTGGCGGCGGTTCGGAAACCCGCGCATCCCCCTGCGGCCCGAGCTCTGCCAAGCTGCGCTGCAGCCGTTCCTCGAAGGTGCCCTGATCGGCTCTACGGTTACGCCGACGCTGGTCCTCCTCTTCGTCGTCGTCACCTCCTTCATAGGTGATCCAGCCGTCGGTCAGGTATTCGACAACGGATGAGATGGCCTCGTCCTTGGCCTCGTCCTTCACGAATTCGGTGAGGTTTTGGAGGAACGTCGGCTTGGGCTCGCGCTCGCGATCGTCGCTCTCGTCATCCTGCGCCTTGCGCGACGTCCAGAAATCCATCAGCCCGTGCTCCTGCGTGGCCTTTCGCTTCGCCGCACGTTAAAGCCGAGAAGTTGCCAAGCCGCTAAGCGGTGCAAACCGACCGAAACCAGAAGAGAGCATTGCGATGACCACACCCCGCGAATTCGACATCATCGTCTATGGCGCCACCGGCTACACCGGCCGCCTTGTCGCCGAATATCTCGCCAGCCACTATGGCAACCGCGCGGACGGGCCGAAGTGGGCGATGGCGGGCCGCAGCCTCGCCAAGCTGGAAGAGGTGCGCGACCTGATCGGTGCGCCGGCCTCCACGCCGCTGGTGGTCGCCAATGCCGATGAGGACGCTGACCTTGAAGCCATGTGCGCGCGCACCCGGGTCGTCCTCACCACCGTCGGGCCGTACCAGCTCTATGGCGACAAGCTGGTCGCCGCCTGCGTCAAAACCGGCACCGACTATGCCGACCTGTGCGGCGAGCCGGCATGGATGGCAGAGAAGATCGCCGAGCATCAGGCCGCCGCAGAAGCTTCGGGCGCGCGCATCTGTTTCTCGTCGGGGTTTGATTCGATCCCCTTCGATCTCGGCGTGATGATGACCCAGAAGGCCTGCGTCGCGAAGTTCGGCAAGCCCGCCCCGCGCATCCGTGGCCGGGTCCGCGCCATGCAGGGCACCTTCTCGGGCGGTACCGCGGCGAGCCTCGGCGCGACGATGAAGGCGGCGGCGAAGGACATTTCCATCATCAACGTGCTGCGCAATCCCTTCGCGCTTTGCCGCGGTTTCGACGGGCCGGACCAGCCTTCGGGCATGATCCCCTCATACGAGGACGATCTCGGCAAATGGTCCGCGCCTTTCGTGATGGCACCGATCAACACCAAGAACGTCCATCGCACCAACTTCCTGCTCGGCCACCCCTATGGTGCCGATTTCCAGTATGACGAGATGATGCTGACCAGCCCCGGCGAAGCGGGCAAGGCGGCGGCCAATGCGGCGCTGGAATTCATGAAAAACCCGTTCGGTGCCAAGCCGCCCAAGCCCGGCGAAGGCCCGACCAAGGAAGAACGTGACAACGGCTTCTACGATGTCGTCTTCGTGGCCGACATGGCCGATGGCCAGCGCCTGCAATATGGCGTGAAGGGCCGCTATGATCCGGGTTACGGTTCGACCAGCCGGATGCTCTCGGAAACCGGGATCGCGCTGCTGTCCTGCACCAAGCCGGGCGGTGTCGGCACCCCGGGCGCTTTCCTCGGCGAAGATCTTGTGGCGCGGCTTGAAGAGCACGCCGAGCTGACTTTCGCGGCCGAGGACTGATCATCCGGGCATGAAAAAAGGGGCAGCAGGGATCCCGTCCCGCTGCCCCTTTCTCTGCGGCCCTGCCCTGCGACCCGGAGCAGGGGTGTCCAAGTGTTTTCGCGTCAGAAGCTCAGACGCACGCTTGCGCGGAAATTGCGGCCCATCAGCGGCACGAAATCCTTGGTGAAGCTGGCGTGGCGGCGGCCGTTCACGTCGAGGATGTTGTCGGCCGCGATCTGCAGCGTGATGTTGCGGTTGCCTTCCAGCGGACGCCACGCGACCAGCGCGTTGACCATCGTGAAGCCCTCGGTCGGGGTTTCGAAGGCGGTCACGCGGTCCTGATCGTCGAACCACTGGACTTCGCCGCGCACGTCAAAGGCGTCGGTCTGGGCTTCCAGCGCGCCGAGCAGGCTCAGCGGCGGGATGCGCGGCACGGCGGTGCCATCGGCCAACTCGGCCTCGACATAGGAGGCGCTGAGGTCGGTCAGCAGGCGGAAGCCGTCGGTGTCGATCAGCGGGTAGCTGAACTCGGCTTCGATCCCGAAGAAGTCGGCATCCTGCTGCAGATATTCGAACACCGGCAGGTCATCGAGCTCGAACCCGGCTTCCTCGAGGAAGATGTAGTTGTCGAACCACTGGCGATAGACGGTGAGATTGAAGGTGCCTGCCCCAAGCTGGCCGCGGGCATAGGCTTCAACGCCCCAGGCGCGTTCGACGGTGAGATCGGGGTCGCCGATCTCGTAGGCCTGCGTTGCGATGTGCGGGCCGTCCGAGAACAGGTCCTCGGCGCTCGGCGCACGCTCGACGCGCGAGCCGTTGAGGCCGATGCGCACGCCCTCGATCCCTTCATAGACCACGCCGAGCGCGCCCGAGAAGGTGTTGTAGTCGTTCTCGATCCCCAGCGTCTGGGCCTTGACCGTGGTGAATTCGGCGCGGGCTGCCGCTTCAAGCTGGAACGGGCCGGCGCCCAGTTCCTGCAGGGTGAAGATCGCGAACTGATCGGTCAGGTTCGGCGGGACATAGGCTTCCGCGCCGACGGCGAAGAAATCGCGGTGGAGATACTGGATGCCGGTCGAACCGCGCAGCGTCCCGCTCTCGCTCTGCACCAGCTCGGCGCGCGCTTCGATGCTCGTGGAATCGAAGGTGGTGCCGATTTCGTCGCCTTCGAATTCGGTGTGGGTGTAGTCGGAGAAACCGGCCCGCAACTTGAGCCGCTGGAAGGCGCCTTCACCCAGATAGATGTCGCCCTTGAAGTCGGCGCGCAGCTGTTCAAGGCCGATCGTGACCAGCTCCTCGCCCTCTTCCTCGCCCGCAACTGCCATGCCTTCCTCGCCATGGTGGTGGCCAGCGCCCGGACGGGTCGGCACGCCGTAGCGAGAATCGTAATAGCCAAGCGATGCCCCGAAGGTGCTCTGGCCGAGGATCAGGCCAAGACCGCCATTGATGGTCCAGCTTTGCGCCGCGCTGTTGGGCACGGTGCCGCGCACACCGGCAGCCTCGCGCAGTTCTTCGGCCTCTTCGAGCTCGCCCTCGGCCTGCTCTTCGGCGGCATCGGCCAGCAGATCGGCGCGCAAGGCCGGTGCGACCTGGAAGCCGGCGATCGAGATATCGTCGCTCTTGCGCCACGAACCATCGAGGTGAAGCACGAGGCTCTCGCCCACGCCGACATCAATCGAGGCCGCGCCGGTGCGCATGTTGCTGGCGCTGTCGACCCCGGCAAAGGCATCGAGGTGGAAGCTTTCATCGGGCATGCGCACCGGGATGCGCTTGTCGATCACATTGACTGCGCCGCCGATCGCCTGGCTGCCGTAGAGCAGCACCGCGGGGCCGCGCAGAACCTCGATCCGCTCGACCGTGATCGGATCGATCGTGGTGGCATGGTCAACCGAGGTGTTCGAGACGTCCGAGGTGCCCACCCCGTCCACCAGCACGCGCACACGCTCGCCCTGCTGGCCGCGCAGGATCGGACGCGAGGAGCCGGGGGCGAAGCTGGTGGCGGACACGCCGGGCAGCTTGGTCAGCAATTCGCCGATCTGGCCGGTCACCGCCTGCCGCTGCACGTCGCGCGCTTCGAGCACGCTGGTGCCTGCCAACACGTCGAGTTCCTTGAGGCCCGCAGCGCTGACGATGATGTTGCCGGCATCGTCGCCCTGGCGGTTGTGCAGATCATCCTCGACCTGCGCTTTCTCGTCAGCCGGTGCAGGCTGGGCTTCGGCGGCATCATCGGCAAGCGCGGGGCTGGCAGTGACCGCAAGGCCGAGCGCAGCGGCCAGCGCGAGACGCGAGGGAGCGAGAGAGGGAATGCGACGCATCGTGGGTATTCCATTTTTATGTGATAACGTATCGTGCAGCTAGCAAGCGCGCCGTCAATTGCAAGCCGGAATCCGTCGAAACGTGCCCTGCGGCCTGACCGGACGCAAAACGGCCCGGACGCTTTCACGCCCGGGCCGTCAGGTCTGCCGTGTCCGGCCGATCAGAAGGTGAAGCGGATACCGCCCGAATAGCGGCGGCCGAAGCGCTCCCACTCGATCGTCAGGTTGTCGGTGAACGGCGTCGGAGTTCCCGAAGCAGTCAGCAGGTTACCCGGTTCGGTAAAGCGACGACCGGGATTGTCGAGCAGGTTCGAGGCGTCGAAATAGACCTCGAAATTCGGCGTGATCGCATAGCGCGCCGAGAAGTCGAGCTCGTCATCTGCCGCCCAGTAGGTATCGCCCGCGTCGGCAAGGTCATTGGAGATCCCGTCCAGCCAGGCACTGCGGCGCTGGTACTGGAGGCGGGCCGAGAAGCCGTACTTCTCGTAATAGCCCCCGATATTGTAGACCGTGTCGGACGTGCCCGGCAGGGGCACCTTGCGCGCGGGGATGTTCGACGCGGCAAAGGCAGGCTTGGTCACCTCGCTATCGTTGAGCGTCAGGTTGGCGCTGATGCCGAAGCCGCCCATCCATTCGGGCAGACCAAGATCGTCGGTCCAGGGTTCAAGCTGGAGCTGCGCCGCCATTTCCACCCCGTAGATCCGCCCGCTGCCCGCATTGGCGATCCCGGAGAAGATGTAGTCCGAACGGTCCACCCCGCCGATATTGAGCGCATCGGAATTGAAGGTTCGGCGATCCGTGTAGAGCACGTCGCGCACATCGCGGTAGAAGGCGCCGATCGACAGGAAGCCCTGCGGCACGATGTACCATTCGACATAGCTGTCGAGGCCCCACGAACGCTCGGGCTTCACGGCCGGGTTGCCGCCCGAGATGGTGAGGTTGGCATCGTTGATCACGACGTTCGGACGCAGCTGGTCATAATCCGCCCGCGCCGCGCCACTAGTGTAGCCGAAGCGCAGCTTGCCGTTGTCCGAGACGTTGTAATTGACGTGCAGGCTCGGGAAGAACAGCGTGCGGCTGCTGCTGGCGGTCACCGTCTGATTGGCCGCGCCGATGGTGGCGAGCGCGGTGCCGGTGTTCTCGAGCTTCTCCATGCGCACACCGCCAAGGATGCTGCCCCAGTCATAGCGCAGCGTGCCCATCACGAAACCAGCATAGACACTCTCGCGCACCTTGAAGTTGTCGCCGGTCAGCGGCGCAAAGGCAAAGTTGGCCCGCGCCGCTGCCGCGACCTCGGCCATCCGCTCGGTGTTGAAGTAGCGGAAGGTATAGCCAAGCGGGATCTCGCCCTGGAACGGCAGGTCGATCGCGAAATCATTGTAGTTGGTCGACAGGCCGATCTGCGTGAACTGCGCTGCGGTGTTGAGCAGGATCTGGTTGTTGACCGATTCCTTGGTGCGCTGATCATACTGGAAGCCAGCCTTGAAGGTCGCCTCGGCGCCAAGGAAGCCGGTGTCATAGGCGACAATCGCGCGCGCGGTGTAAGCGTCGGTATCGTCCACCGCATCAAGCACGCGCAGCGAGCTGAGCGGCTTGGTGAAGGTGTCGATCGCAGTCACACCGATGCCGGCCTGGAAGCGGGTCGGGCTGGCGAGTTGCAGCGTGTTGAACAGCTGCACGCGGGCGAGCTGCGGGTTGGTGAAGTCATAGGCCACGGTCGGGCGTAGGGTGCGGGTCGAGGGGCTGTCCCAGCGCGCTTCGCCGACCACCGAACGGTCATCGCGCGAGCGGGTGTAATTGCCGAGCCATTCGAACCGGAAACCGCTGTCGCCGAAGGTGTGCTTGCCTTCGAGCGTCGTGGTGAAGATCGACTGCTCGAACGCGCGCAAGGTCGAACGCTGGTTGATGTCGACGCCGTAGACCGTGCCGGCCAGCGGGGTGTTGCCGATACACACGTCGGCATAGCCGGTGGTGGTCGGCGTGGGGTTGATCGCGGTCGGGCAGGCCGCGGTGTTGGCCACCAGATCGCCCTGACGATCGTCCATGTCGAAGATGTAGTTGTCGCGCGCCTCGTCGTCGGTGAAGATCGTGTAGATCGACCGCAGCGAAATCTCGTTGTCGGCATCCGGACGCCAGTCGAGACGGCCCAAAACCGACCAGTTCTTGCGGGTCAGGCGGTAGAGCTTGTTCTCGGTCTCGCGCGCCCAGAAGCGGGTGACGCTATCGGGACGCTGGTCCTGCGAAACGCGCTCCCAGTCGATCTCGAAATTGTCGGTGACCATCTTGCGTTCGAAATAGCTGCCCGACACGAGCACGCCGATCTCGCCCAGCCCGCCGACGTCCCAGCGGTCCGAAGCCACAAGGTTGGCTTCATATTCCTTGCGGTCGCCCAGTTCGGCCAAGCCGTAACCGGCCTTGGCCAGCACGCGCAGCCCCGGATAGTCGAAGGCCGAACGGGTGACGATGTTGACGTTACCCGCAACGGTCTCGCCCGGCATATCCGGGGTCACCGCCTTGCTGACGATGATCATCGAGGCGATCGCGGAAGGGATCGAATCGAAGCGTGCATCGCGGCCTTCGGGGCTGACAATGTTGATCCCGTCGAAGCTCAGCGTGGTCCAGTAGTTGGGCGCGCCGCGCAGGCTGATGTAGCGGGCCTGGCCCTGGTCACGCTCGACCGCGAGACCCGGAAGGCGGCCAGCGGCCTGGGCGATGTTCTGATCGGGCAGGCGGCCGACCGAATCCGCCGCCGCAACCGTGACGAGATTGTCCGACAGACGCTGGACGCGCAGTGCCGCCGCTTCGGATTCGGCGATCGGACGCTCGCCCGAAACGACGATCTCCTGCGCTTCTTCCGGCTTTTCCTCGGCCGGCGTCTGGCTCTGGGCGAAGGCCGCGTGCGGTACGGCAGCGACGGCAGCGAGCATGAGAGCCTCGTGCGAAATGCGCAGGCGCAGCGATCCGGTGGTGGTCAATGGTTTCCCCTGTGTCTGGATGAATTGCCGCGCCGCTATTGGTGGTGCGTGACACTTTGTTGACGAACAGGGGGGGGCGTGACAGTTTCACAAATCCGTAATAATAGGATTTTGCAGCGGAAATTTGGACAATACTGCGGAAACGCGCGAGAAATGGCGTGGGGCTTCGGCGATTGTTTCAGAACGATTACTTGGCGCGCCGGAAATTATTGGGGCCGGTGTTGCTGCACAGCATCACCTTTATCGCGCTCGCAGCAAACAGCGCAAAGCCCGCACACGCGGGGCCGCGTGCCGGACAACATGGTTCTGTGGTCTGGAAAATGGAGCGGGCGAAGGGATTCGAACCCTCGACCCCAACCTTGGCAAGATTCGGCTTTGTGATATTTAGCATTTGTATCAGGCAACTATTTTGCCTGAGAAAAATCCGAACACGATCCGAACATTCCGTGCACTTG
>CAIZNH010000001.1 GCA_903934325.1 uncultured Alphaproteobacteria bacterium | reverse complement strand
CCAATGATACCATCAGGCTATGGTGGCCGGGTGGGGAGGCGGGGCGGGGGGTCTGCGCCACCAAAGGTGGCCACCAGACAAAAACACGAGGCGGGGCGGCCAGAGGGAAGGAGCGGCTGCGCCACCAAAGGTGGCTCTAAAACAAACAACACCGAGGATACGCGGCCTGCGCGGCTTTCAACCCTGCGCTGCCTCGGCTAGCTTGGCCGCCATGGACGTTTACCTGCCCATCGCGAATCTTTCGGTCAACGGCCTCTACATCGTGCTGCTGGGCGGGCTGACGGGTATTCTTTCGGGGCTGTTCGGCGTCGGCGGCGGGTTTCTGACGACGCCGCTTTTGATCTTCTACGGCATCCCGCCCACGGTCGCGGCCGCATCGGCTGCCACGCAGGTCACCGGCGCGAGCGTTTCGGGCGTGCTCGCCCATTCGCGGCGCGGCGGGGTGGATTACCGCATGGGCACGGTGATGGTCGGCGGCGGGGTGGTCGGCTCGATGATCGGCGCGGTCCTGTTCCGCCTGCTCCAGGCGCTCGGCCAGATCGATGTCGTGATCAACATCCTCTACGTCCTGATGCTCGGCACCATCGGCACGCTGATGATGCGCGAGGCGGTGAGCGCGCTGCGCCCCGGGCTGCTTGGCAGGGCCGGAGCGCCGGTCAGGAAGCGCCGTCACCATCCGGTGGTGGCAAGCCTGCCCTATCGCTGGCGGTTCTACGCCTCGGGGCTCTACATCTCGCCGCTGGGGCCGATGCTGCTCGGCATGGCGGTCGGCATTCTCACCATGCTGATGGGGATCGGCGGCGGCTTCCTGCTGGTGCCCGCGATGCTCTATATTCTCGGGATGAGCGGCAATGTCGTGGTCGGCACCTCGCTCTACCAGATCCTGTTCGTCACCATGGTCACCACCATGACCCATGCCCTGACCACCAAGGCGGTGGACATCGTGCTGGCGGCGCTGCTGCTGCTGGGTTCGGTGATCGGGGCGCAGTTCGGCACCCAGATCGCCTTGAAGGCGCGGCCAGAATATCTGCGCCTCGCGCTCGCCGCGCTGGTGATCCTGATCGCGCTCCGGATGCTCTACGGCCTCGGCGTGCAGCCCGACGAGATCTACACGGTGTCGCCGCTGTGAGACGGGTGGCGGCTGCCCTTGCGCTGGCCTGCGCCGCGCCGCTGCTGACCGGGCAGGCTGAGCCGATCCTCGTGCCCGAAGTCAGCCAGTCGCGGATCGAGGTGCGGCAGGGCTTCACCGGCGCGAACCTGCTGCTTTACGGCGCGGTGATCGCCCCGCCGGGGGTGCGCGAGAAATATGATATCGTGGTGGTGCTCAAGGGCCCGGCCGAAGCCGTGCGCATCCGCGAAAAGGAGCGGCTGGCGGGCATCTGGATGAACGCGGGCGCCAATGATTTCCGCTCCGCACCCTCCTTCTTCGCGGTCGCCTCCTCGCGTCCGGTTGAAAAGATCGTCGATGAACGCACAGCGGCGATCTACGAGCTCGGGACCGATTTCATCCAGCTTTCGCCCACCGGCCAGATCGACCCCGAGGCGCAGACCCGCTTTGCCAAGGGTCTGGTGGAACTGCGCCGCAAACAGGGCCTCTACCAGCAGAACCCGCAAGGCGTGCGGATCAGCGAGGGCGTACTCTATCAGGCGCGCATCGGCCTGCCGTCCAACGTCACCACCGGGCGCTACACTGCCGAAACCTTCGCGATCGCGCGCGGGCGGGTGCTGGCGAGCGCGACGGCGCGGATCGAGGTGGAGAAGGTCGGGCTGGAAGGCACGGTGGTCTCCGCCGCACAGCGCTGGTCGCTGTTCTACGGCCTTGGCGCGATTGCGCTGTCGCTGGTGATGGGCTGGCTCGCCGGACGGCTGTTCGCCCGCGGCTAGGGCGCTTGCGGGCCAGTGTTGACCCGATCTTAACTCCGCCTCCCCTATCCCTGCTCCAATTCTCTTAGGGTGGCGCAGGGAAAGGCGCGGATGACCGATCACGGCAGGCAGGATTTCGAACGCTTTACCGGCCCGACCCCCGCAGTCGAGGACGATGCGCCCGCCGCTGCGCCCGCGCCCGCCGCAAGGGGCCGCCCCGCGCCGGTGCCTGACAATTCGCGCACTCCGGTGGGCGTGGTGCTCGAAGTTTCCGGATCGGGCGCGCAGATCGCCTTCGATCTCCAGCGCGTCAATGATTGCATGAAGGACCCCGATCCCTCGGTCGGGATGGCGGGGCAGGTCGGCAGCCAGATCAAGATCCGCGTCGGCGAAGCCTGGCTGCTTGCCAGCGTGCGCGACCAGCGCAAGGATCGCCGCACCGAAGGCGGGATCATCGCCAATATCGACTTCCTGGGCGAAGGTGGCGAGGAAAAGCTCACGGGGCGCATCAACGGCTTCAAGCGCGGCGTCACCCGCTATCCGGTGCCCGGCGCGATGGTCTTTCCGGCCACCACCCGCGATCTCGAACAGATCTACGCCAGCGACGGGCGCGCCAGCATCACCATCGGCAAGGTCTTCCCCACCAAGGATATCCGCGCCGGTCTCTATATCGACGCGATGCTGGGCAAGCACTTCGCCCTGCTCGGTTCGACCGGCACCGGCAAGTCGACCACCGCCGCGCTGATCCTGCACCGCATCTGCGAGGCCGCGCCCAAGGGCCACGTGGTGATGATCGACCCGCACGGCGAATATTCCGCCGCCTTCCGCCAGACCGGCCAGATCCTCGACGTGTCGAACCTGCAGATGCCCTACTGGCTGATGAACTACGAGGAGCACTGCGAAGTGCTGCTCTCCAGCAGCGGCAATGAACGCCAGGTCGATGCCGATATTCTCGCCAAGTGCCTGCTTGCCGCGCGCACCAAGAACCGGCTGGCGCAGACCATGGGCAAGATCACGGTGGATTCGCCGATCCCCTATCTGCTGTCCGATCTCAGCAACATCCTGCAGGACGAGATGGGCCGCCTCGACAAGGCGACCTCGTCCGCGCCCTATATGCGGATCAAGGGCAAGCTCGACGAGCTGAAGGCCGATCCACGCTACCAGTTCATGTTTTCAGGCATGCTGGTGGGCGACGCCATGGTCGACTTCATCAGCAAGATCTTCCGCATGCCCGGCCGCGGCAAGCCGATCTCGATCATCGACGTCTCGGGCGTGCCGTCCGACATCACCTCGACAGTGGTCGCGGTGCTCAGCCGTCTGGTGTTCGACTTCGCGATCTGGGGCCGTGACGAGAAACCGCGTCCGATCCTGTTCGTGTGCGAGGAAGCGCACCGCTATGTGCCGAACGAGAAGAACGCCGATGGTTCCTCGGTCGCCAAGATCCTCTCGCGCATCGCCAAGGAAGGCCGCAAATACGGCATCTCGCTGGGCCTCATCACCCAGCGTCCATCCGACCTTGCCGAAGGCGTGCTGTCGCAGTGCGGTACGATCATCTCGATGCGTCTCAACAACGAGCGCGACCAGGCCTTCGTGAAGGCCGCCATGCCCGAAGGCGCGCGCGGCTTTCTCGATTCGATTCCCGCCCTGCGCAACCGCGAATGCATCATCTGCGGCGAAGGCGTCGCGATCCCGATCCGCGTCGCCATCGACACGCTGGAAGAGCACCGCCGCCCGGCCTCGGAAGACCCGAGCTTCGTCGATCTGTGGAGCAAGGACGGCGGCGAGGAAGAACTGGTCGAGCGCGTGGTGATGCGCTGGAGAAGCCAGGGGTAGTGACCTTTGTTTGCGGACCCGCCTCCGCGGGCCCGTCCTCGGTGCTGATCCCTTCGCTCCGCTACGGGGCACCTGCGGCTCGCGCGCGTACGCTCGCGCTCGCTGCGCGACCGATGCTATCGCCAAACCACCGGTTAATGACGGGTTCGGCCCGCCAACGGACGGGCCGCAAGGCCGAACGGCCGCCCGCAGGCTCTCGCGCTCAGCGCGAAATCGCGCCGAGGACGTCCTCGCGGAGGCGAGGACGCAAACCAGCTAAGTGCCTCGGGTATCACCATACAAGTGAATATGCATCCGGTCCGACATCCGGAAGCCGTGCTTCAGGCACAGCTCCGATAGCCACGCCTGCCGCGCGCGCAGCGTGGCGCTGTCGGTGCCCTCGGGCATCAGGAACACTTGGCTAGGGCGGAAGCGATAGCGCTGCTGGAGCGCCAGCACTTCGTCCACGTCCGCAGGCGAGGCCACCACGAACTTGAGGAAGGCGCGGGGGTCAGCCGCCCATGCGTCCAGCCGTTCGGGGATCAGGGCGAGGTCGGCCGGGTTGCCGCTATGGGCGAGCTTGGGGCTGACATTGTACTGGTCCACGCGGATATCGAGCCGCGCGAGGGGAGCGACGGTGCCGTTGGTCTCGATCTCCACCGCGATGTCCGGCAGGTGCGCGAGCATTTCGGCCAGCGCCGGGGCCTGCAACAGCGGCTCGCCTCCGGTGATGACAAGGCGTTTCTGGCCCAGAGCCGCAATCCGCTCCGCCGTCTCGGCAGGAGAGAGCACCACCTGATTGGCCTTGCGCTCGAACGCAATCCCGTCGCGGTGGGGCCTGTTGTCGCCCTCGAACCGCCAGGTGTAGGCCGTGTCGCACCACGTGCAGGCAAGGTTGCAGCGCGACAGGCGCACGAAGGCGACCGGCATTCCGGCGCTCGGCCCTTCGCCTTGCAGCGACGCGAAGATCTCCGGCCCGCCGGTGTCGTCGGTGGCGAGAGTGAGGTCCACCTTACCCCAGCCGCTTGAGCGCCGCCGTCAGCCGCTCGACTTCGCCGGAATGGTGCGCAAGATCGGCGCGGGCCTTTTCGACGGCTTCGGGCTTGGCCTTTTCGGCGAAGGCGGGGTTCGACAGGCGGCCGCCGAGCGATTTGGCTTCCTTTTCCGAAGCCGCCAGCGCCTTTTCCAGACGCGCCTTTTCTGCCGCGATATCGACGATGCCTTCGAGGGGGATGACAAACACATCCTCGCCCGCGGTCACCTGCATCGCGGGGCCTGCGGGTGCCTCACCGATGGTCACCGGAACCAGCCGCGCAAGCCGCTCGATCGCGGCGCCGGAGCGTTCGATGGTGCGCGCCGCAACGTCCGAAGGCGCGGCAAGATAGGCCGCCAGCTTCGCGCCGGGCGCAATGCCGAGCTCGTTCTTGGCCGAGCGGGTGTTGGTGGTGAGGTCGATCACCCAGTCGATCGCGTCGGTCGCTTGCCTACTGACTTCCGCTTCCGGCGCGGGCCACTGCGCCACGATCAGCTCGCACTCGCGCGCGCCCAGCTTGTGCCACAGCTCTTCGGTGATGAAGGGCATGAAGGGGTGGAGCATGACGAGGATCTGGTCGAGCGCCCAGCCGGCGACCGCGCGGGTTTCCACTGCGGGCGGGCTGTCGGGATCGCCCGCGAAGACCGGCTTGATCAGCTCCAGATACCAGTCGCAGAACTTCGACCAAGTGAACTGGTAGATCGCATTGGCCGCCGCATCGAAGCGCAGATCGTCCATCGCACGCTCGATCTCGGTGACGCAGGCTGCAACTTCGCCGATGATCCACTGGTTGGCGGCAAGGCGCGCGGTCGGAGCCTTGATGGTGTCCGAAGCCCCGATGCCGTTCGACTGGCAGAAGCGCGCCGCGTTCCACAGCTTGGTGGCGAAGTTGCGATAACCCTCGACCCGCTTTTCATCCATCTTGATGTCGCGGCCCTGGCTTTCCATCGCCGCCATGAAGAAGCGCAAAGCGTCCGCGCCATACTGGTCGATCAGGCCGAGCGGATCGACCACATTGCCCTTGGACTTCGACATCTTCGCCCCGTCCGCCGCGCGCACGAGGCCGTGGAGATAGAGCGTGTCCCAGGGCTTCTGGCCCATGTTGTAGAAGCCCATCATCATCATCCGCGCATCCCAGAAGAACAGGATGTCGAAGCCGGAGATGAGGAGCGAGTTGGGGAAGTGCTTCTGGAGGAGCGGCGCATCGCCTTCCGGCCAGCCCAGCGTGGCGAAGGGCCACAGGGCGGATGAGAACCACGTGTCGAGCACGTCCTCGTCCTGCCGCAGCGCCACACCGTCACCGGCGAGGGCCTGCGCAGCCTCGGCGGTTTCGGCGACGAAGCAGCGGCCATCGTCAGCAAACCAAGCCGGGATCCGGTGGCCCCACCACAGCTGGCGGCTGACGCACCACGGCTGGATGTTCTCCATCCAGTTGAAGAAGGTCTTTTCCCACGTCTTGGGGACGATGCCGATGTCGCCGCTGCGCACGGCTTCGATCGGCTTCTTGGCGAGTTCCGCCGCGTTCACATACCACTGGTCGGTCAGCCACGGCTCGATCACCACGCCGCCGCGGTCGCCAAAGGGGGTGGCGATCTGGCGCGGTTCGGCGTCGTGCGCCACCTCCTCGCCGTCCTTGTTCTTGGTGATGTGCGGGATGAGGAGGCCGAGTTCCTTCATCCGCGCGACAACCAGCTCGCGCGCGCCGTCCACACCGTCACGCTTGAAGCGGTGCAGGCCCAGGAATTCGGCGGGCACCAGGCCGTCAGCCGTCTGGCAGACGTTTGCTTCGGCATCGAGCATGTTGAGCATGTCAGCCGCCGCAAAGCCCGCACGCTTGCCGACTTCGAAGTCGTTGAAGTCATGCCCCGGGGTGATCTTCACGCAGCCCGAACCCAGCTCGGGATCGGCGTGTTCATCCGCGATCACCGGAATGCGGCGACCGGTGATCGGCAGGATCACATGCTTGCCGACAACGCTGGCATAGCGCTCGTCCGCCGGGTTCACCGCCACGGCCATGTCGGCCAGCATGGTTTCGGGGCGGGTGGTGGCGACCTCCAGATAATCGCGCCCGTCGGGCAGGGTGACCCCGTCCGCCAGCGGATATTTGAGGTGCCAGAAGCTGCCCGCAATGGTCTGGGTTTCCACCTCAAGATCGGAAATCGCGGTCTTGAGCTTGGGGTCCCAGTTCACCAGCCGCTTGTCGCGGTAGATGAGGCCGTCGTTGTAGAGATCGACGAAGGTCTTGATCACCGCGCGGGTGAAATGCGGGTCCATGGTGAACTGCTCGCGGCTCCAGTCCATCGAGCAGCCGAGGCGGCGCAGCTGGTTGGTGATGGTGCCGCCGCTTTCGGCCTTCCACTCCCACACCTTCGCCACGAAATCCTCGCGGCTGTAATTGGTGCGCTTGTCCTGCCGCGCTTCCATCTGGCGCTCGACCACCATCTGGGTCGCGATCCCGGCGTGATCCGTACCGACCACCCACAAGGCATCCTTGCCGCGCAGCCGCTCATAGCGGACCACCACGTCCTGCAGCGTGTTGTCGAGCGCGTGGCCGATATGCAGGCTCCCCGTCACGTTCGGCGGCGGGTTGACGATGGTGAAGGCCTCCGCGTCAGGGCGCGCGGGACGGAAAGATCCGTTCGCTTCCCAGTGGGCATACCAGCGCGCTTCGATATCGGCGGGGTCGAAAGTGGTGGGCAAAGTGGTGCTCATGATGGGGGGCGCCATGCCAGAGCCCATGCTGCGGTGCAATGTGGAACCAGTGCGTCAATGCCCCTGAGAGCCTTGCGAGGGGACGAAAATGCCCGCATAGCTGGCCCGCGATGCAGGAACCTGCGCAATACAGCCTCGAAGATGACGGTACGGGCACGGCCCGGCTGGTGCTGTCCGGGCCGCTGACGCTGGCGGCGATCGGCCCGTTCGAGCGTTCTCTGCACGCCCTTACCGGGCCCGTCTCCGCCATTGACCTTGCGGCGGTCCATGAAATCGACACGGTCGGCGCGTGGGTGGTGTGCCGCCTTGCCCATGCGCAGGGCTGCGAGATCACCGGCGCCAGCCCCGAAGCGGTGCGCCTGCTCGATGCGGTGCGCGGCATTTCGCCAAGCGACGAGATCCACGCGCCCATTGCGCCGGTGTGGGAGCGGGTGCCGATCGCGCTCGGCAAGCAGATCTATGCCGGGCGCAGCGGCATCTATGGCGTGGTCGGCTTTTTCGGGCAGATCCTGCTCGGCGTGGCGAGCCTTGTGCGCCACCCCTCGCGCTTTCCGATGAAGGCGCTGGTGCACCAGATGGAGCTGGTGGGCGTCACCGCCCTGCCGATCATCGGCCTGATGAGCTTCCTCATCGGCATCGTCATCGCCCAGCAGGGCTCGGTGCAGCTGGAGCAATTCGGCGCCGAGGCGCTGACGGTCAACCTCGTCGGGCGCATCACCTTGCGCGAGCTGGGCGTGCTGATGACCGCGATCATGGTCGCCGGGCGTTCGGGCAGTGCCTTCGCGGCACAGCTCGGCACGATGAAGCTCACCGAGGAGATCGACGCGATGCGCACCATCGGCATCTCGCCGGTCGAGGTGCTGGTGATCCCGCGCATTCTGGCGGCGACCTTCATGATGGTGCTGCTGGGCTTCTACGCCTCGCTGGTGGCGATTGTCGGCGGCGCGGTGGTGGGCGATGTGGCGCTCGGCATCCCGTTCTGGACCTTCCTTGCCCGCATTCAGGAGGTGGTGCCCGAGCATGACCTGTGGGTGGGCCTCATCAAGGCGCCGGTGTTCGGGCTGATCGTGGCGCTGGCGGGCTGCTACAACGGGCTTCAGGTGCGCGGCAATTCGGAAGAGGTCGGCCGCCGCACCACCATGGCGGTGGTCTCGGCGATCTTTGCCGTGATCGTGCTCGATGCGTTCTTCGCGGTGTTCTTCACCGAAATCGGGTGGGGGTAGGCCATGCGCATGACCGATCACCCTGACGACAGCACGCCCCCGATCGTGGTCGAGGGGCTGGCCAACCGCTTCGGCAATTTCTCGGTGCACGAGGGGCTCGATCTCACCGTGCGGCGGGGCGAGATCCTTGGCGTGGTCGGCGGATCGGGCAGCGGCAAATCGGTGCTGATGCGCTCGATCATCGGCTTGCAGCGCCCGGCCGAAGGACGCATCGAAGTGCTCGGCCACACCATCACCGACATCGATCCCGACAGCGATTTCGGCGTGCGCAGCCGCTGGGGCGTGCTGTTTCAGGGTGGGGCGCTGTTTTCGACCCTGACGGTGGGCGAGAATGTCGAGGTGGCGATCAAGCAGTTCTACCCCCATCTTGATCCCAAGCTGCGGCGCGAGATTGCGCGCTACAAGGTGATCCTCACCGGCCTGCCGGAAGATGCGGTGGGGAAATATCCGTCCGAGCTTTCGGGCGGCATGAAGAAGCGCGCCGGCCTCGCCCGCGCGCTCGCGCTCGATCCCGAGCTGCTGTTCCTCGACGAGCCGACCGCGGGCCTCGACCCGATCGGCGCGGCCAAGTTCGACCGGCTGACCCGCGACCTCAAGGAAACGCTGGGCCTCACCGTGTTCCTGATCACCCACGATCTCGATACGCTCTACGAAATCTGCGACCGCGTGGCGGTGATTGCCGAGAAGAAGATCATCGCGGTCGGCACGATCCCCGAACTGATCGCCACCGGCCACCCGTGGATCGAGGAGTATTTCAACGGCCCGCGCGGCCGTGCGGCGCACGCTTCACACATGCGGGGTTCATGATGCGCCAGAGAATGTTGGACACAACCGCCTGCCGGGCTTCATAGGGAACCCACATGGAAACAAGAGCGAACCATCTCTGGGTCGGTGCGGTCACGCTGGTGTTGCTGGCGGGGCTGGCGGCGTTCATCGTGTGGATTGCGCGGCTGGGGCAGGGCGACCAGCGCGAATACGACATCTTCTACGCGCAGTCGGTCTCGGGCCTCGCCAATGGCAGCCAGGTCAGCTTTGCGGGCGTGCCGGTGGGTCAGGTGAGCGAGATCGCGCTGGCCAAGGGCAACCCCGAATTCGTGCGCGTGCGGATCAAGGTGAAGGAGGACGTGCCGATCCTGGTCGGCACCGAGGCGACGATCGAGGCGAGCTTTACCGGGGTATCCACCATCCTTCTGAACGGCGCCCGCAAAGGCGCGCCGCTGATCACCTGCGAGACCACCGCCTGCCCTGAAGGCCGGCCGGTGATCCCCCCGGGGCGCGGCGGCTTTGGCGAGATCGTCGCCAACGCGCCGGTGCTGCTCGAACGGCTGGCGACACTGACCGAGCAGCTCAACACCATCCTCGGGCCGGAAAACCAGCAGGAAATCTCCGGCATCCTCAAGAACACCAACCGCCTGTCGGGCGGGCTGGCGGACGCAACCCCCGCGCTGGTCGCCAATCTCGAGCAGTTCGAGACGACGCTGACCGAATTCAACCAGACGCTTGATGCGGTCGAAAAGCTGGCGGCGAGCACCGACAATCTGGTGACGCAGGACGGCAAGCCGCTGGCGGCAGAGCTGCGCAACACGCTGCGCTCGGCCAATGCGGCGGCGGCCTCGCTGGCCGCGACGCTGGAGGATACGCGTCCGGCGGCGAAGCAATTGCGCGAAAGCACGCTGCCCAATGCCGAGGCGACCTTGCAGGATCTGCGCGCCACCAGCCGGGCCTTGCGGGCGATTACCGAGAAGCTGGAAAGCGAAGGCGCAGGCGCGCTGGTGGGCGGCAAGGGGCTGCCCGATTACAAGCCATGAGGGATTGGGCCATGACCATCACCGCCCCGAAACACGCGATCCGCAGGGCCGCGCCGCTGCTGGCGCTGGCGCTCGGCCTTGGCGGCTGCATCAGCCTCGGCGGTCCGCCGCCCGAGAGCCTGCTGACCCTGAGCCCTGCCTCGCCTGCGCCCGCAGGCACCGGCGCTATGGCAGCGGCCGACCGTCCGGTGATCGCGGTGCTCGCGCTCGATACCCCGGCCAAGCTCGATGTGCTGCGCGTGCCGGTGCAGGTGACCGACACCGAGCTTGCCTATTTGAAGGAAGCCTTCTGGGTGGAAAAGCCCGCGCGCCTGTTCCGCCACCTGCTGGGCGAGACCCTGCGCGCGAGGGGCGGCAATAATGCGCTGGTGCTCGACGGGGACGAGACGGTTGCGCTCGCCACCACAACGGTGCGCGGGACGCTGACCGAAATGGGCTATGATGTGCGCAGCCAGTCGGCGGTGGTGCGCTTCGATGCGATCCGCGTCGATGCCAAGGGCAATGCCACCACCCGCCGCTTCGAAGCGCGCGAAAGCGGCGTCACCCCTGAAGCCCGCGCCGTGGGCGCAGCGCTCAACCGTGCGGCGAACAGCGTGGCGGCCGAAGTATCGGCGTGGGTGGTGGAGGGTTAGCCCCTCACCAACCGCGCAAAGGCGCAGGCGCGCAGGAAATCGGCCTCGCGCCGGGCGCGGCGTTCTTCGGCTTCCCAGTCGCGGCCCCACAGGTCGGCCTGCCATTCCTCTTCAAGGCACACCGCCTGCCACAGGGCGAGCGGCTCTTCCTCCTGCGCGGCATCGAGCGCGGCGAGCGCGGTGACGAGCGAGGCGGCAAGCTTGGTCATCGCCTCCACGCCCGCGAGCGCGAAGGGATCGAGCGCCGTGAGCCGCGTCTCCAGCACCGCCAGCGCCTCTGCGGGCTGCGGGCGGTGGAGCACGCCGCTCACCCGCACCAGCGTGATGCCGTGGGAGGCCTCGAACGCGCCGAGCAGCGGTTCCCACACCTCCTGCTGGCGCGCATGGAGCGGCTCGTCGGGATCGGCGCGGCAACACAGGGTGTCGGTTTCGGCATAGGCGACGAGCCCGCGCGCGACGCCCGCCGGATCACCCGCGACTATGTCGATCGCGTAATCGGCCATGTCGCGCAGCGGCAGGCTGGCGGGGTCGATTTTCTCGCCCTGCTGGCGCCATTCGGCCGCCAGCGCCTCGCCCAGCGCCTGCGCGGGCGCGATCTGGGGCGCGCCGCCCACGGTCTTCACCCCGCGCCCGTCGAGCAGCACCTGATAGCCAACCGTTTGGGCGCCCGGCACCTCGCCCAGCGTCACGTCCTTGTAGAAACGGCGGATCATGGCTTGTTGCGGTCGCCTGCGTTCCAGCGCCGTGCGATCACGCGGGGCAGGAAGAAAATCTCGAAAAAGCCGAGCACGGCGATGACCGCTCCGACCGCGTAGGGCAGATCGATGATCCCGCGCACGATGGCAAAGCCCAGCATCACCATGGCCACGCCGCCAAAGCGCAGGGCGGTGATGATGATGAAGCCAGAGCGCGCCCGGGCTTCTTCGGCTTCGCGGTTCGACATGGTCATGCGAGGGCCTCCTCAAGAGCTTGGGCAAGGGCGCTGACGCTCTCGGCCACGCTGAGCGCGCCGCTGGCGATGAGCTCGGACGGGGCGTGGTAGCCCCAGGCGACGCCCACCGCGCGCACCCCGGCGTTGCGGGCCATCAGCATGTCGAAACTGGTGTCCCCGATCATCACCGCCTGATGCGCGCCCGCACCGGCTTCGAACAGCGCGGCCTCCAGCATTGCGGGATGCGGCTTGGAGGGGTGGCGGTCGGCGGTCTGGAGCGAGACGAAGAGATCGGCGATCCCGTGGGTCTTGAGGCAGGCGGCAAGCCCGCGGTCGGACTTGCCGGTGGCGACCGCGAGATGCCAGCCCGCATCGTGCAGGCCGGTCAGCAGTTCGGCAATCCCGTCATAGAGCGGCTCGTCGAGCAGGCCTTCCTCGCGCCGCGCACGGAAGCTGGAACGGTAGAATTCGGTGACCGCGCTGTTCTGGTCTTCGCTGAGCTCCGGCGCCAGCGCCCGCACCGCCTGCGGCAGGCTGAGGCCGACCGCGCGGCGCACGGCGGAGACATCGGGCGCAGGCAAGCCCGCGCGGCCGAAGGCCCGCTCCATCGCCCAGCACACATCCGCCTGACCATCGACCAGCGTCCCGTCGCAATCGAACACCGCCAGCCTCATTGCGCGAGACTCCGCACCAGATGCGCCAGCGCGCTGTGGCCCGCCGTCTCCAGCCCCGCGGCGATGCGCGCGCGGTCCTCGGGCGGCTTGTTCTGCGACAGCTTCAGGGTCGGCCGCCACGCCAGCACTTCAAGCTCGAAGCCGACAATGCCGCGGAACAGCCCGGACCAGACCTTTTCGGAAGATTCTTCAGCCAGCCACGGCGCGCCTTCCAGCCGGCCCTCGTGCTTGGCAATCGCGGCGTGGAGGAAGGCTTCGAGCCCCTCGTCATCCATGCGCCGCACCCGGCCTTCCAGTTCGAGCGCGACATAGTCCCAGGTCGGCACCGTATCGCGATTGCCGTACCAGCGGGGCGAGACATAGGCGTCGGGGCCATTGACCACGATCAGCGCGGTCTCCCCTTCAAGATGGCGGGCCAGAGCATTGCCGCGCGCGAGGTGGAACTGCACCGCTCCATCGCTGGTCGCAATCAGCGGCGTGTGCGCGACCCGCGGTCCTTCGGGGGTTTGCGCAAAGACCATGCCGAAGCCGATTTCGTCGATCAGGCTTTCACACAGGGCGCGATCATCGGTGCGGTAGAGCGGATTGGGATGCATCAGCGCGCTTTGCCCTTGGGCTTGGCGGGCTTGCCCGGAGCCTTGCCCTTGGGCTTGGCCTTGGCCTTGGATTTCGGCTTGGCGCTGGCATTGGCGGCTCCGCGCGCGCGGCGCGGGGCGCGGGTTTCCTTGCGCGCCTGCTTGAAGTGGCGGCGGGCGGCCTGCTTCTTCTCTTCGGCGGTCTTTTCCGGCGTCTCTTCGCGCAAGGGCGAAGCGTCGGACATGGCCGGATCGAAGCCCAGCACCTCCATGCTCGCGGCGAAATGCGGCGGAAGCTCGGCGGTGACATCGAGCTTGCCGCCCGAACCCTCTCCGGCCTTGGGCTCGGTGATGATCAGGCGGCGGGCGTGCAAGTGCATCTTGCGGCTCACCGCGCCGGTGAGGAAAGCATCCTGCCCGCCATATTTGCCGTCGCCCACGATCGGGTGGCCGATTGCCGCCATGTGGACGCGCAACTGGTGGGTGCGGCCGGTGAGCGGCTCCAGTTCGACCCATGCGGCGCGCTGGCCGGCGCGATCGACCACGCGGTAGCGCGTCTTGGCCGCTGCGCCGTTCTCCTCGTCGATATGCATCTTCTCGCCGCCCGTGCCGGGCTGCTTGGCCAGCGGCGCGTCGATCACGCCCTCGGAGAGCTGCGGATTGCCGACCACCAGCGCCCAGTAGACCTTGCGCGCCGAGCGGCTGGCGAAACGCTTGGAGAAGCTGGCTGCCGAGCCCGGCGTTCGGGCGATCAGGAGGACGCCCGAGGTGTCCTTGTCGAGCCGGTGGACAAGGCGCGGGCGCGGGGTGCGCTCGTCGGTCACGAAGGCGTCGAGCAGGCCATCCACGTGCTTGGTGGTCTTGCTGCCGCCCTGCGTGGCAAGGCCCGGCGGCTTGTTGAGCACGATGGCGGTGGGCGTCTCGCGGATCACCATGTCATGCGCTTCGGCGATCTGTTCGGGGCTGAGCGCGCGCACGCGGGGGGCGGAAGGCTTGCGCGCCGCGTCCTCGCCGCCCGGGGGAACGCGCAGCACCTGCCCTGCGGACAGGCGATCTTCCGGCTTCACCCGCTTGCCGTCGACCCGGATCTGCCCGGTGCGCGCCCAGCGCGAGACCGTGGCAAAGCCGACCTGCGGCAGATTGCGCTTGAACCAGCGGTCGAGCCGGATGTCGTTGTCGTCCTCGCTGACAGTGAACTGGCGGACGTTGTCGGTCGGTGATGGGGTATCGGTCATTGGGGTGCGCCCTGTGCGGCGACAAGGCCGATGATGATCGCCGCCATGCCCGCGATGAGCGAGGCGGCGGCATAGCCAGCGGCGAGCCCGGCCTGCCCGCGGTGAAGCATGGTGACCAGCTCGGAGGAAAAGGCGCTGAAGGTGGTGAAGCCGCCAAGCAGGCCGACCCCGACGAGCAGCCGCAAGGGCTCGGCCGATTGCTCGGACAGGGTGCCGCGCGCCAGCCAGCCGATCAGCGCGCCCATCGCCAGGCTCCCGGCGATGTTGACCGCCAGCGTGCCCCACGGAAAGGCATTGCCCGGCCCGGCGAGGTTCGTCACCAGCCGCCCGATCTGATAGCGCAGCACCGAGCCGACAGCACCGCCCGCAGCTACGCTCAGGCTTGCAACAAGGGGGGAGGGTTCACCGGCCATCGGGTGCCCATAGCGAGCGTGGGCCGCATTGCCTAGCGCAGGGTGCATCGCGGCTTGCAGCAGGTGGGTTGCCTTTGCGGCGGTGTTGGACTATCGGGGCGCCGTAATGAGGGCGGCTCCCCCGTGGGATTCGCCCGTGTTCCAATGGAAATTCACCGCGCATCCCCGCGCCGAATCGCAAGCGGGGCTCTGGGCGTTTGAACATGAGGTAGTCGTCGTTTATGCAAATCATGGTTCGCGATAACAATGTCGATCAGGCCCTGCGCGCGCTCAAGAAGAAGCTGCAGCGCGAAGGCGTTTATCGCGAGATGAAGCTGCGTCGCCACTACGAAAAGCCCTCCGAGAAGCGCGCCCGCGAAAAGGCTGCCGCCGTGCGCCGCGCCCGCAAGCTCGAGCGCAAGCGGATGGAGCGCGACGGGAGCAAGTAATCCCGTTGCCAGGCGCTCCTGCTCTCGCAGAAGCGCTTGAAACCCCCTTTGCGATAAGCCATCAGGGCGCGGCTCATCCCCGCGCCCTTTTGTCGTCTTACGCGGCAGCAAGGTCGCGCCCATGCAGGACTTTACCATGACCGAGATCACCCGCGTTCCGATCCAGCCCGTTGCCAAGGGCTCGCTGACCAAGCTGTGGCTGGGCGTCGTGCTGGCCATCGCCGTCGGCGCCGGCCTCGCCTGGGCGGCCGTGCCGCGCGGGGTCGATGTCGACACGCTCGCCGCTGGCACCGGTCCGATGCCGCAGACGGGCGATGTGCTCTTCATCAAGTACAAGGGCAAGCTCGCCGCCGATGGCACGGTGTTTGACGAATCGCGCGATATTCCGCTGCCGGTCGAGGGCATCTTCCCCGAAGGCACGCCGTTCCCGATCGAGGAAGGTGCGACCATTCCGGGCTTCTTCGAAGGCCTCCAGCAGATGCAGAAGGGCGGCAAGTACGTGCTATTCATCCCCGCCGACAAGGCCTATGGCGCCGAGCCGCCGCAGGGCGCGCCGATCCCGCCGAACGCCGATCTCGAGTTCGAGATCGAGGTGATCGACGTGATGAGCCAGAAGACCTTCGAGCGGAACCTCGGCATTCTGCAGCAGGCGATGCAGTCGCAGATGGGCGGCGCGGGTGCTCCCGGTGCCGAGGCCGGTGCAGGCCCGGCTCCCGAAGCGGCTCCGGCACAGTAAGGGGCGCTCCGAGCAATGTCGGTCGACAAGGCAACCGTTGCCAAGATCGCCTCGCTGGCGCGCATCCGCATGGATGACGCCGAGCTGGAACGCATGGTGCCGGAACTCAACGGCATCCTGCAATGGGTCGAACAGCTGGGCGAGGTGGACGTTACAGGGATCGAGCCGATGGCGGCGGTGATCCCCAATACCCTGCGCCTGCGCGATGACGTGGTCGATGCCGATCCGCTCACCGGCGGCGGCAAGCAGGCCGATGTGCTCGCCAATGCGCCTGCGGCCGAGCATGGGTTCTTTGGTGTGCCCAAAGTCATTGAATAGGGAAAGGTCCTGCACCCTTTCCCGTTCGCCCTGAGCTTGTCGAAGGGCTGCTTTTCTTTCAGTGCTCCGTCGAAGAAGACAAAGACAGTGCTTCGACAAGCTCAGCACGAACGGAGTTGTTTGTGAGTGACCTGACCTCTCTCGGTGTCAAAGAAATCCGCGACGGTGTGCGCGCTGGCGACTTCACGGCGCGCGAAGTGGCGGAAGGCTTCAACGCCGCCGTGGCGGGCGCTGCGGCGCTCAATGCCTTCATCGTCACCACCCCCGATCACGCGCTGGCCGCGGCCGACAAGGTGGACGCCGCGCGCGCCGCTGGCGAAACGCTCGGCAGCATGGCGGGCGTGCCGATCGGCATGAAGGATCTCTTCGCCACCAATGGCGTGCAGACCACGGCGGCCAGCCACATCCTCGAAGGCTTCCAGCCGCGCTACGAAAGCACGGTCTCGCAGAAATTGTGGGATGCGGGCGCGGGGATGCTGGGCAAGCTCAATCTCGACCAGTTCGCGATGGGCTCGTCCAACGAGACCTCCTATTTCGGCAATGTCACCTCGCCGTGGCGCAAGGAAGGCAGCAATGCCGCCATGTCGCCGGGCGGCTCCTCGGGCGGTTCCTCCTCTGCGGTCGCCGCGCGCATCGCGCCGGCGGCCACTGGCACCGACACCGGCGGATCGATCCGTCAGCCCGCCGCCTTCACCGGCATCTGCGGGATCAAGCCGACCTATGGCCGCTGCTCGCGCTGGGGCATCGTCGCCTTTGCCTCCAGCCTCGATCAGGCCGGGCCGATGGCGCGCTCGGTGGAAGATTGCGCGATCATGCTGGGCGCGATGGCGGGCTTCGATCCCAAGGACGCGACAAGCCTCCAGATGGACGTGCCCGATTGGGAAGCGGCCCTCAACGCCGATCTGCGCGGCAAGAAGGTCGGCATCCCGCGCGAATACCGCATGGAGGGCACCGATCAGGCGATCCTCGACAGCTGGGAGCAGGGCAAGGCATGGCTCAAGGACGCGGGCGCCGAGATCGTCGACGTCTCGCTGCCCCACACCAAATATGCGCTGCCCGCCTATTACATCGTCGCGCCTGCCGAAGCTTCGTCGAACCTCGCCCGCTATGACGGCGTGCGTTACGGCCTGCGCGATCTGCCGGACGGCGTGGGCCTTCAGGACATGTATGCCGCAACCCGCGCCGCCGGTTTCGGTGACGAGGTCAAGCGCCGCATCCTGATCGGCACCTATGTGCTCTCGGCGGGCTTCTACGACGCCTATTACACCCAGGCGCAGAAGGTGCGCGCGCTGGTCGCCCGCGACTTCGCGCTCGCCTTCGAGCAGTGCGACGTGATCCTCGCGCCGACCACGCCGACGGCCTCGTTCCCGCTGGGTTCGATGAACGAAGACCCGCTGACGATGTATCTGAACGACGTCTTCGCCGTGCCTGCATCGCTCGCGGGCCTGCCCGCGATGAGCGTGCCCGCCACGATCAACGCCGACGGGTTGCCGCTGGGCCTCCAGCTGGTCGGCAAGCCGTTCGACGAGCAGGGCGTGCTCAATGCCGGTCTCGCGATCCAGCAGCGCGCGGGCTTCACGGCCAAGCCGGAGAAGTGGTGGTGATCGCCGATACCGCGCTGTGGCTTGCCGGGATCGGCATCGCCCTCGCGGTGCCGGTGACCTTCATGGTCGCCAACTGGGTGAGAAAACACGTCGATCACGGCGAAATGCGCTTCGGGCCTGACGGCAAGGTGATCGAGGACGAGGAAACGAAATGAGCAACTACCGCATTCAGGGTGCCACGGGCGAATGGGAGGTCGTGATCGGCCTTGAGGTCCATGCGCAGGTGACGAGCGCGTCCAAGCTGTTCAGCGGCTCGGCCACGGCGTTTGGCGCGGAGCCGAACTCGCAGGTCAGCCTTGTCGATGCCGCGATGCCGGGGATGCTGCCCGTGCCCAACCGCGAGTGCATCCGTCAGGCGGTGCGCACCGGCATGGCGATCGAAGCGCAGATCAACGCGTGGTCGCGGTTTGACCGCAAGAACTACTTCTATGCCGATCTTCCGCAGGGCTACCAGATCAGCCAGCTTTATCATCCGATTGTCGGCGAAGGCTCGCTGCTGATCGAGGCGGACGAGAAGGCGGGCATTCCCGAAGACAAGGTCATCGGGATCGAGCGCATTCACGTGGAGCAGGACGCGGGCAAGCTGATGCATGATCAGCACCCGACCATGTCCTATGTCGATTTGAACCGCTCGGGCGTGGCGCTGATGGAGATCGTCTCCAAGCCCGACATGCGTTCGCCTGCGGAGGCAGGGGCTTACCTGAGGAAGCTGCGGGCGATCCTGCGCTATGTCGGCTCGTGCGATGGCAACATGGAAGAAGGCTCCATGCGCGCCGACGTCAATGTCTCGGTGCGCAAGGCGGGCGAGCCCTTCGGCACCCGCACCGAAACCAAGAACGTGAACTCCGTGCGCTTCGTCATGCAGGCGATCGAGCACGAGGCGATGCGCCAGGTCGATGTGCTCGAAGCGGGCGGGACGATCGTGCAGGAAACCCGCCTGTTCGATCCGGGCACCGGCACGACGCGCACCATGCGCAGCAAGGAAGACGCGCACGACTATCGCTACTTCCCCGATCCCGATCTTTTGCCGCTGGTGCTGGAAGAGGACTTCCTCGCCGAATGCCGCGCCTCGCTCCCCGAACTGCCCGATGCCAAGCGCAAGCGCTATGTCGAGGTGCTCGGCCTTACCCCCTACAACGCGCGCGAGCTGACCGCCGAGGTCGAGACCTTTGCGCGGTTCGAAACGCTGCTGGCAGAAACCGCGGCAGTGATCGGCAAGGACGAAGCCGCGGTCGCCACGCAGGTCGCCAACTGGTCGCTTTCGGTCGCGCCGGGGGTGATCAAGGCGCTGGGCGATGAAGCCGATGCCGCCAACGCCACGGCGAGCGCGCAGGCGAGCATCCTCGCGATGGCCGACAAGGGCGAGATCAGCGGCGGACAGGCCAAGGAAATCTTCGAAATCGTCCTCAAGACCGGCCGCGATCCGTCTGAAATTGCGGACGCCGAGGGGCTGAAGCAGGTCAGCGACACCGGCGCGATCGAAGCCGCCGTCGACGCGATCATCGCCGCCAATGCCGACAAGGTCGAACAGTATCGCGCCGGCAAGGAAGCGCTGTTCGGCTTCTTCGTCGGCCAGACGATGAAGGCGATGCAGGGCAAGGCCAATCCGGCGGTGGTCAACCAGTTGCTGAAAGGCAAGCTGGGGTAGGCGCTTGGCGCCCGTCACGCTCTATTTCCACGGATTGCCCGGTTCGGCCGCGGAGCTGGCGAGCTTCGGGCCGGAAATTGCCGCGCGCGCCAGACGCTTCCATGTCGCCCCGCGCGGGTGTGATTTCGCGCAATTGGCCAATCGCATTGCAGCGCGCTTTCCTGACGGGCCGTTGGTGCTGGTCGGCTTCTCGCTGGGCGCGGCAGCAGCCTTGCAGATCGCACCGCATCTGGGTGAGCGGGTGGCGCGGATCGACCTCGTCTCGCCCGCTGCGCCGCTCCAGCTAGGCGACTATCTGGGGGGCATGGCGGGCGCACCCGTGTTCCGCGCGGCCCTGGCCGGGGCAGTGCCGTTTGCAGCGCTGACAATCGTTCAGGCGCAGGTCGCAAGGTTTGCGTCTGCGAAGCTGGCCGCCGCGCTGATGGCGGAAGCCAAGGGCGAAGATCGCGCGCTCGCCGCCGATCCGCAATTCATCGCCGCGCTCGCGAAGTCCTTGCGCCACAGCCTTCTCGCAGACCGCGCCGCCTACATGGCCGAAATCCGCGCCTATGTCGGCGATTGGCGCGCCGGGTTGGCCCGGGTGCACCAGCCCGTGAGCATCCGGCAGGGGAGCGAGGACGACTGGACCCCGCCCGCCATGGCCGATGCGCTGGCGAAGGTGCTGCCTGATTGCACCGGCTTGCAGATGGAGCCCGGCCTCTCGCACTTTTCGACCCTGCGGGCCTATCTTGAAGGGCAGCCCCCGGCATGACCGCCATCATCCTCATCCAGCCCGAAATCCCCGGCAACACCGGCGCGGTGGGGCGCACCTGTGTGGCGCTCGACATGGAGCTGATCCTGATTCACCCGCTGGGCTTCGAGATTTCGGACAGCCGCGTGAAGCGCTCCGGCCTCGATTACTGGCCGCATGTGCGCCTCGCCGAATATGCCAGCTGGGACGCCTTTCTTGCCGAACGCATCCCGCGCGAGGACCAGCTGTTCCTGTTCGAGGAATTCGGCGCGCGGTCTTTCTACGAGCCGGACTATCCCGATGACGCCTTCCTCGTCTTCGGGCAGGAGACGAAGGGTATCCCGAAACCGATCATCGAACGCCACGCAGACCGCCTGTTCAAGCTGCCGATGCGCTCGGACGTCATCCGCTCGCTGAACCTTGCCAATACCGTCTCGGCCGCGGCCTATCAGGCACTCAGGGGCAAGCTTTAGGCTTGCGGCAAGCCCCGCTCTCTGCCACTCCCGCAAGGATCGATAAGGGAGGGGTTGCACCCATGAAATCGTTGAAATGTATGGCGCTTGCGCTGCTTGTGGCTGCGCCGGTCGCAGGGCAGGCGCAGGCGATCAAGACCGAGCCGCCGATGAAGATCTTCACCGCCGCAGAGGTCGAAGCGGTGGCCATGCCCGATCTCGCCTTCAAGCCCGATCCGCTGGCGGCGGCGGACTTTGACAAGTATTTCTACTTCCACCGCGATGGCACCGATTTCAGCCAGGCCTATGCCGACATCACCGAATGCGATTCGCTCGCCAGCGGGATCAATTTCTACATGGGCGCCGATAGCGGGGCGATTGCCGGGGCAATGGCCAATTACGGCATGCTCGCCGGCGGGATCGGCGGAGCGCTGGGCGGGCTGATGGCCGACGCCATCTTCGGCAGCGCCGAACGTCGCCGGATCAAGCGCATCAACCTGCGCAACTGTATGTATTTCAAGGGCTATGATCGCTACGGTCTGGAAAAGGATCTGTGGCAGGCGTTCCACTTCGAGGAAGGCCTGAGCCGCGAGAACGCCAAGGATCGCGAGGCCGCGCTGATGAAGCAGGCGCGGGTGGCTTCCGGGCCCAAGCCGCAAACGGAGGTGCTGGTGCCATGAAGCGTGTGATGACCATGATCGCGGGCGCCCTCGCGCTCGCCGCCACCCCGGCCGCCGCCGAGAAGATCAAGCCCGATATCGCCGAATACATGGCAATCGAGCTGAAGAACGTTCTCTCGGGCAAGGAGAAGATCGATCCGGCCAAGGCCTATATCTTCATCCGCAGCCCGCAAAACCGCGCGCAGGGCATCTTCCTCAAGACCCCCGGGCCGGAGGAAATCGCCAATTACGAAGCCAAGTGGCGCGAGGAATTTGCCGAGGCGAAGGAAGACTATCCCAAGAAGCTCAAGAGCTACGAGGTCGCCGCCAAGGCCGGTCGTCCGCCCCGGGACAAGCCGGTCGAGCCGACCGAGGAGAGCTTCTCGATCGACCCGATCGACATGCGCATGATCGTGTCCTTCGGGCCGCAGTTCGTCTTCGACAAGACCGACGGACCGGACAAGAGCTTCAGCTATCTCATCCAGGTGGAGCCGGGCGAATACACCTATCACGGCCCGATCTTCTACCTGCCCGGATCGCCGGTGCTGGGGCCGTGCATGTGCATGGGTTCGGTGAAGTTCGAGGCCAAGGCCGGTCAGATCACCTCGCTGGGCGATTTCCTGAGCCTCGGCTGGGCGGATCGTGCGGCGCTGGAGCAATCGACCTTCGAGCGCGAACTGCTGCCCGATCGTCCCGCCAAGCCGACCGACTGGAGCATTCCGGAATCGCTGGCGAAGTACCCCAATGCCAAGGCCGAACTGCGGGCCTCGGGCAAGCGCAACAACTTCCTGCGCGCGCTGGTCGGCCGGCTTCCGCCGGTGCCGGGGGTGCTGGCCTATAACCGCGACATTCCGGTCGATCTGGTGGGACTGGCCGAGCAGAAGGCCAAGGCCGAGGCGGAAGCTGCCGCCGCTGCTGCTGCTGCCGAAGCCAAGGCCAAGGCCGAAGCCGAAGCGGCAGCCGCCGCTGCGGCTGCGGCTGCGCCTACTCCAGCCCCAGCGCAGTAAGGTTCATGGTCGCCGCGTTGTAGCTCGCTTCGGCCAGACGGCCGGCGAGCTCGGCGCGGATGGCTCTGATCCGGGCGTCGGCGGCGGATTCCTCGCGGCGGTTGACGAAGAAGAAATCGCCTGCGCCCAGCTTGAAGCGGGTGCGCTCGGCCTGCACCATCTGGTTGGCCTGCCGCACTTCGGCCTGCGCCAGCGAAGCGAGCTTGGTCGCGGCCGAGAGATTGGCGAGGATGTTGCCGACATCGGTCGTGATCTGATCGGCGATGCGCCGCTGGCGCAGTTCGGTCTCGCGCAGCTCCGCCTCGGCGCGTTGCAGGCGTCCGCGCGCCTCGCGCCGTTGCAGCGGCACGGTGAAGGTGAGGCCGACCACGGTGTCGGTGGAATCGAACCCCGGTCCGCCCGCGCCCACCGGACCGAAATCGCGCGACAGCTCGATCGAGCCATCAAGCTTGGGCTGCAAGTCGTTGCGGCGCAGGGCGATGCGATTGGTCGCGCGTTCGAGCGCAAGGCGGAAGGTCTGCAATTCGGGGCGCGACTGGATGACGGTGCTCATCGGCGCGGCCGCCAGCATCTCGGCCGGGACAATCGCTCGCACCTGCCCGGATGCCGGCAATTGCTCGCGGGTCGGCACGATCAGCTGTCCGGCGGAATCGCGCAGGTAGAAGCCGAGCGAATTGGACGCGGTCTGGAAATCGCGCCGCGCCTGTTCGAGCAGGGTGCGCCGCAGCAGCAGGTTCTGCTCGTTTTCGGTGAGCGCAATCGCCGCGCGCCCGCCTTCGTCGACTTCGCGCCTGAGACCCACCTGCCGCGCTTCGGCGATTTCGAGCAGTTCCTCGAACACCCGGATTTCCTCGCCCGCAGCGACCCAGCGCCAATAGGCGCGCAGGGCCTCGTGCTGGACGTTCAATTGCACCAGCATCACATCGAGCCGCGCCTGGCTGGCAGCGAGCCGGGTGTCCTCGATTGCGAAGCGGCGCTGGTCGATCTCGCGGTTGCGCAGCAGCGAGAACAGCGCGCCGACCTTCACCTCGCCGAACTGGCTGGTGTTGAAGACGTTCTCGTAGGTGGGGAAGGTGCCGTCGGAAATCTTGTAGCTGGCAAAGATCTCGGCCCCCATCGGGCGCAGCGGCTGGGTCGCCTCCGCCTTGGCAAAGCCGCCGGAATAGAAGCCGGTGACGCGGTCATAGGCCTCGCCCTTGAGCATCAGGTCGAAGGCGCCATCGGCCGAAAGCTGATCGGAGCGCGCCGCCGCCTCGCGCTCGAAGGCTTCGAGGATCGCGGGGAAGGTGAGCGCGGAGGAGCGCAGCACTTCATCGGGCAGCAGCGGCCCTGTTTTCAGCGCCACCTCCAGCGGATCGCCCACCGGCGCAATGTCCTGCGCCAGCGCCGGCATGGGAGCCGTCGCCAGCGCCAGCAGCGACAAGCCGCACGCCAGCCAGCGCCGACGGGTAGAGGTAGGGCGGCGGCGCATGGTCACTTCGTTTCGGCGGGCATTTCGCCCGGCGGCAGCTCGGCCGGGAAATTGTTGAGCTGACGCCAGATTTCGTAGCCGACCGGCACGGTTTCGAGCTGCACCCAGGCCTGCGCCTTGGCACCCAGCCGCACGAAGCGTTCGGGCGGCCAGGGGTGCGGATCGCTCTTGTCCTCGACGATCAGCACGCGGAAAGTCCCGTCGATCTGGGCCGACTGGTCGACCGCGACCACTGTCCCGCCAAAGGTGCCGACCGCGACCGAGGGCCAGCCGGAGAACTGCACCGCGGGCCAGCCTTCGAACATGATCCGGGTCTTGTCGCCGCGCTGCACCAGCGCGACATCGCGCCCGTCGATGAAGATCTCGACCACCCGCTGCCCGGCATTGGGCACAAAGGTGGCGAGCACGTCGCCGGCCTTGATGAGGGTCGAGACGTCGCCGGCATTGAGGCTCTGGATGAAGCCGTCGCGCGGGGCGCGCACGATCTGCGAGGACTGGCGCGAGAGGTTTACATCCGCACGGTTGAGGGCAGCCACAGCAGCGGCGACCTGCCCCTCGCGCTCGGCAATGCGGATCTGCACCGCTTCATAATCGCGCCGCGGGGCAAGGCCCGCCTGAAAGAGCTCACGCGCGCGGCGTTCATCGAGCCGGGCGGTGGCCAGCGCCGACTGTGCAGCCTGCAATTGCAGCGCGATCTGTTCGCGCTCGGCCTGCAACCGGTCGACCAGCTGGGGATCGATATCGGCGATGCGGACGATCGGATCGCCTTTCTTCACCGCGCTGCCATCGCGCACGTACCACTCCTCGATCCGGCCCGGCACGACAGCGTTGATATCCTGCTTGCGCTCGCCCGGATCGAGCGTGTTTACCGCGCCGCGCCCGGTCGCCGTCTGCACCCAGGGGGCGTAGATCAGGAACACCAGCATCGACAGGAAGGCGATGAGCAGCATGTAGAAGATGGCGCGCATCACGCGCGGGATCTTGACCGATTCCAGCGCGGTGAAGCGGTGTGACATCCGACCCAGCGCGGTCATGCCGGCTCTCCTTCGCCGTCCGGTCGGCTGATCTGCGCGCGCAGTCTGGCCTTGTCGTTGGCGGCGCTGCGGCGGCTTCGGCGGGCCTCGGCAAAGGCGGCGTAATCGCTGAACCAGTGCTGTGTCTGGGCTTCCATGTGGACGAAGTGCGAGCAGCCGATCGGCGCCTCGCGGGCGGAGAAATAGACCACCGTGGTGAAGGCCGTTTCGCGCAGCGCGGCAAAGGTGCGGGCGAGATCTTCCGCGTCGATCAGATCGAACAGCTTGGTCAGCACCAGGAAGCGGGGGCGGGCAAGGATCGCGCTTGCCAGCTTCAGTTGCAGCAGTTCGCTGGTCGAGAGCGGATAGCCGGTCGCCGCGACCATCGTGTCGAGGCCCTTTTCCAGCCCCGCCACCGCATCGGCCAGCCCCACGGCTTCAAGCGCATCGAGCATCCGCCAGCTTTCGCCCGTCGCGCAGGACAGGCTGAGATATTGCCGGATCGTCATCGGCACGAAGGTCGGCCGGTCGAGCACGTAGATCGTCATGCGCAGGTGGTGCGCCTCGATATCCTTCAAATCCGTCCCGCCCAGCGTGACATAGCCCGAGGTGGGCAGCTGGTACATCTTGAGCACATTGGTGAACATGCGCTGGAGGCCGTGCTGGCTGGTCGATGCCATCACGATCGCGCCGGTGGGGATCGCGAAATCGAGCTCGGCGTCCTCGTACCGGGCCTTGCCGCGCACCTTGCGGAACACCAGCGTATGATCGCTGCCGATGATCGGATCATCGCCGGTGGGCGTTTCCTGCTCGACATCGAAGAACTGCGCCACTTCCTCGCCCGCGGCGCACAGCTCGTAGAAATACTGGAGGTAGTTGCCCAGCTGCGCGACCCCGAAGAAAGCCGCAGACAGCACTAGCTCGGCCGCCACCAGCTGGCCCAGCGTCAGCTCGGCCTGGATCACCAGCCAGCCGCCAAGCCCGAGCAGCACCGCGCTCGCCGAGGCATAGAGGAACAGGAAGGAGACAGTCTGCGAGAAGTGCTTGCGGAAATAGCGTTTGCGCGCGTTGAGATAGGCGTGGGTCGCCTTGTCGGTCTGCGCGATGGCATAATCGACGCGCTGCTGCGACTTGAAGAAGCCGTTGGATTCCCCGATCTGCTGGAGCCACATCGCGGTGCCGTGCTTGGCGTGGCTGACATCCATCGCCGCCCGGATCGCGCGCGAGCCCCACACCAGCCAGATCGTCCATATCAGCGCCACCATCACCAGCGTGAAGAGCAGGAACAGCGGGTGATAGAGCGACACCAGCACGAAGCCGACCGTGATGCCGAGCAGGATCGAAAAGCCGTCGAGCACCAGGATCGGCATCCGCGACATGATCGAGAGCACGTCGAAATAGCGGTTGAACAGCGCCCCGCGCGAGGTGTCGGTGAAGAACGGGTTCTGAGCATAGATCGCGATCAGCGAAATCTCGCTGACCATGCGGGCGTAGAACCGCCGTGCGAACAGTTCCATCAGGTGGACGCGCAAGGCATAGAGCAACGAGGAGAACAGCAGCAGCACGAACAGCGTGATCGACAGAACCACAAGCAGCGCGGGCAGCGCGGTGTTGGCGACGGTGTTGATCAGCATCTGCACCGAGATCGGGGTGGCAAGACTGAGCAGGCTGATGCCTACGCCATAGACTACCGCCAGCCAGTAAAAGCTGCTTTCCGGCTTCAGGATCTCGGCAAAGATCCGGAAGAACTTGGTCAGCGAAATCTGCGCGCCGTGCGAGGCACCTTCACCGGCCACGGCAGCCCATCCGTCCAGAACCTGTGTTCGAGCGTTCCATCATGCCTGCCTTTGCCCATGCCGCCGGCCTGCCCGGTGAACAGGTGGCAAGGTGCATGGCGCGCAACACCGATTGCTGCAACGTTTTAATCGCCCAGACCCCCTGCGGTTCCAGCGGGCGGATTATGTGCAAATTCATGAAGCTACGAACCTATGGGAAGCTATTGCGAAGCATTTTCGTCTGTCCGGCGCCGATAGCGCATCAACCTTGCCGGTAGCTGAACCGGCTGCGATTGGGCATGAGATGCGGGTATGGCCACACCGCGCCCCGCGCTTCCCGAGCAAACCCTGCTGCTGGCAGGCGGCGGCCATGCTCATGTTGCGGTGCTGGCCGACTGGATCAGGCGCGGTCCTCCAGCGGGCGTTCGCACGCTGCTGCTCACGCCTCAGCGCCACCTGCGCTATTCCGGCATGGTGCCGGGCTGGCTGGCAGGACAGCACGACAAGGACGAGGGGCTGGTCGATCTGGCGGCGCTGGCGGCGCGGGCGGGGGTGATGTGGCTTCAGGGCCGCCTTGTCGCGCTCGATCCCGAAGCGCGGGCCGCGCAAACGGACAGCGGCGAGACCATCACCTTCGACATCGCCTCGCTCGATACCGGCGGGGTGGGGCGGGCACGCGCGGTGCTGGGCGATGATCCGCGCATCCTCGACATTCGCCCGATCGAAGGGTTTGTGGAGCGGATCGCGGCCCTCGATGCCCCCGCCCGCATCGTGGTGGCAGGCGGCGGGGCCGGGGGCGTGGAGCTGGCTTTCGGGCTGCGCCATCTCGCCGGAGCATCCGTCCGGCCTGAAGTGACACTGGTGACCGGCGCAGGCGGCCTGCTCCCCGGTTTCGGCACAGCCGTGCGGCGGCGCGTCGCGGCAGCACTGGCGCGGCAGGGGATTGCGGTGATCGTCGGGGATGCACGGATCGAGGATGGGCGGCTGGTGGCACACATAACCCTACCTCCGTTCGCCTCGAGCGCAGTCGAGAGGCCCAGCGCGCAACCCGTGTCTCGACTTCGCTCGACACGAACGGCGGAGGATGAACTGGTTTCGCTCGAACCTGCCGATCTCCTCATCGCCGCGCTCGGCAGCGCGCCGCCGCCGTGGCTGCGGCCGAGCGGGCTGGCGCTCGACGGGCGAGGCTTTGTCGCGGTGGACGCGCAGCAGCGCTCGCTTTCCCACCCCCATGTCTTCGCTGCCGGAGATGTCGCCGCTCGAACCGACCGCTCGCTGGCGCATTCGGGTGTCCATGCGGTGATGGCCGGGCCGGTGCTTGCGGCGAACCTGCGGGCCGCGCTTCAGGGCGAGCCGCCGCGTGCCTCCTACCACCCGCGCCGCCACAGCCTCTATCTCATCAACACCGGCGATGGCTCCGCGATTGCCAGCTATGGCCCTCTCGCGGCACAAGGCGGCTGGGCGCGGCGCTGGAAGCACGCCATCGACAGGCGCTGGATAGCCGGATACGCCGCGCTGGCCGGTTCATGAGGGGTCACACGTGAAGAAGCTTGCCATCCTTGCCGCGCTCGCCGCGCTGGTTGCGGCCTATTTCGCCTTCGGGCTGGGGCAATATCTTACGTTGGAGGGGATCAAGGCGCTCGCCGCCGATCTGCGCGCCTTCCAGCAGGACAATGCGCTGGCGGTGATCGCCGGGTTCTTCCTCGCCTATGTCGCGGTGACGGCGGCCTCCTTGCCCGGCGCGGCGATCATGACGCTGGCGGCAGGCGCGCTGTTCGGCGTGGTGGGCGGCACGGTGCTGGTCTCCTTCGCCTCGACCATCGGGGCGACCTTCGCCTTCCTCTCCTCGCGCTATGTGCTGCGCGACTCTATCGAGGCGCGCTTCGGCGAGCGGCTGAAGGCGATCAACGCCGGAGTGGAGCGCGACGGGGCGTTCTATCTCTTTACCCTGCGGATGATCCCGGCCTTTCCCTTCTTCGTGGTGAACCTCGTGATGGGCCTCACCCGCATCCGCACCTGGACCTATGTCTGGGTCAGTCAGGTGGGGATGCTGCTCGGCACCATCGTCTATGTGAACGCCGGCACGCAGCTGGCGCGGATCGACAGCCTCAAGGGCATTGCCTCGCCGGGGGTGCTGGGGAGCTTCGTGCTGCTCGGCATCGCGCCGTGGCTGGCCAAGCTGGTGATCGGCGCATTGCAACGCCGCAAGGTCTATGCGGGCTTCACGCGGCCCGCCAAGTTCGACCGCAACATGGTGGTGATCGGTGCGGGCGCGGCGGGGCTGGTCTCGGCCTATATCGCCGCTACGGTGAAGGCCAAGGTCACGCTGGTCGAGGCCAAGGAGATGGGCGGCGACTGTCTCAACACTGGCTGCGTGCCGTCCAAGGCGCTGATCAAGAGCGCCAAGGTGGCGAGCATGATGCGCGAGGCGGACAAGTATGGCCTTGTCGCAACCGAACCGCAGGTGCCGTTCAAGGCGGTGATCGCGCGGGTGATGGACGCCATCAAGGCGATCGAGCCGCATGACAGCGTGGAGCGCTACACCGGCCTCGGGGTCGATGTGGTCAAGGGCCATGCGCGGGTGATCGACCCGTGGACGGTCGAGATTGCGCGCAATGATGGCGGCACCCAGCGCCTGACCACGCGGAGTATCGTGATCGCCAGCGGGGCCGAGCCTGTGGTGCCGCCGATCCCCGGGATCGAAGCCAGCGGCTACCTCACCAGCGAGACCATGTGGGAGGCCTTTACGGCGATGGACACAGCGCCTGCGCGCGTCGCGGTGCTGGGCGGCGGGCCGATCGGCTGCGAGCTGTCGCAGGCGCTGGCGCGGCTGGGCTCGAAGGTGACGCAGGTCGAGATGGCGGACGCGCTGCTGGGCCGCGAGGATGAGGACGTTTCCGCGCTCGCCAAGGTGGTGCTGGAGGCTGACGGGGTGCGGGTACTCACCGGCCATCGGGCCGTGCGGATCGAGGGGCGCACGTTGATCGCCGCGCATGACGGGGCCGAGGTGCAGGTGCCCTTCGATGCCCTGATCGTCGCAGTCGGCCGCCGCGCGCGGCTCACCGGTTTCGGGCTGGAGGATATCGGGGTCGACACCGCGAACACCGTCGTCACCGACGAATTCCTCGCCACCCGCTTCCCCAACATCTTCGCCTGCGGAGACGTCGCCGGGCCCTACCAGTTCACCCACACCGCCAGCCATCAGGCGTGGTACGCCAGCGTCAACGCGCTGTTCGGGACCTTCCGCAAGTTCAAGGCCGATTACCGGGTGATCCCGGCCGTCACCTTCCTCGATCCCGAGTTCGCCCGCGTCGGCCTCAATGAACGCGAGGCGGCAGAGCAGGGCATAGCGGTTGAGGTGACGCGCTATGAATTGGACGATCTCGACCGCGCGATTGCCGAGAGCGAGACGCGGGGCTTCGTCAAGGTGCTCACCCCGGCTGGCGGCAAGGACACGGTGCTGGGCGCCACCATCGTAGGGAGCCAGGCGGGCGAACTGCTGGCCGAATATGTGCTGGCGATGAAGCACGGCATCGGGCTCAACAAGATCCTCGGCACGATCCACGCCTATCCGACCATGGTTGAGGCCAACAAATTCGCCGCCGGCAACTGGAAGAAGGCGCACAAGCCCGAAGGGTTGCTCAAATGGGTCGAGCGCTATCACGCATGGCGGCGCGGGTGAGCGGCATGGAGCTGTTCGACCAGCTGCGCGGGTTCATCGGGATCGCGGTGCTGATGGGGCTGGCCTGGGCCGTGAGCGAGAACCGCCGCGGCCATCCCGGCTGGCGCTGGATCGCAGGCGCGCTGGTGATGCAGGGGCTGCTGGCGCTGCTGATCGTGCGGGTGCCAGCCGTGTGGGCGGCGGTCGGCCTCGTCAACAATGCGGTGAGCGCGGTCGAGGCAGCGACGCTCAAGGGCTCGTCCTACATGTTCGGCTATGTGGGCGGGGCGGAGCTGCCTTTCGTGCTGAAGGAAGGCGCGCAGACGCCGCTGGTGATCGCCTTCCAGATCCTGCCGCTGGTGATTGTCTTCTCGGCCTTGGCCGCGCTGCTGTGGCACTGGGGCGTGCTGCGCTGGATGGTGAACGGCCTCTCCTTCCTGCTGCGGCGCTCGCTTGGCGTCTCCGGCGTGGTCGGCCTGTCCGGCGGGGCGAGCGTGTTCCTCGGCGTGGTCGAGGCGCCGCTTGTCACCCGCGCCTATTTCGCCCGCGTCAGCCGCTCGGAACTGTTCCAGATCATGACCCTGACGATGGCGACCATCTCGGGCGCGATCCTGATCCTCTATGCCACCACCCTCAAAGCCGTGGTGCCGGACGCGACCGGCCACATGATCTCCGCCTCGCTGATCTCGCTCCCCGCCGCGCTGCTGATCGCGCGGCTGATGGTGCCGCCGCAGGAGGGCGACACCGCGACCGAGGTGGACAAGGAGGATCCCGGCCTGAAATACGAGAGCAGCATCGATGCCATCGTCAAGGGCACGATGGACGGGATGCAGCTGTTCCTTGCGGTGATCGCGGTAATCATCACCGTCTTTGCGCTGGTGGCGCTGGTCGACGGGATGCTGGCGGCGTTGCCCTTCGTCGATGGCGATCCGCTCAGCCTCAAGCGCCTGCTTGGCTGGGTGCTGGCGCCGTTCATGTGGCTGCTCGGCGTGCCGTGGAGCGAGGCGCAGGCTGCGGGCGGATTGATGGGCACCAAGGCGGTGCTCAACGAATATGTCGCCTATCTCGAACTCGCCGCGCTCCCCGCCGGAACGCTCGGCCTGCGCAGCCAGCTGATCGTAACCTATGCCCTGTGCGGCGTCGCCAACCTTGCCAGCGTGGGCCTGCTGGTCTCGACCATCGGCACGCTCTGCCCCGAACGCCGCGCCGAGGCGGCGGGGCTGGGGATGAAGAGCTGGATCAGCGGCAACCTCGCCAGCGCGATGACGGGGGCGTGGATCGGGCTCGTCACCTATGCTTGATGCGAAGCTGCGCCCGCTGATCGATCCGGCGCTCAATGCCGCTGGTCGCATGCTCGCGCAGGCGGGGGTCACGGCCAATGCGCTGACCTTCACCGGCCTTGCGCTGGGCCTTGCGGGCGCGGGCGCCATCGCGCTCGGCCACATCGGCTGGGGCCTTGCGCTGATCATCGCCAATCGCCTGCTCGACGGCCTCGACGGAGCGGTCGCGCGGGCAAGAGGCCCGTCCGACCTCGGCGGCTATTTCGATATCGTCGCGGACTTTGCCTTCTATGTCAGCGTGCCGCTCGGCTTCGGCATCCTCAGCGCCGCCAACACCCTGCCTGCACTGGTGCTGGTGGCCAGCTTCGTGCTCACAGGCGTAAGCTTCCTCGCCTTTGCCGTCATCGCGGGCAAGCGCGGGGCCGAAACCGAGGCCCACGGCAAGAAGAGCTTCTTCTATTCCACGGGTTTGGCCGAGGGGGCAGAGACCATCGCGGTGTTCATCGCCATGTGCCTCTGGCCCGCATGGTTCGGAGCGATTGCCTATGCCTATGCCGGCCTGTGCGTGCTGACCGTGTTCCAGCGCAGCGCGATGGCCGCGTCAGCCTTTCGCGATTAGCGGCTGGCCGATCCCAGCAGGGTCTCGGTGCGGGTGCGCAGGTCATTGATCCGCGCGGTGTTCGCGCCAAGATCGCTCACCCCCACCCGGCTGACCGAACGGAAGTCGATCTGGGTATCGCCCACGCGGGCGACGACATCGTCCTTGAAGCCGAACCAGAAGGTCTCGGCCGTCCCCTCGACCACGCCGGCGGCGTCATCGGCGCGGATATCGGCAAGGCCCATCGCCGCCATCGCCGCCTTCACAGCCGCGATACCCTCGGCCTTGCTCGCGCCGCCCAATGGCAGCGGGGCCGGACGGTCCTTGCGGTCGGTGATGATCTGGGCATGGCTCTTCACCGCCAGTTCGGGCGCAACGCCGGTCTTCTGGAACAGCGCGATCTGGCCGAGCGGGGTCTGGTAATCATTGAGCGGATTGGCGCCGGACTTTTCGCGCGCGGCCATGGTGGCAGCCGAAAAGGCAGGCGGATTGCCGGTGTCGGTGGCGATGTCGTGGATCGGATTGGCTGCGCCCTTTCCGGCCGCAGAGCCGAACACCGCCATCCCCGCGCCCGGCACCAGCAGGCCGATGATCGCAATCCCGAGCACGGCATTGCTGCGCGGCTTGGCGCGAACCCCGAGAACCAGCGATACGAGCGCGATCAGCGCCGTCAGCCCCAGCAGGATCGCCCCGCCGCCCAGCGTCAGCGCCATCAGCCCGATCTGCCAGCCCCATATGCCGATCTTGGTGCCAAGCGCGGCAACCGCGAAATAGAGCGGGAGGAACGCCAGCAGGGCGAGGACGAGCTTGGTGAGGCGCGGAAGTGTCGTCATGACGGCAATGTTTACCGCAGCCGCAGGGCTTGGCAATCATGCTCTGTGGCTTTTGCTGGAAACTCTTTCGACCTTCTGCGTTTAGCCCCTACGGCAATGGGAGGGGCGAGGTTTGCGCAAAGCTGCCGAAGTCCTGCTTTTCTTGGCCGATAAACTGGTTTATGGCCCCCGCGGGATGCGGGAGGACTTAATTGTTCAGAGGACAAACGACATGAAGCGCAATTTCCTGATGGGGGCCGCCATGCTGGCAAGCCTCGCTACTCTTTCGGCATGTGGCGGCAAGAAGGAGGAAGCTCCTGCACCTGCGGCTACCGAGGCTGCTGCTCCGGCTGCCACCGAAGCGGCCGCGCCTGCGGCTGACGCCGGTGCCAAGGTCGAATACGCCAGCTTCACCACCGATGCCGCCGCCGGCGAAAAGGTGTTCGCGCTTTGCCGTTCGTGCCACGTGCTCGAAGACGGCGTGAACCGCGTCGGTCCGTCGCTCTACAACGTGGTCGGCCGCGCGTCGGGCCAGGTTGCCGGCTTCGCCTACTCGGACGCTAACAAGAACAGCGGCGTGACCTGGAGCGAAGACGTTCTGTTCGAATACCTCAAGGATCCGAAGGCTTTCATGCCCGGCACCAAGATGGCCTTCCCGGGCATCAAGGACGATCAGGACCGCGCCAACCTCGTGGCCTATCTCGCCAGCACCAAGAAGTAAGCTTCTTAGCTGACACGAAAAACGGGCGGTGTGGGATGCCACGCCGCCCTTTTTTGTGCCCGCATCCGGTGTTGGATCAGGCGGTCTCGAATCAGGCGGCGGCGTCGAGCACGGCGGCGGGGCAGTGGCGCGCGAGATATTCCTCGTGGCTCGGCAGGCTTGCGACGCTGCGGGTGATGATGGTGCGCAGGTTGGCGAGGAATTCGGCGAGCTGCGCATCGCTCATCTGATCGGCCATGGGATCGTAATCCTGCGGGATGATCCCCTGGCCCAGCATCACCTGCACCCAGCTCGCATCGCGGAACAGATCATCGACATCGCGCCCGATCCGGCCCGAGGCGGCGAACAGCTCGCGCTTGTGGGTGAGGCTGTCGGGCACGTCCATATGCTTGCAATAGCGCCAGAACTCCGAATCCTCGCGCGCGGTCTGGTGGTAGTGGAGGATCAGGAAGTCGCGGATCTGCGCGAATTCTGCTTCGCAGCGACGGTTATATTCCGCACGCTCGGCATCGGCATGGGCCGAGCGCGGGAAGAGCTGGATCAGCCGGCTGACATGCGACTGGATGAGGTGGATCGAGGTCGATTCGAGCGGTTCGAGGAACCCGCTCGAAAGCCCGATCGCGGCGCAATTGTGCGACCAGAAGGTCTCGCGCCGCCCGGTGGTGAAGCGGATCGGGCGCGGATCATCCAGCGCCTTGGTGTCGAGCCCCGCCAGCAGTGTCTCGGCCGCCGCATCGTCGGAAATGAAGCCCGAGGCATAGACATGGCCGTTGCCGGTGCGGTGCTGGAGCGGGATGCGCCATTGCCACCCGGCGCTCTTGGCGGTGGCGCGGGTATAGGGGACGAGGGTGGGCAGGCGCTCGCTCGGCACGGCCAGCGCGCGGTCGCACGGCAGCCATTTCGACCAGTCCTGATAGCCGACGCCCAGTTCCTGCCCCAGCAAGAGCGAGCGAAAGCCGGTGCAATCGATGAAGAAATCGCCTGCGATCTGCTGCCCGTCCTGAAGCGTGATCGAACGGATATCGCCGCTCTGCCCGTCACGCTCGACGCTTTGGACGATCCCCTCGCGGCGCTTGACCCCGCGCCCTTCGGCATAGTCGCGCAGGAACAGGGCATAGCGGCTGGCATCGAAATGGTAGGCATAGGCGAGGCCCGTCATCGCCGTGTTGCCGACCCGGTCGAGCTTGCCGAAGCGCGCCTGATCGGCGGCCAGCTGGTGCAGCGACCAGTTCCACAGCCCCTTGGGATCGGGCGCGGCTCCGGCGCTGCGCCGCCAATAGTGGTGGAACGGCACATTGCCGAGCGGCAGGCCGGTGTCGCCGAAGGTGTGGAGATAGCGGCTACCGATGCTGCCCCAGTCGACGAACTCGATCCCGAGCTTGAAGGTGCCCGAGGTGGCGCGCAGGAAGGCGTTCTCGTCCAGGCCGAGGATCGCGTTCAAGCGGATGATCTGCGGGATCGTCGCCTCGCCCACGCCGACAATGCCGATGGCCTCGCTTTCGACCAGCGTGATGTCGAGCTTGCCGCCCAGCAGCCGGGCAAAGGCCGCCGCCGTGATCCAGCCCGCAGTCCCCCCGCCGACGATCACCAGCCTGTTCACCGCTGCGCTCTCCATCATGCCTGTCCCTGTTGTCTTGTCTTCGCCGCCTATTGTGCCGGGCGGAAGAAGGCGTTGATCGTCAACCGCCCCTCCCGCGGATCGGCGCTCAGCGGCGCATTATTGTCGATCACCCCGCTATGCAGGATGTTACCGCGATAGAACACGGCGCTGTTGAAATGGCCCTCGACCACATGGGTGCGCTCGAAATGCGGGGCGCCGTCGGTGGGATAGGCGGCAGGCGGCAGCCCGGTGCGTCCGAAATCGGCCTGCACGGCGGCGGCATAGCGCGGATAGTCCTCGGCGGTGAGCGCCTCCAGCCCGGTCGAGCGGTGGCGGAAGAAGGCGGTTCCACCGTGACCAGTCTGGTGGAGATAGAGCATCATCGCGATCTGGCGCGGATCGGTGCCGTCGACATGGGGCAGGCGCTGGATCGGCGCGAGCGCGGCAGGCGGGGTGGTGACGAGCGAAAACCACGCCTGCATCTCCCAGCGGACTCCGCCGGTTTCGAACCACTGGTCAAGCAGCGGGGCCAACTGCGCCAGCCATGCTGCGCCCACCTCCGGATCGAGCGGCGCACGCAGCCCGGGATATTGCGGCGTGATTCTTGCAAAATTTTGCAAAACGACTTGGCCAATGGCGTGTTCGGGGTCGACGAGCAGGCTGTCTATCGTAACAAGCCTATGGTTTTGCGATGAAAAGCCGGAAATGCGCGCGTCATGCGGCGTGATGGTCCATCCCTGAGGGGCGGTGTTCGCGCTGGAAACGGGGGGTCGGGCCATGATCGGGAGCCTAACAAAAGCCTCGCTGGCGGCCAAGGCGTAAGAACAGGCATATGAAAAACAACAGAATAATCTGCAAAACTGCCGGAAGGCCGCCTGTCGGTACCGGGCGGCGTGGCTCCAGTCCAACACAAGGCTGCGGGCGAGGTGCGAGACTGTGACAATCCGGCAACAAATCCGCAAAACCCGCGCGCCGGCACCGGGCTCTGGCCTCCAAAAATGCAATCAAGCATCAGAAAATAAGTAGAAATATAGATTGCAGGCCGCTTTGCACAGTGATGCGCGATTGGCGATTTACCTCGGCTTCCGACTAGGCTATGAAAAAACCTGCAAAAGCGCACGAATGATGCGCCTGGCGGAGGGGAGTTTCGATGAAAACCAACGGGATCAATGTAAGCGCGCGCCTGCTGTGCGGGGCCGCGACCTTTCTGGCGCTCGCGGCGACGGGGGCTCCGGCGCTCGCGCAGAACGCCGATGAGCAGGCGGCTGCTGCCGTCGAAGGACAGGACCAGGGCGATGATATCGTCGTCACCGGTATCCGCAGCTCGATCCAGACCTCGCTCGATGCCAAGCGCAAGGCCACTTCGATCGTCGAAGTGATCGCGGCCGAAGACATCGGTCTGCTGCCCGACATCTCGATCGCTGATACGCTCGCCCGCCTGCCGGGTGTGACCGCCCAGCGCGTGCGCGGCCGTTCGCAGCAGATCTCGATCCGCGGCCTCGGTCCGGACTTCTCGCTGGCCCTCCTCAATGGCCGCGAAGTCGTTTCTGCGGGCAACAACCGCGGCATCGAATTCGACCAGTTCCCCTCCGAGCTGATCGGCTCGGGCGTGGTCTACAAGACCGGTGACGCCCGTCTTGCCGCCATCGGCATCGCCGGCGCGGTCGACCTGCGCACCATCCGTCCGCTCGATTCGAACAAGCGCCAGATCACCGCATCGGCGACCTACACGATCAACGACAGCGGCAAGCTGAACCCGGACGTCGCCAATGACGGCTACCGCTTCTTCGGTTCCTACATCGATCAGAACGATGCCGGCACGCTGGGCTGGTCGCTGGGCGTCACGGTGCAGTCGATCCCGACCCAGTTCATCAGCCGCGAGCTGAAGACCAACCAGTTCCAGGTCGGCCGCACCGCAGCCGGCGTGATCTACCCGGCCGACAACCCGCGTCAGGGCGTGGTCAGCCGCACCTTCGAGCGCACCTCGCTCGCCGGTACGCTGCAGTTCGAACCGACCGACCGCGTCTCGCTGACGGTCGACAGCTTCTACACCGACACCAGCGACTCCGGCATCTTCCGCGGCACCGAAACCCCGATTGCCTCGTGGAGCGGTGCAACCTTTGGCGGCGCGACCGGCAGCGGTCCGTTTGCCGATAGCGCGACCTATCGCAATGTCGTGCCGATCCTGCGCACCGACACCGAAGGCAGCGAGTCGGAGATCTTCGCGATCGGCGCCAACCTTGAATGGAAGGCCACCGACAACCTCGGCTTCGTGCTCGACTACGGCTATTCGACGCTGAACCGCAACGACATCGACTATGAAAGCTATGCCGGCACCGGCCGTGCCCGTTCGGGTGCGCAGGACACGCTGACTTTCACCTTCCCGCGCGACGGGACCTATTCGATCGACGGCGTGCTCGATTACACCAACCCGGCCAACGTCCTGCTCACCGATCCGGGCGGGTGGGGCCAGGTCGGCTTCATCAAGCAGCCGATCATCGAGGACGAGCTGAACCAGCTGCGCGCCGAAGCCTATTGGGAATTCGACGGCGGGCTGATCGACAACATCACGCTGGGCTGGCTCTACACTGATCGTTCGAAGAACTTCGATTCGAACGAGAGCTTCCTGCGTCCCACCGCCGCCTTCGGCAACGGCCTGGCCGTGCCGACCAGCGCCATCGTGGGCAGCACCAACACCGGCGGGCTCGGCAACGACATTCTCGCCTATGACCCCTCGTCCTTCCTCACCGACGGCACCTACCGCGTCGAGAAGGCCACCTTCGACACCCAGTGGGTGGTGAACGAGAAGGTCCACAACTTCTACATCCAGGCCAATATCGACGGCGATCTCGGCTCGGTTCCGGTGCGCGGCAATATCGGCCTGCGCTATTCGGATGCGGACCAGTCCTCGACCGGCACGATCGGCGGCGGGCTGACCAACACCGTCGGCACGAGCTACAGCAACTGGCTGCCGAGCATGAACCTCAGCTTCGAGATCATGCCCGACACCTTCATCCGTATCGCGGCGGCCAAGACCATCACCCGCTCGCGTCTCGACCAGATGACGGCGAACCAGAACATCGGCTTCAACGCCCAGAGCTGCGTCGACACCAACAACGACCAGCGTCCTGACCGGGTGGTGGCTTTCAACCCGCCCTCGGTGGTCTGCTTCAACCTCGGCGGGGGCAACCCCTTCCTGCAGCCGTATGAATCGGTCGCCTACGACATCAGCCTCGAGAAGTACTTCTCGCCCGGCACCGCGATCATCGTCGCGGCCTTCCACAAGGACCTGTCGGACTGGATCATCGACTTCAGCGAGCTGACCGATCTGACCCAGTCGATCGAGAACTTCGGCGCTGGCGGCATCCTGACCACCAATCCTGAAGTGGCGACCGGCATCTTCAACGGTCCGGTGAACTTTGCCGACGGCAAGATCACCGGCATCGAAGGCACGCTGCGCGTCAACTTCGGCGATCTGGCCGAAGGGCTCGACGGGTTCGGCGGGTTCTACTCGATCACCTATGCCGATGCCGAGGTGCAGAACCAGAACTTCAATCCGATCGCGATCCCGGGCTATTCGGATCTCACCTGGTCGGGTGACATCTTCTACGAAAAGCACGGCTTCCGCGCCAAGCTGGCGGCGCGCTACCGCGCCGGGTTCCTCTCGGAAGTGCAGAACTTCGACGGCTCGCTGTCGGGTGCGCAGGCCCGCCCGGAAACCATCCTCGACGCGCAGATCGGTTACACCTTCGACAAGCCGGGCAGCTTCCTCAACGGGGTGCAGATCCTGGCCGAAGTGTTCAACATGACGAACGAGCCCTTCGTGACGCAGAACACCCTGTTCAACGCGGCGGGTGCGGATGTCGGCGACTTCCCGAGCCGCCACGAGCTCTACGGCCGCACGTTCAACGTGACGCTCCGCAAGACCTTCTGATCACGACGCCCTCGGGTCGTACCAGGGTTTCAGGAAAGGGCTCGCCAGCGATGGCGGGCCCTTTTTCCGTGTCGGGGTGGCGATTTTGCTGCCGTGTTAGGTCGCACTTGACCCCGAGTTAGGGCCGAGATGGGGGCGTCATGCGCGATGTTTCACGTGAAACATCGCGGGGCTCTCGCAGAGGTTTTTGGCGGAAAAGCGGGGCTCAGGCCGCAATCGGCGGGGCCGCGCAATGTCGCGCGATGAATTCGCCATGGGACGGCATTTCCGCCACCGCCGCATCCATCGCGCTGCGGATCTGGGCGAGGCGCTCGGCCACCGGAACCCCCTCGCGCATCATCGCCAGCGCCGGTGCGCGCTGCGGCACGATGCCTTGCCCGAGATAGACCGCGATCCAGCTGGGATTGGCGAACAGCTCCTGCCCGTCCGCCACCAGCATGCCGGCGGAGCGGAAATGGTCGATCTTGTATTGCAGGCTGTCGGGGATCGGCATGTTCGCGCAGTAGCGCCACAGCTCGGAATCGTCGCGTTCGCTGGCCTTGTAATGGAGGATCAGGAAGTCCCGGATCAGCTCGTATTCCCTTGATGTCTGGGCATTATATTCACGCGCCAGCAGGGGCGACATGGTGCTGTCCGGCAGCAGCGCGATGAGGCGCAGGATGCCATACTGGATGAGGTGCAGGCTGGTCGATTCCAGCGGCTCCATGAACCCCGCCGACAGCCCGATGGCGACGCAGTTCTTCTCCCAGAACTTGCGCCGCTTGCCGGTGACAAAGCGCAAGGGGCGGGGGTCCGCCAGCGCCTTGCCGTCGAGATTGGCGAGGAGGGTTTCGGCCGCTTCGTCCTCGGAGATGAACTGCGAACAATGGACATAGCCATTGCCGGTGCGATGCTGGAGCGGGATTCGCCACTGCCACCCTGCCTCCCTTGCAGTGGAGCGGGTATAGGGGGTGAACTCGCCGCGCTCGCAGGGGACGGCCACGGCGCGGTCACACGGCAACCAGTGCTGCCAGTTGTCATAGCCTGCGTGCAGCGCCTCCTCGATGAGAAGCCCGCGGAAACCGCTGCAATCGATGAAGAATTCGCCTGCGATCCGCGCCCCGCTGTCGAGCGTGACCGCCTCGATGAAGCCGTCCTCGCCGCGGAAGGCAACATCCACCACCTTGCCCTCGATCCGCCTCACCCCGCGGCTTTCCGCAAAGCGCCGAAGGAAGGCGGCATAGAGCCCCGCGTCGAAGTGGTAGGCATAATCGAAGGTCGACTGGATCATCCGCCGGTCGGGCGAGGGGTGGGCAAACTTGCCCGCCTTCGCCATCGCCCAGCACATCGAAAAATCGTCGATCGGGCCTTCCACCCGCCCTTCGAGATATTCGTGCATCCAGTGGTGGTAGAAGGGCACGCTATCGAATTCGGCGCCATACTGGCCGAAGGGATGGAAGTAGCGGTGGCCCAGCTTGCCCCAGTTCACGAACTCGATGCCGAGCTTGAAGCTGCCTTGCGTCTCGCGCACGAAGGTCGCCTCGTCGATCCCGAGCCGCTGGTTGAAATGGCGGATCGGCGGGATGGTCGCCTCGCCCACGCCGACCGTGCCGATTGCCTCGCTCTCGATCAGGGTGATCGCGCAGGAGCGGCCCACGGCTTCGGCGAGGGCTGCGGCGGTCATCCAGCCCGCGCTGCCGCCGCCGACGATCACGATGCTCTTGAGCGGGCGGGGCGCGGTCATCCCCCGCAGCTTTCCCGGATCAGCAGGCTGGTTTCCAGCCGCTCCGAAATCGCCGGGCCATCGCCGCGGTCGATCAGCTTGGACACCAGCATCCGTCCGGCAAGGTTCGCGTCCTGATCGATGGTGGTGAGCTGCGGCGTGACAAGCCGCGCGGCGGGGATGTTGTCATAGCCCACCACCGAGACATCGGCGGGCACGTTGATCCCCGAACGGGTGAGCGCGCGGATCGCGCCGATCGCGATGAGGTCGCTGGCGGCGAAGACGGCGTCGAACTTCAGCCCGCCAGCAATCGCGCTGCGGGTGGCAGCTTCGGCGGAATGGACTTCGAAATGGGCCGGCAGGATCAGGCTGTCGTCGACCGCGATCCCGGCCTGGGCGAGGGCCTGACGATAGCCCCGGCAGCGCTGCTCGGCTTCGGGTGCTTCGGTATCGCCGAGGAACAGGATGCGCCTGCGCCCCAGCCGCACGAGGTGCGAGGTCGCGCGCCGTCCGCCGGCGACGTTGTCCGATCCGATCGCGCAATATTGCGCATCGGGAAACTCCGCGCCCCACACCACGAAGCGGTTGTCGCGCGCGGCGAGCGCGTTGAAGGCGTGGTGCAGCGAGGACTGGCCGATGAAGATCACGCCGGTCGCGCGGCTCGTGCTCATGGCGTAGTCGAGGTCGGCATCGGCGCGCGGGGTCAGGTGGCTGATCAGGAGGTCGGCATTGCGCTCACGCGCGGCCTCGGCAATCCCGGCCAGCAGTTCGAGGAAGAAGGGGTCCGCCACCCGGCTCTCGCGGGCCTGCGGGGCGGGGACGACCACCGCGATGGTCGCATCGGCCCCGCTCGGCCCGGCCGGCATCGAGGCGCGGAATTCATAATCATGGGCGCGCGCGATCTGCCAGATCTGCTGCTTGGTCCGCCGCTTGACCGAGGGACTGTCGTTCAATGCCCGGCTGACAGTCGAGACCGAGACCCCGGCTTCGCGGGCGATATCCTCAAGCGTGGCGCTGCGCCGCGTGGCAGGCCGGGTCGGGCTCATTGCTGTCAGGTCTCCACCGCGTTCGTTGCCCAGTATCCCGAACCGGGCGCGAGCACCATGGGCGGTTTGCCGGTGATCCCCACCGCATTCTCGCTGGCGAGCACCTGAGCTTCGACGAAAGCGGGCGGCGGGGCCCATTCGAGCACCTCGTCGCCGAGGTTGAAGGCGCACAAGACCGCGCCTTGCGCATCATGGCGGATGAAGGCGAGCACATCCTCGGGAGTGTCGAGCAGGGTGATCTCGCCCGCCACCAGCGCCGGATAGCGGCGCCGCATCGCGAGCAGGTGACGGGTGTAATGCAGGGGCGATTGCGGATCGCCGGTCTGGCTGTCCACCGCGAGAGCGGCATGGGCCGGGTCCCGCTTCAGCCAGGTGCGGTTGGCGCTCGAAAAGCCTGCTTGCGGCGCGCTTGCCTGCCACGGCATCGGCGTGCGCGCACCGTCACGGCCGAGCGTGTGCGGCCAGTTGGTAATCGCCTCGGGGTCCTGCAAATCCTCGAAGGCGACATAGCCCTGCGGCAGGCCCAGCTCCTCGCCCTGATAGATGATCGGATTGCCGCGCAGCGCCAGCAGCAGGAGCATGTTGAGGCGCGCCGCGCGCGGCTGGTCGCCGTCGCGGGTCCAGCGGGTCACCGCACGCGGGGCATCGTGGTTCGAGAAGGCCCAGGACGGCCAGCCTTCGCCCGGCTCCCCGCTCCACTGCGACAGGCTCGCGCGCACCAGCGGCGCGGTCAGCAGGGGGGCGTAGAGGAAGTCGAAGTTATAGGCGGAATCGAGCCGCTTGCCGTCAGCGGTGAAGGCCTTCATCTCGGCCAGCGGTTCCGGCCCGCCGACTTCGGCAACGGTGAAGCGACCGGGGAATTCGTCGATGGTTGCGCGGATCCGCTCAAGGAAGCCGACGATATCGGGGTGCGACTGGTTGTAGCGCTTGTGCTGCATGTCGAAGGGGCGGGTGACCAGCTCCATCGGCGCGCCCGAGGGCGGATTGTCGCGCAGGTTCGGATCATGCATCGCGAAGTTCAGCGCATCGAGGCGGAACCCGTCCACGCCGCGCGCCAGCCAGAACCGCGCCACATCCAGCAGCGCGTCCTGCACGTCGCGGTTATGGACGTTGAGATCGGGCTGGCTGGTGAGGAAATTATGCAGGTAATATTGCTTCCTCGGCCCGTCCCATTGCCATGCCGATCCACCGAACACCGATTGCCAGTTGGACGGGGGCGAGCCGTCCGGTTTGGGGTCGGCCCAGACATACCAGTCGGCCTTGGGATTGGTGCGGTCGGTCCGGCTTTCCTGAAACCACGCGTGCTCGTCCGAGGTGTGCGAATAGACCTGATCGATGATCACCTTGAGGCCCAGCGCGTGGGCGCGTTCGATGATGCGGTCGAAATCGGCGAAGGTGCCGAAGCTCGGATCGATGCCGCAATAATCGGCGACATCATAGCCGAAGTCCTTCATCGGCGAGGTGAAGAAGGGCGAGATCCAGATCCCGTCGACGCCCAGATCGGCGATATAGTCGAGCTCGTCGGCAATGCCCGCAAGATCGCCGATTCCGTCACCATTGGTGTCGCGGAACGAGCGCGGATAGATCTGGTAGATGACTGCCCCGTGCCACCATGCAAGCTCGCCGGTGAGTGAAGGTGCCGCCGCATCCATAACCGAAGCCATTACTTGTCAGTCTCCAGAATGCAGGCCGCGTAGCCGAACGGGGGAAGGGTGATGGCAATCGATCCGGGCGTGGCGAGCGCGGCCGGACAGGTGCCCAGCAGCGGCGCAACGCGGGTCGCCCGGTAGCTTACCTCGACTGTGCGCGAAAGGGCCGAAGCGGAGGTGTTGAAGGCCAGCAGCACCCGCTGTCCCGTCGCGGGATCATGGCGCTCCACCGCGAGCAGGCCGGGGGCGGTTTCCTCGAACGCGCGCACCTGCGTGAGACCACGCCGTAGCGCAGGGCTGGCCGTGCGCGCCGCGGAAAGTTCCGCGATCTGGCGGTAGAGCGGGTGGGCGGTGTCGAAGTTGCTCTGCGCGGTGGTGGCGCGCGATCCGATCAGGTTGTTGTCGTTATAGGCGGCGACCTTGCTCGGGAACATGTCCTCGCGCGCGAGCTGATCATTGCCGTCGGAGATGAAGCCCTGTTCGTCCCCGTAATAGATCGTGGGCACGCCGCGCAGGCCGAACATCAGCGCATGGCCGAGCTTGACGCGCGCGAGGAGCGTGGCCTCGTCGGCCGATCCGCTCATTTCGCGCACGAACATCGAAAAGCGGCCGAAATCGTGGTTGCCGAGGAAAGTCGGCAGGCCCAGCGCGGTTTTCGCGCCGCCGGGGTAGACCGCGTCCTGCTGGAGGAATTCCGCCATCAGCCTCGGGCCGGCCTTGCCGCTGGCGACCAGTTGCGCGGCCTTGGCAAAGCCCATGTCGAGCGCATAGGGCAGGCCGCTTTCGGCCATGACCTGCGCAGCGAGCGTGGCGGTGGGCTCCTCGTAGGCAATCTCGCCAAAGATGTGGAAGTGCTTGATCCCCTTGGCTTCGGCGCGCTTGAGGATGGCGGGGACGAAGGCGCGCCAGAATTCGGGGTTCACATGCTTGGCGGTGTCGATGCGGTAGCCGTCGATGCCGTAATCATCGATCCACTGGCCAAAAATCTCGATCATGCCGCTAACGACGCGCGGGTGCTCGGTGGCCAGATCGTCGAGCCCGGAGAAATCGCCATAGACCGAGCTTTCGCCGATCCAGTGCGAATTGCCGCGGTTGTGATAGAGCGTGACGTCGTTGAGCCACGCTGGCACCTTCACCTGCCGCTCGGCCTCGGGCACTTGCGGCGTATAGGCAAAGGCGGGATCGGTCAGCTTCGCCCAGTTGGCAGGATCGGGATTATCGTCTCCGCCAAAGCCCGGGTTGATCGGCTTGCCGCCCGTGCCGCCGGCCCGCGAAAAGGGATATTCGCCCTTGGAGCGATAGCGGTAACCTTTGGCCTCGCCCTCGGCATAGCCGATCACGTCAGCGGTGTGGTTGATGATGATGTCCATATAGACCTTCATCCCGCGCGCGTGGGCGGCATCGACGAAGGCCTTGAACTCGGCATTGGTGCCGAAATGCGGATCGACACTGGTGAAATCGGTAACCCAGTAGCCGTGATAGCCCGCGCTTTCCTCGCCCGGCTTGCCCTGCACCGGCTTGTTCTTGAAGATCGGCGCGAACCAGATCGCGGTGACGCCCATGCCCTGGATGTAATCGAGCTTTGCGGTCAGCCCCTTGAGGTCGCCGCCGTGGTAAAAGCCCTTGTGGGTCGGATCGAAACCATGCTGGAACGGTCCGCCTTTCAGCCCGCCCTTGTCGTTGGCGGGATCGCCATTGGCGAAGCGATCGGGCAGGACGAAATAGATGATCTCGTCCTCCAGCTGGCGTTCGGCGATAGGGGCGGAAACGGGAATGGCCGGCGGATTCTCAGCCGCAACAGGGCCTCCCGCCAAGACGGTGCCCGCGCATAGCGCAGCCGCAATTCCCACGAGGATTCGTGCCATCATCCAACTCCCTCCGGCCCCGTTTCTGACAGCTTGGGAGAAATTTTGCAAATCTTTGTAGAAGCCCAGCTGGGCCGAACCTCTATCCAACAATAAGCTGAAAATACTATAGAAAGCCTGATGTCATCGGCGATATCCGCAAATTTTCGGGAGAAATCCTGAAAGTTTCTTGCAAATTTTTGCAAGCTAGCCAGACTGTCCTCCCGGAGCCGCAGGCGAGCCAGCCGGACAGAAGATCCGCGCCATGCTACAGCCCCGTGGGAGCCGCGTCACCCTGCATGGCAGGAGGGCGCGGGGGAGAGGACAGGACGATAATGACTGAGGCAGGCGGCAAGCCCGCGCTCTTGCCAGCGCAGATCTGGAACATGAGTTTCGGCTTTCTGGGGATCCAGATCGGCTTCGAGCTTCAGAACGGCAATGTCAGCCGCATTTTCCAGACGCTGGGCGCGGATGTCGGCAGCCTTGCAATCCTGTGGATCGCCGCGCCGATGACGGGGCTGATCGTCCAGCCGATCATCGGCCACCTGTCGGACAAGACCTGGAGTCAGCGTTTCGGCCGCCGCCGTCCGTTCTTCCTGATCGGCGCGCTGCTGGCGAGCCTGGCGCTGTTTGTCATGCCCAATGCGCCCGCCCTGTGGGTGGCGGCGGGCATGCTGTGGGTGATGGACGCCTCGCTCAACATCACGATGGAGCCGTTCCGCGCCTTTGTCGGCGACAACCTGCCCGATCGCCAGCGCACCATCGGCTATGCGATGCAGAGCTTCTTCATCGGCACCGGCGCGGTGATCGCGGGCGCGCTGCCATGGGTGATGACCAACTGGCTGGGGCTCAGCAATGTCGCGCCCCAAGGCCAGATCCCGGAAACGGTGCACTGGTCGTTCTATATCGGCGGGGCGGCGCTGCTGGCGGCGGTGTGCTGGACGGTGTTCACCACGAAAGAGTATTCGCCGGACGAGCTCGCCCGCTTTGCCGTCGCGCGCGGCGAGGCCGGAGCGCACGCGGGCGGGGCAGTCCAGCGCAGCGCCGGGCAATTCGCCCGCGGTGGCATGATCTGGGTGATCGCCGGGGCGGCACTCGCGGCGCTGGTGATGCTGGCACGCAGCGATGCACGGCCCGCGTTTTTGGGCGAGATCGAGGTGGCGCAGGAGCTTTACGTGCTCGCGATGCTGATCGCCGGGTTCGGCGTCATCCAGCTGGTCGCGGGGATGCTGCGCTCCGGGAACCGCAACAACAACGGCTTCATGGAAGTCGTCAGCGATCTCTTCGCCATGCCAAAGACCATGCGCCAGCTTGCCGTGGTGCAGTTCTTCAGCTGGTTCGGGATGTTCGGCCTGTGGATCTACGGCACGCCCGGGGTGACCGAGTATCACTTCGGCGCAACCGATACGGCGAGCAGCGCCTTTCAGGACGGGGCCGACTGGTGGAGCCTGATGGGATCGGTGCGCAACGGGCTGGCCGCCGCCGCCGCGCTCGGATTTGTCGCGGTGGCGGCGAAGATCGACCGCTGCCGGCTCCACGCGGTGAACCTTATGCTGGGCGCGGTGGGCTTTGCGGCAGTGCTGCTGGTGCGCGATCCGGCGCTCTTGTGGGTACCGCAGATCGGCATCGGCATCGCCTGGGCCTCGATCGTGGCGCTGCCCTATGCGATCCTGGCCGGCTCTGTTCCGCCTGAGAAAATGGGCATCTACATGGGGGTGTTCAACATCTTCATCGTCGTGCCGCAGCTGCTCGCGGCGACGCTGCTCGGTTTCCTCGTCACCAACCTGTTCGGCGGCGCGGCGATCTATGCCATGGCGATTTCTGCGGTGAGCTTCGTGCTGGCGGCGGCGGCCACGCTGCTGGTCAAGGAGCAGGCGGCGTGAAGCGCACCGGGCTTGCGCTGATTGCGGCGGCACTGGCAGCCAGCCCCGCGCTGGCCAGGCCCGATTACACCCCGCGTGAGGCGGTCGAGATCGCCAATGCCGCGTGGACGCGCGATGCGGTGCTCTACCAGATCAACACCCGCCAGTTCACCTCCGAGGGCGCCTTCAAGGCCGCGCAGGCGCAGCTGCCGCGCCTCGCCGCGATGGGCGTCGATATCATCTGGCTGATGCCGATCCATCCCATCGGCGAGGCCAACCGCAAGGGCAGTCTCGGCAGCCCCTATGCGGTGCGCGACTATCGCGCGGTCAATCCGGAGCTGGGCAGCGAGGCGGATTTCCGCGCCTTCGTGAACGAAGCGCACCGGCTGGGGCTAAAGGTGATCCTCGATTGGGTGGCGAACCACTCAGCTTATGACAACCCGCTCACTCTCAGCCATCCCGAATGGTACACCCGCACGCCCGAAGGCGCCTTGATGAGCCCGCAGGGGACCGACTGGTCTGACGTCGCGGACTTCGACTACAGCCAGCCTGCCTTGCGCCAATATATGACCGAAAGCCTCGCCTACTGGGTGCGCGAATTCGGGATCGACGGGTATCGCTGCGATGTCGCAGGCTATGTCCCCACCGATTTCTGGGAGACGGCGCGGGGCGAGCTTAATGCGATCAAACCGGTCTTCATGCTCGCCGAATGGGAGCAGCGCGATCTCCACACGCGCGCCTTCGATGCGACCTATGGCTGGGGCTGGAAAGAGGCGATGCAGCGGCTCGTCAAGAGCGGCGAGGGGGCAGGGCCGATCCGCGGCTATTACGCTGGGCAGCAGGAGACCTGGCCGCATGCCGCGATGCGGATGGTCTATACCGAAAACCACGATCAGAATTCGTGGGACGGGGTCGCGGCCGAAATCTACGGCCCCGCCTATGAGGCCGCGATTGCGCTGTCCTTCACCGGATCGGGCCTGCCGCTTGTCTACAACGGGCAGGAAGCGGACAACGACCGCCAGCTCAAGTTCTTCGAGCGTGATCCGATTGTCTGGCGCGAAGGCAGGCATGCCGCCCTGTTCGCCAAGCTGATTGCGCTCAAGACCGCGAGCCCGGCGCTCCACAATGGCCGCTTCGGCGCAGCGATGATCGAGGTGCCGACCAGCCAGAGCGCCGACGTCTATGCCTTCACCCGCGGCCCTGCCGGCGCGCGGGTTTTCGCCGTTTTCAACCTCAGCCCGCGCCCGCATCGCATCACCTTCGACAAGGCGCGCCATCACGGCACCTACACCAATGCCCTGAGCGGCGGGACAACCACCTTTGCGGGCAACGAAACACTCGACCTGCCCGCATGGGGCTACCGGATTTTCACAGAGACCAAATGAGGCCAACACCCATGCGCATGTGGACCAATCTTGCCGGGCTTGCCGCCCTGATGTGGGCGAGCGCCCCGCTCGCCGCCGAAAGCCTCACCCTGACCTCGCCCGACGGCAAGATCGCTGTGACCGTGAGCGATGACGGAGGCCTTGCGACCTATGCGGTGAGCTTTCACGGCGAGAAGGTCATCGCACCCTCGCGGCTGGGGATGCTGTTTGCCGATCATCACGGCTTCGAGCGCGGCCTCGCCATCGCCGGCTCCACCCGCGCGAGCAAGGACAGCACCTGGGAGCAGCCCTGGGGCGAGCGCCGCATGGTGCGCGACCAGCACAACGAACTCACCGTCACCTTCAAGGCGAACGATGGCCCCGCACGCCAGATGGTTGTGCGTTTCCGCGCCTTCGATACCGGCATCGGTTTCCGCTATGAACTTGGCCAGCAACCCGCGCTTGAAGGCGATATCGCCATCGTCGAGGAGCTGACCCAGTTCGGCGTCGGCGAGAAGACCACCATGTGGTACACCCCGTCGGACGAGTACAACCGCAACGAGTATATCTACCGCATCGCCCCTGCCGGGCAGGTCGACGATGCCCACACGCCATCGACCTTTCGCAACGAAGCGGGCATCCACTTCGCGATCCACGAGGCGGCGCTGATCGACTATTCCTCGATGTCATTGGATCAGCTGCGTCCGGGCAATTTTCAGGCGAACCTCAGGAACTGGGCGGGCGGGCCGAAGGTCAAGACCAAGGCGCCGTTTACATCGCCGTGGCGCACCATCCAGATTGCGCGCGAAGCGGTGGGCCTGATCAATTCGGACATCATCCTGAACTTGAACGAGCCCAATGCGCTGGGCGATGTCTCCTACGCCAAGCCGGGCAAATATATCGGCATCTGGTGGGCGATGCACATCAATGACCGCACCTGGGCATCCGACAAGTATCACGGCGCCACCACCGCCGAGACGAAGCGCTATATCGACTTTGCCGCCAAGCACGGTTTTTCCGGCGTGCTGGTGGAAGGCTGGAACAAGGGCTGGGACGGCGACTGGTTCAACAACGGCGACCTCTTCAGCTTCACCGAGGCCTATCCCGATTACGATATCGAGGGTTTGAGCAAGTACGCTCTCTCCAAGGGCGTGCAACTGATCGTCCACCACGAAACCTCGGCGAACCTCACCAATTACGAAAAGCAGCTCGAAGCCGGGCTTGATCTCGTCCGCAAGATCGGATCGCACTACGTCAAGTCGGGCTATGTCTCTGACGCGGGCGATGCGGTGTGGGTCGATGCCAAGGGCATCCGCCACTACGAGTATTACGACAGCCAGCGGATGATCGACCATCACATGAAGGTGATCCGCGCCGCCGCCGCGCGCCAGATCGCGATGGATACGCATGAGCCGGTCAAGGACACCGGCCTGCGCCGCACCTATCCCAACTGGATGAGCCGCGAAGGCGCACGCGGTATGGAGTTCAACGCCTGGGGCTCGCCGCCCAACCCGCCGAGCCACGAGCCGATGCTGGCCTTCACCGCGCTGCTGGCGGGGCCCTTCGACTACACGCCGGGCATCTTCGACCTGCGCCCCAACGAGCGCCCGCCGGTGCGGCCCGACATGGCGCGCGGCGACCCCAAGAACCGCCCGCAGACGACGCTTGCCAAGCAGCTAGCGACCTATGTGACGATCTACTCGCCGCTCCAGATGGCAGCCGACCTGCCCGAAAATTACGAGAAGCGCATGGACGCCTTCCAGTTCATCAAGGACGTGGAAGCCGACTGGGAGCAGTCGATCGCGCTCGCGGGCGAAGTCGGGCAGTTCGTGGCCATGGCGCGGCAGGGCCGCAAGTCAAAGGAATGGTTCCTCGGCGCGGTGACCGACGAGAACCCGCGTGACCTCTCGCTGGCGCTCACCTTCCTCGAGAAGGGCAAGCAATACCGCGCGCAGATCTACCGCGACGGCCCGCACGCCCATTGGGATTACAACCCCTATGACATCGTGATCGAGGAAAAGGTGGTGACCGGCGGCGATACCTGGGCCGTGCACCTTGCCGCCTCGGGCGGGGTCGCAGTGCGCTTCATTCCGGTGAAGTAGGCCCAAACGAAAGGAGGGCGGCCACCTCCCCCAAGGCGACCGCCCTCGCGCACTCCCGTCCAAGGGAGATACCGGTAGTCCTGTCAGTGAGGAGGCCTCAGGCGGCTTTTTCCATCCGGGCGAGTTCGCAATGCGACCAGATCTCGGACAGCGCCTTGATCAGCCGGTCGATATCGCCGTCGCTGTGCACGGGTGAGGGCGTGACGCGCAGCCGCTCGGTGCCGACGGGCACGGTCGGATAGTTGATCGGCTGCACATAGATGCCGTGATTGTCCATCAGCCAGTCGCTGATCATCTTGCACTTCTTGGCATCGCCCACCATCACCGGGATGATGTGGCTCGGATTGTCGAGGTGCGGGATGCCCATTAGATCGAGCATGCGGCGCACCTGCGCGACGCGCTCCTGCTGCAGATCGCGCTCGGCGCTCGACACCTTGAGGTGGCGGATGCTCGCCGCTGCGCCTGCGGCCACGGCCGGGGGCAGGGCGGTCGAGAAGATGAAGCCGCTCGCAAACGAGCGCACGAAATCGATGAGGTTGGCCGAGGCCGCAATATAGCCGCCCATCACGCCGAACGCCTTGCCCAGCGTCCCTTCGATCACGGTGATGCGGTCCATCAGCCCTTCGCGCTCGGCAATCCCGCCGCCGCGCGGGCCATAGAGGCCGACCGCGTGAACTTCGTCGATATAGCTCATCGCGCCGTGCTTTTCACACACGTCGAGGATCTCGGCGATGGGGGCGATGTCGCCGTCCATCGAATAGACAGATTCGAAGGCGACCAGCTTGGGCACTTCGGGGCCGTATTGCGACAGCAGCTCGTCGAGGTGCTCCGCATCATTGTGGCGCCACACCTTGTAGGGCGCGCGGCTGTGGCGGATGCCTTCGATCATCGAGGCGTGGTTCAATGCGTCGGAGAACACGACGCAACCGGGGATCTTCGACGCCAGCGTGCCGAGGCCCGCCCAGTTCGAGACATAGCCGCTGGTGAACAGCAGCGCGGCTTCCTTGTTGTGGAGGTCGGCCAGCTCGGCTTCCAGCTCCACGTGATAGTGGTTGGTGCCCGAGATGTTGCGCGTGCCGCCCGCTCCTGCGCCGCATTCGTCGAGGCAGGAATGCATCGCGTCGAGCACCGCCGGGTGCTGGCCCATGCCGAGATAGTCGTTGGAGCACCAGACGGTGACAGCCTGGGTTTCATCCTCGATGAAGCGGGTCGCGTGCGGGAACTTGCCACGGTGGCGCTTGATGTCGGTGAACACGCGGTAACGTCCGTCTGCGCGTACCGTATCCAGTTCGCCGGCGAAGAAGGCTTCGAAGTCCATGGGGTTTCCCTCTGTATCCATGATTATGTTCTCGAGTTTGGGTTGGTTCGCGCCGGAGCGCGTTTGGGCAGGGCCCAGCCCCACAGCATTCCGTCACGGAACGGCAGGGCCAGAAACAGGTGTTCGAGCACGCCCAGCAGGGCGAGCGTCGTCAGGAGGCTCGCACCGACCATCTCGGCGCTGCCCAAGGGCGCGGCGAGTGCCAGCGCGGCAAACCAGATGGTGACCCCGGTGAGGACCGCGATCGACATGATCAGCAGCCGCGTCATCCGGTTGGGGCCGAAATAGGTCTTCAGATAGGCGAGGTGATCGGGCAGCATCTCCGCGGTGGAGTTGGGCACGCCGACGAACAGGTTGATCTTCGAGATCAGCCGCATCGCGAACATCAGCACGAATACCGTCGCCCCGATCTGGTTGGGCACATTCCACGCGAGCGAGATCAGCAGCAGCGCGGTGACGGCGAGAGCGACCTCGTGGTGCATCATCGTCGCCGCCGCCTGGCGGAAGCGGGCCATTCCGGTCAGCCGGGGATCGGCCAGACCGCGGCGCGGGCCTGCAGCCGCCCCGGTGAGGAAGGACAGTTCATGCCAGCCCCACACCATCAGCGCGCCGCAGAAAGCGAGATAGACCGCCCATACCTCGGCCGAGAGCGAGGCGAAGAGGATGACAATCAGCCCGGCGATCCCGGCAACACTGCCGATCATCAGGCTGCGCGAAAAGGTCGTCCGCTCGCGGTTGTCGGCCCACGCGATCAGGCCGGTGGCGATAAACCAGATCGCCACCGTCACCATGAACGGCACAATATGGCCGCTCCAGCTTACCATGCAGGCTGCAGCCGGATCGAACGCGGCAGGGCGTTCGCTTTGGGCGCCATCAGATACATCCGCGCAAAGGCTAGGCCAGCGCCGGCCATGCCCGAGGCGCGGGCGATGAGGCCGCCGATGCCGCCGCGGGCCTTGCCATCCTCGATCCGCTCCGCCGCAAGGCGCAAGACTTCCATCTGGCGGCGGAATGCGGGCGCGTCGATGTCGAGCTCGACCGGGAAGACCTGACGGGCAATCTGGTTGCAGATCGCGAAGACCTTGTAGTCGTACTCGGTCGGATTGACCCCCAGCGCCTTGTGGAAGGCCGGGCGGTTGTGATCGCGCACATACATCGTCGCGTAGACCGACAGCAGGAAGAAGCGCACCCACAGCTTGTTGGCGCCTTCCAAAAGCTTGGGATCGGCGCGCAGCAGCATGGCAAAGGCCTCGCCGTGGCGGAACTCGTCGTTGCACCATTCCTCGAACCAGTCGAAGATCGGGTGGAACTTGTGCTGCGGGTTGGCGGCGAGGTGACGGAAGATCGTGATGTAGCGCGCATAGCCGATCTTCTCCGACAGATAGACTGCGTAGAAGATGAATTTCGGCTTGAAATAGGTGTATTTCTTGGTGCGCGTCAGATAGCCCAGATCGACCCCGATCCCGGCATCCTTGAGGCTTTCGTTGATGAAGCCGGCATGGCGGCTTTCATCGCGGGCGAGAAGGCGGAACAGCTGCTTCACGTCGGGGTTCTTGGTGCGCTTGGCGATTTCGGCATAGAGCACGCAGCCCGAGAATTCGGAGGTCATCGAGCTGACGAGGAAGTCGGTGAATTCCTGCCGCAGTTCCGGCTCCAGCCCCTCGATCACGCCCCTGAAGCTGTCATTGTGCTTGAAGTGCAGCTTGTTGGGATCGCCCACCATGTCGGCGATCAGCTCGTCCCATTCGCGCCGCACGAGGCTGACGTCGATCGCGTCCAATGCCGCGTAATCGGTGGTGTAGAAACGCGGGGTCAGCATCGTGTCCTGCGTGGCGATGGCCATCGCCTCCTCGCTGGTCATCGGCTTGTAGGCGTTCATTTGATCCTCCCGGCGTTGAAGCTGACTTCGTAGAGTTCGGTCAGGTCGAAATAGGCGGCGAGCCGGGTGAGCGCGCTCGCCAGCGGGCTGGCGCGGGTCACGGTGGCGCGGCGCTCGAACACCTCGCGGCTGCCGAAGGGGATGGAGATGGGCGCGCCGTGGACGCGCACCTTGTCGCCCGGCTGGATCGCGATCTCGTCGGACAATTCGACATGGGCGTGGAAGTGCTCCGAGCTCTGCTCGACTGTAATCGTGCAGGGCGTCTCGAAGGACTGTGACGACAGGAAGGCGATACCCATCAGCGCGCCTCCGGCTTGGGCAGCATGGCGGCAAACACCGCGCGGTTGACGCCGCCGAAGGAGGAGGTCTCGACGCTCTGCCCGGTCACCGGGTCCCTCAGGGTGAGGTCGCCATTGTTCCATTCGATCAGTTCGAAGGCCACCGCAGGGCCCTCTCCGCGGATCTTGCGCTGGTAGACAAGGCTGCGCACGCTGGCGCGCACGAAGCCGCCGTCGCCCTGGCCGAAGCTGCTCAGCACTTCGCCGGTCGCTCCGTCCTCGACCCGCACTGTGCCGTCCGGCTCGTCAAAGAAGCGCAAGGTGCGCTGGGCGAGAGGTTTCACCCCCGCTTCGGCGCGCGCCACTTCGGGCACGGCGCTGCGTTCAAAAAAGCCGAGCTGGACCGAGGCGGTCAGCGCCAATGCGCCAAGGATCATCCCGCCCATCAGCATCAAGGGCACCTTGTGGACGGTGACCTCGTCTTCCTCGTACTCGCGAACGATCATGCGGGGGCTCCCTCCATTCCCGTGTCGCCCATGCCGGGCTCGCCCTTGCGGCGGAGCATGGCGGTTCGGGCCATGGCAGGCACTGCGACAGGGGTGTGGTGCACGGCCGGGCCGGCTTCATCCTTGATCTCGGTCAAATTCCGCTCGATCGCGCCGAACTTCGCGCGCGCCTCGGCAATCATCTGTGCAAGGGCTGCCGCATCGGGCACGGCGCGCAGCATCGGCTGCGGATGGGCATAGCGCAGCGGGCGCACATGCGGCCAAAGCAGGACATAACCAAGCAGTCGCTCTTCGCCTGCGAGTTCGAAGGCGATATCGCCGTGGCCCTGGCCGCGGTCACGCAGCTGGGCCGATTTCACCTGCTTGAGCGGCAGATTGATGCGTGTCTCGATCGCCATGCCGATGCGCATGATGAGGCGCGCGTCGGTGAGGATGTAAAGCGTGGTCCGTGCGCTGTGCCAGGCCAGCCCGTAGAGCAGCGCGACCAGCACCACGCCAAGCCCGGCGGCAACCACGGCTGCGTTGATATTGCCAAGCCCGAGCGCAATCACGCTGAGCGCGGCCATATAGAGCCCGAGCTTGCGGGTGTGGAACGCGCTGCGGGCGAAGACGCCCACCGATGGACGGCCCTTCCACAGCACCTTTTCATCCGGTGCGGGCGTGCCGAGCCGGTCGCCATGGGCGGTGGGCCCATCGTTCTCCAGCTCGGCATGATCAATGCCGCCGGGCAGCGGCGATGCGCTTGCTGCCCGGTGGTCGGCGTTCGTCAGAGCCACGGTTCGGCCCTTTCCGGCGTGGCATACATGTAGCCGCCGCCGAAGTAGGCCTGCACGCGGTCTTCCTCGTAGCGGCTGATGATGCCGGGGGTTTCGAGCGCGGGCACATCGTCGAACTGAGCGGCGGTGATCGCGTCGATCTCGATATACTGCGGATCGTCGTTGGTGGTCGGCAGCAGCGCGGCGATCAGGCTGTTGCCGTGCACCACGGCGACCATCATCGGGGCGAGCACCTTCTTGCCGCTATTGGTCTCGACTTCGAGATAGCGGATGATGTGTTCCGACTGATCGACCCAGATGTCGCTGACCTTGCCCGCGGTGACGCCATCGGCGGCAACCACCGGCCAGCCGATCAGCTGCGGGTCATTGGGCGAGACGATCAGCTCGTGGCTCTGCGCGATGGGAACGATGCGCGGGCGGCCGTCGAAGGTCAGGTCGGGATACTTCGACCGGTTGGCCCAGGCGGCCGGACCCATGCCGTCCTTCATCGCATTGCCGGTCGGCACCCAGGGGGCACCGGCGGCGCGGAAGGACTGCACGCCAGGTACGTTGATGTCGTCGCGGGCGACATCCTCGGGCACATAGGTGCCGCGGCCATCGGGCAGCTGGAAGCTCTTCTTGCCGGCATCGAACAGGCTGCCGGGGTGGATCTTCCCGGTGTTCTCGTCTTCGAGCGGATAGCCTTCGCGGCGGCTTTCGCGGTTGAGGTAAAACACCAGCGCGATGAAGAAACCGAAGAACATCAGGAAGGCGAGTTCGGCGACATCGAATGTGCCGACGATATAGGCAGCGTTCATTTCACATTCCTCTCATGGAACAAGACCGGCTGAGGCGGAGCCGGGGTAGAGTGGCGGGACGGACGGGCACGGGTAATCATGTCGGAAACTCCCTCAGGCCGAAGGGCTGGACCAGCGGTTCGCCATCTTCGGGAGCATGGGTGCGTTTCTGGCCGACGAGCGGCCCGAGCGCGGCGAGACCTGCCAGAAGCAGGACAACTTCGAGAGAATAGACAGTTGCATAGCCGCTGGCGCGCGTGGCGGTGCTGGCGGCGGCATCACCGCTGCCCACGAGCGCTGCGACCAGATCGCGCAGCAGGCCGCCGATCGCGATCCCGGCGCCCGCGCAAGTCGCCTGCACCGCGCCCCAGGCACCGAGCGCCAGGCCCGCGGTCTCGCTCTTGGCGATGCTCATCGCCTCCATCAGCGTGCCGACCGAGAACAGTCCGAGCCCGAGCCCGATGCCCATCGCGCCGCAATAGAGCATCGCGGCCATGTTGAAGGGACCGGCGAAAAGCACGAGCAGGAAGGCGTTGATGCCGATAACAAGGCCCGCGCCGGCGAGCCGCAACTGGTCCCACCCGCGGCCGAGAAGCCGGCCCGAGAGCATGAAGCCGACCAGCGAGCCCAGAGCCCAGGCCCCGGTCAGTGCGGTGGTCGCGCCCACCGACAGGCGCAGGATTTCGCCGCCATAGGGTTCGAGCAGCGCATCCTGCATCGCAAAGCCCATCGCTCCGATGCCGATTGCGGTGAGCAGACGGGCGTTACGCCCGTCCCGCACGAACGCCTGCCACAGCTCGCGGAAATCGGGCGTTTCGCGATCAGGCGCGGTCGCCTTGGGATTGCGCGCTTCCTGCTTCCACAGGGCCGTGACATTGAGCACGATGGTCAGCACCGCTGAGCCCTGGATCACCTGCACCAGCCGGGTGGGGCTGTAATCGGCCAGCAGACCGCCGATGATGAAGGCGGCAAACATCATGCCGACCAGCAGCATGACATAGAGCAGCGCCACGGCGCGCGGGCGCTTGTCTTCGGGGGCAAGATCTGTGGCAAGCGCGAGGCCCGCCGTCTGGGTAACGTGAAAGCCCACGCCGGTCAGCAGGAAGGCAGCCGTCGCGCCGAGGAGGCCGATGTTGAAATCCTCGGGCGTATCGAGCAGCAGCAGGGCAAAGGGCATGATTGCCAGCCCGCCGAACTGCATCAGCGTTCCGAACCAGATGTAGGGCACGCGCCGCCAGCCGAGCACTGAGCGGTGGGTATCGGATTTGTGCCCGACCAGCGCGCGGAACGGCGCGGCTAGCAGCGGCACCGCGATCAGCAGCGCAACCAGCCATGTCGGCGTGCCGAGCTCGACCACCATCACCCGGTTCAAGGTGCCATTGAGCAGCACCATCGCCATGCCCACCGACACCTGAAACAGCGCCAGCCGCAGCAATTGCGGCAGTGGCAGATCCGCGCTGGCCGCATCGGCAAAGGGCAGCATCTGGAAAACCAGTGCTGTCCAGTGCTGCGGGGCAGGGCGGTCCGGACGCTTCATCCGTGTCTCACCAGTTCCAGCGCCTGCGAGGTGTAGAACCCGCTGGAAATGCGCTGGGTGCGCCCCACGCTCCAGCCGGACAGCGCGACTAGGCGTGCGCGCAGATCATCCTCGGCCACCGGAACGATGGCGGGGGAGCGATCCGACTTCGGGAAGGCCTTGCCGATATTGTGCATTGCCGCCAGCAGCGTGGTGCGCGGGGCGAAGGTGAAGGTGATTGTGCCGGTGGTGCGCTGCGCCAGCTCGCCAAGCGCCGCCACGAGATCCTCGGGCTGGTAATGGATCAGCGAGTCCATCGCCACCACATGGGCAAAGGTGCCAAGGCCGGGGTCGAGCATATCGCCCGAGCGCCAGTGGATCCGTCCGTGGCCGATGAAGGAGGGCGTGCGCTGCTGCGCCACCTCGACCAGCCCTGCGGCAACGTCGATCCCGGTAACTTCCGCGCCGCGGCAGGCGGCCGCGATCGCGAAGGCGCCGGTGCCGCATCCGGCATCGAGCACGCGGGTGCGGCGCAGGTCCGTGGGCAGCCAGTCGAGCAGGACATTGCGCATCGCCTCGCGTCCGGCGCGCACCGTGGCGCGGATGCCGGAAACCTTGGCGTCCGAGGTGAGATCGATCCACGCCTGGCGCGCGGTGCTGTCGAAATAGGTCGCCAGCGCCTCGCGGCGGGTGTCGTAATCGTTGGGGAGCCGCGTCGCCATCACTCGAACCCCAGGAAGTCGAAGATGTCGCGGTCCTTCATCGGCTGGGCCGCCGAAGGCTCCACCCCGTCCCACAGCATCTGCGCGAGCCGCAGATATTCGTTCTGCGCGGCGACCACCTCGGGATCATCACCCATCTCGAACAAGGTGCACTTCTTGAGGCGCGAGCGGCGGATCGCATCGACATCGCGGAAATGCGCGAGGCGCTGCATGCCGATCTTGTCGCAGAAGCGATCGATCTCGTCGGTCTCGCGGCTGCGGTTGGCGACCACGCCGGCAAGCCGCACGTCATAGTTCTTCGACTTGGCACCGATCGCCGCCACGATCCGGTTCATCGCGAAGATGCTGTCGAAGTCATTGGCCGCCACCACGATCGCGCGTTCGGCGTGTTGCAGGGGCGCAGCAAAGCCGCCGCACACCACATCGCCCAGCACATCGAAGATCACCACGTCGGTCTCTTCGAGCAGGTGGTGCTGCTTCAGCAGCTTCACCGTCTGCCCGACGACATAGCCGCCACAGCCTGTGCCCGCCGGAGGCCCGCCCGCCTCGACGCACATCACGCCGTTATAGCCTTCGAACATGTAGTCTTCGGGCCGCAGTTCCTCGGAATGGAACTCGACCGTTTCCAGCACGTCGATCACCGTCGGCATCAGCTTCTTGGTGAGGGTGAAGGTGCTGTCGTGCTTGGGATCGCAGCCGATCTGAAGCACGCGGTGGCCGAGCTTGGAGAAGGCGGCCGACAGGTTCGAGGAGGTGGTCGACTTGCCGATCCCGCCTTTGCCATAGACGGCGAAAACCTTGGCGCCCTTGATCTTGTCCGACGGGTCAAGCTGGACCTGGACCGAACCTTCGCCGTCTGCCGGACTGAAGCCTGATTTGGGACTATGCAGATTCATTGGTTACGATCCCTCGTTGTCATTCGCCCGCGAACACGCCTTCAAGGCGGTCCTCGAGCTCGTCATTGGCTTCGCGCAGAGCGGCGAGTGTGGCTTCGTCCGGCTCCCACAGGTGGCGGTCGCAGGCTTCGAGCAGGCGGCTGGCCACCCGCGCTGAAGCCTTTGGGTTGAGCGCCGAAAGTCGGCGGCGCATTGTCTCGTCGAGCACGAAAGTCTCGGAGATTTTCTGGTAGACCCACGGCGCGACCTGCCCGGTGGTGGCCGACCAGCCCAGCGTGCTGGTCACATGGCCCTCGATCTGGCGCACGCCCTCGTAGCCATGCTCGAGCAGGCCCTCGAACCACTTGGGATTGAGCGTGCGGGTGCGCGCTTCCAGATCGATCTGTTCGGCGAGCGTGCGCACCTTGGTGTTCCCGCGGGTCGCATCGAGGATGTAGACCGGGGTCTCCGCGCCCTTGGCCCGCGCCACCGAACGGGTGACGCCGCCGAGGCCATCGACATATTGATCGACGTCGTTGATGCCGAGCTCGACACTTTCGAGGTTCTGGTAGGTGAAATCGACCTGAGCGAGCACGCTTTGCAGCAATTCGCGCTGTTGCACCGGCTTGCCCGAAACCCCGTAGGCAAAGCCCTTGTTGACTTCGAAGGCATTGGCGAGCTCGTCCGGATCTGCCCAGACACCGCCTGCGATCATCTGGTTGACGTTGGCGCCATAGGCCCCTTCGGCATTGGAGAAGACCCGCAGCGCCGCAGTTTCCATGTTGCAGTCGTGCTTTTCCATCTGCGCGAGCGTGTGCTTGCGGATGAAATTGGCTTCGAGCGGCTCGTCGGCAGCGCTGGCGAGCAGCGCAGCTTCGGCCAGCATGCGGGTTTGCATGGGGAGCAGATCGCGGAAGATGCCCGAGAGCGTCATCACCACATCGATGCGCGGACGGCCAAGCTCGGCGAGCGGGATCAGCTCTGCACCGGCAAGGCGGCCATAGGTGTCACGGCGGGGCCGGGCACCCATAAGCGTCATCGCTTGGGCGATCTGGACGCCCTCGGACTTCATGTTGTCTGTGCCCCACAGCACCATGGCGATGCTTTCGGGGAAGGACTCGCCGCTTTCGACATGGCGCGCGATCAGGCGCTCGGCCTGTTCGCTGCCCATGCGGCAGGCAAAGGCGGAAGGGAGGAGGAAGGGGTCGAAGCCGTGGATGTTGCGCCCGGTGGGCAGCACATCGGGGTTCACCACCACATCGCCGCCCGGCGCCGGCGGGACATAGCCGCCATCGAGCGCATGGATCAGCGAAGCCATTTCGTCCGAGGAATCGAGCTTGGCGGCCAGCACGGCGCGATCGGGCGTGGGGCCATCGTGGCTGCCCGCTTCCATCATCGCATCGAGCATGTCCTCGCGCTCGGCACCTTGCGGATTGCTTCCGAACACGTGGAGGCCATGCGGGATCAGCGATTGCTCGATCTCGTAGAGCTTTTCCGTCAGCCCGCCGATGTCCTCGCAGACAATGTCGAGCGCCTCGCACTGGTCGGCGATCAGCAAGGCGAGATCGGCGCGCTCTTCAGCGTGGGCTTCGTCATCGATGGTCGCGCGCCAGCGTTCGACACTGGCCTTCAGTTCGGACAGGCCCTTGTAGAGGCCCGCCTGCGCCAGTGCCGGGGTGAGATAGCTGATCAGGGTCGCGCCCGAGCGGCGCTTGGCCAGCATCCCTTCCGACGGGTTGTTGGCGGCGTAGAGATAGAAATTGGGCGTGTCGCCGATCAGCCGGTCGGGCCAGCACTTGCCCGACATGCCGGCCTGCTTGCCCGGCATGAACTCGAGCGCGCCGTGGGTGCCGAAATGCAGGATCGCATGCGCGCCGAAATCCTCGCGCAGCCAGCGGTAGAAGGCGCTGAAGGCGTGGGTCGGGGCAAAGCTGCCTTCGAACAGCAGCCGCATCGGATCGCCCTCATAGCCGAAGCCCGGCTGCACGCCGATGAAGACTTTCCCGAAATGCACGCCCTGGACGAGGATATGCCCGCCATCGGCGAGCTGCTTGCCGGGGGCGGGGCCCCAGGCGGCTTCGATCTCGGCCAGATGCGGCTCGCGCGCGACGTGTTCGTCGGCGGGGATGCGGTGGGCGACATTTGCGTCGGTGCCATAGCGATCAGCATTGCCCTTGAGCAGCGCCGCGCGCATCGCATCGAGGCTTTCGGGCACTTCGACATCATAGCCCTCGGCCTTGAGCCGCCGGAGCGTTGCATAGAGCGATTCATGCACCGCCATGAAGGCGGCGGTCGCGGTCGCGCCCGAATTGGGCGGGAAGTTGAAGACGACGATGGCGAGCTTGCGGCTCGCGCGCTCGGCGCGGCGCAGGCGGATCAGGCGGACGGTCTTGGCGGCGAGCGCCTCGGCGCGGTCAGGGCAGGCCTGCATCGGCTTGGCTTTGTCCGATGCGGGGCGCGGACACTGGCGGTCGCAGCCATTGCAGCACGGGCCGGAATTGCCCGCGCGCCCGCCGAAGACGTGCGGCACGGTCGAACCATCGAGCTCGGGCAGGGCGACCATCATGGTGGATTCGAGCGGCAGCAGGCCCTGCGGGCGGTGCGCCCAGTCCTCGATGGTCTGGAACTCGATCGCGTGGGCGGCGATGTAGGGCAGATCGAGCTTGCCCAGCACCTCGCGCGCGGCGGCCGCATCGCTATAGGCCGGGCCGCCCACAAGGCTGAAGCCGGTGAGGTTGACGACCGCGTCCACCGTGGGCCGGCCATCGGGGCCGATAAAGAACTGATCGATCGCGGGGCGCGCATCAAGGCCGCTTGCGAAGACCGGAATGACCTTCAGCCCGGCACCCTCGAAGGCGGCAATCGCGCCGTCATAATGCGCGCTGTCGCGGCCCAGAAGGTAGGAGCGCAGCAGGATCAGGCCCACCGTGCCCTCGCGTCCCTTGGCAGAGGGAAGCAGGCGCAGGCTTTCGGAAATGCGTTGCTGGGTGCGCGGGTGATAGACCCCGGTCTCGGGATATTCGAGCGGGGCATCGGCCTTGGTGACGCCGCGGCGATCGCTCCGCTCACCGGCGGCATAGCGATCGATCAGCGCGCGGACCATCGCCACCACGTTCTCGTCCGAGCCAGCCAGCCAGTATTGCAGCGTGAGGAAATAGGCGCGCACATCCTGCGCGGTGCCGGGGATGAAGCGCAGGATCTTGGGCAGGCGGCGCAGCATCTTCATCTGCCCGGCACCCGAATTGGGCTTGCCGTCCTTGCCCGAAGACCCGCGCAGCTTCTTGAGCAGCGCGAGCGGGCCTTTCGCGGGGGCATCCATCCGGTAGCCGCCCATCTTGGTGAGCCGCACCACTTCGCCCGCGCTCATCAGGCACACCATCGCGTCACATTCCTCGCGCCGCGCTTCGAGCGCGGGGAGGATCATGCGGATGTGATCGTCGAGGAACAGCATCGTGGCGATCACGATGTCGGCCTCGGCAATCGCGGCCTTGACCTTTTCGAGCTCGATGGCGTCGCTGCCCCAGTCGGCAGCCGCAAAGAGGGCAAGGTCGATGCCTTCCGGCCCAAGCACCGCATCGGCCCGATCGACTGCGCCCTTCAGGTGATTGTCGAGCGTGATGATCGCCACCCTGACGGGGGCCTGTCCTTCGTGCGACGGGGCGGAAGGGACACTACCGTGCATAGTGCGCCTTGGCGTCGTAGAGCGTTTCGAGATCGATTTGCCGGCGCCCTTCGGCAGCCGCGAAATTCTCGGTGTTCCGGCGGGCCTTGCCGCGTACGAAGAAGGGGATCTTCTTGAGTTCGCGCTCGGCCTCTGCGGTCCACAGCGAGCCGGGTTCATCGGTCATCGCCGGAGCGGGGATATCTTCGACCGGCGCTTCGGAGAGGGTATCGACCACCATCTTGCGCGGGGAATGGGCCGCGTGGTGCGATGCGCCGGCTTCATCCGAGAATTCGAAATCCTCGCGGAACATGGTGAGCAGGTGCTCTTCAAGCCCCATCACCAGCGGGTGGACCCAGGTGTCGAAGATCACATTCGCGCCTTCGAAACCCATCTGGGGCGAGTGGCGCGCGGGGAAATCCTGCACGTGCACCGGCGCGGAGATGACCGCGCAAGGAAGGCCGAGGCGCTTGGCGATGTGGCGTTCCATCTGCGTGCCCAGCACCAGTTCGGGGCAGGCCGCGGCAATCGCATCCTCGACCGCGAGGTGATCGTCGGTGATCAGCGGTTCGACCCCGCACAGGGCCGCCTCGGCCCTGATCTCGCGGGCGAATTCGCGGTTGTAGCAGCCCAGACCGCACACCTCGAAGCCCAGCTCCTCACGCGCGATCCGCGCGGCGGCAACCGCGTGGGTCGCGTCGCCGAAGATGAAGACGCGCTTGCCGGTGAGATAGGTCGAATCGACCGATCGGCTCCACCACGGGAGCCGTGAAGAGGTGTCGCCGAGGGCAGGCGTGGGATCTGCACCTGCCAGCTCGGCGACGTCGGCGATAAAGGAGCGGGTGGCTCCTACGCCGATAGGGATGGTCCGCACACAGGGTTGAGCGAAAGTGCGCTCAAGCCAGCGGGCGGCCTCATCTGCGATTTCGGGATAGAGGACGATGTTGAAGTCGGCAGCGCCGATCGTCTTGATGTCCTCAGGTGTGGCGCCCAGCGGGGCGACAAGGTTCACCTCGACGCCGAGGGCATCGAGGATCTTGCGGATCTCGACCAGATCGTCGCGGTGGCGGAAGCCAAGCGCGGTCGGGCCGAGAATATTGGCGCGCGCCTTGCGGCCCTCACGCGGTTCGCGCACCAGCGACGTATCGGCAAGGTGCCGCACGATCTGGTAGAAGGTCTCGGCCGCGCCCCAGTTTTCCTTGCGCTGGTAGCTCGGCAGTTCGAGCGGGATGGCGGGGCAGGGCAGGTCCATCGCCTCGGCAAGGCCGGCCGGATCGTCCTGGATCAGTTCCGCGGTGCACGAAGCGCCGACGATGATCGCCTGCGGATTGAAGCGGCTGACAGCCTCGCGCGCGGCATCCTGGAAGATCTGCGCAGTATCCTTGCCCAGATCGCGGGCCTCGAACGTGGTGTAGGTGACCGGCGGACGCTTGCCGCGCCGCTCGATCATCGTGAACAGCAGGTCCGCATAGGTATCGCCCTGCGGCGCGTGGAGCACGTAGTGGAGCTTCTCCATCGCGGTCGCCACGCGCATCGCGCCGACGTGCGGGGGGCCTTCATATGTCCAGACTGCCAATTGCATCGCCTAGACCTCCAGCATGTCCCGGCGCCGCAGCGGCCGGGCAAAGAGTTCGGCGAGATCGGCGGCTTGGTCAAAACCGTGGATCGGCGAGAAGACGAGTTCGATCGCCCACTTGGTGGTGAAGCCCTCGGCCTCGAGCGGATTGGCAAGGCCAAGCCCGCAGACGGTGATATCGGGGCGGTCAGCGCGCACGCGGTCCAGCTGGCGTTCGACATGCTGGCCTTCGCTGATGCGCACCTCAGGGCCGAAGCTTTCAAGCTCGCGCGCAAGGTGTGCGCGGTGGAGATAGGGCGTACCGACTTCGACCAGTTCCATGCCGAGTTCGTCTTGCAGGAAGCGCGCGAGCGGCACTTCGAGCTGCGAGTCGGGCAGGAACGTGATGCGCTTGCCGGAGAGCTGAAGGCGGAGTTTCGACAGGGCAAGCCGCGCCCGTTCGCGTCCCGGAGCGATGACAGCCTCAAACGCGGCATCATCGATCCCGAATTCCTGCGCTGCGGCGCGCAGCCAGCTGGAGGTGCCTTCCGCGCCGAACGGGAACAGCGCATCGAGCCGCCTGGCCCCGCGCCCTTCGAGCGCCATCGCGGTCTCGCCAAGGAAAGGCTGGGCGAGCAGATAGCGGGTGTTGGGGCCGACCGAGGGCAGATCGCGGGCATTGCGCGCGGGCAGACAGCCGACCTTCGCGATCCCCATCTGTGCGAACAGGCGCAGGAACTGGTCTTCTACAATATCGGGCAGGCTGCCGACGATCAGCAGCTCCTTGGGCGCGTCGGCGGTGCTTGCGGGCATCACCGGCACCAGCGCGGACAGGCAGGCGTCCTCGCCTTGGGTGAAGGTCGTCTCGATCCCGCTGCCCGAATAATTGAGGATGCGCACACGCGGCATGTGCACCGCACCGAGGCGTTGGGCGGCCTTGGCAAGATCGAGCTTGATCACTTCCGAAGGGCAGGAGCCGACCAGGAACAGCGTCTTGATGTCAGGGCGGCGTTCGAGCAGGCGGTTCACCACCCGGTCCAGCTCGTCCTGCGCATCGACCATGCCGGCAAGGTCACGCTCTTCCATGATCGCAGTGGCAAAGCGGGGTTCGGCAAAGATCATCACGCCGGCTGCCGATTGCAGCAGGTGCGCGCAGGTGCGCGAGCCGACCACGAGGAAGAAGGCGTCCTGCATCTTGCGGTGCAGCCAGATGATGCCGGTGAGGCCGCAGAACACCTCGCGCTGGCCGCGCTCGCGCAGGACCGGGCGTTGGGTGTCGGCGGCGGGACGAGCCAGTTCGGCTGCGCAGCCATCGAGGACGTCGAGAGCGTTCATGCCGCCACCGCCTGTCCGATTGTGCTGCCTTCGAGCCGCGCCATGCGAAGCTTCCACAGGAACTGGCCGGCGTTGATGACATAGGCGCCGTAGCCCGCGAGCGCGACCAGCAGGCGCTGCTCCAGCGTGCCGTAATTGCCGAGCAGCAGCACAAGATAAAGCGTGTGCAGCGCCAGCACGAGCATCGAGAACACGTCTTCCCAGAAGAACGATTCGGCAAACAGCCATTTGCCGAACACCACTTTCTCCCAGATCGAGCCGGTGACCATGATGGTGTAGAGCACCAGCGTCTTGATCACGATCGAGACGTCGGCAGCATATGCGCCCTCGCCAGTGGTAAGCGTGCGCAGCACCAGGCCGAGGCTGATGAGGAAAACGAGGAACTGGAGCGGGGCCAGAACGCCCTGAACGATGGTCCAGACCGACTCGTCGCGCCGCACCCGCTGGTCAGCAGTGTAGAGCGCGCGGCTCTTCCCTCTTTGCTGGCCCGCCCCCTTAACCGTGACTGTCGCCGTGGTTGCAGGTTCGACCGGGGATGCCTGATCCTTCCGAGTCATTAGATGCGTTAGCCTTTTCTCTCAGACTCGGAGACTACGCCTGTTCCAACACAGGTGTCAATCTAATTGGACGTTCACAACTGTTGACATTTTTTGATGCCGAGGTGGCGTCATTTGCGCCCGAGAGCAAAAAGGCGTAGGGGAGATTCGCTGGTTTAAGGGATCGGACCAAGGGCGCGGCGCGTGGCTGCGCTCACTACCTCCTGCGGAAGGACATCCGCATGACCTGGGGAGGGTCCGAGGAATGGGTGATTCCAAGGCTTCTGGCATGTTTGAGGCCGGCTCGGCGGTTCTTCGGGAGGTTATCGCCGCCCCGCTTGAACGGGTTCGCCGTAGGGTTTCGGGCTCTCGCGAGGAGTCGCGCGATTCGGTCAATGCCATGATCGAAAGCGAAATCATCCCGCGCCTGTTGATGGCGCATGGCTCCGGTACTCCCCAGCCCAAGACCAAGCGCAACCGCCCGATCGACCCCGAGGATGCCTCGCGCTTTGCCATTCTCCCGCTCAGGCTGGAGGCGGCGAGCCTGCTTGACGAGGTAGACGGCTTCATCGCCGAAGGCTCCAGCGTCGAGACCATCTGCCTTGACCTCCTCGCCCCTGCCGCCCGCATGCTGGGCGAGATGTGGGACCGGGACGAGATCGATTTCCTCGATGTCACCATGGGCCTGTGGCGCCTGCAGGAAGTGATGCGCGAGATCGCTGCGCGCTGGCCTGCCGATCTGCCCGAACTCAACGTCCCGCGCAGCGCGCTGTTCTCCCCCATGCCGGGCGATCAGCACAATTTCGGCACGCTCATGATCGAGGAAGTCTTCTCCCGCGGCGGCTGGCAGAGCGAGGCGCTGGTCCGGCCCGAACGGCGCGATCTGCTCGACCGGCTCGCCCAGCGCCCCTTCGACCTCGTAGGATTGACGCTCGCCCGTGATTGCCCTAGCGCCGCCCTCGCAAACCTTATCAAGGCCATGCGCAACGCTTCCGCCAATCCCGCCATTGTCGTGTTTGTCGGAGGCCGCATGATCAATGAAAACCCGGGCATGGTGAAAGATGTGGGGGCAGATGGCACAGGCTCGGATGCGCTCTCGGCGCTGGACATGGCCGAAGCCCTGATGAAGCGTTCTCCCTCCAGCAGCCAGCACCAGCGTTAGGTCCGGCCCGGCATGCTCACCCGCAAACACAGCATTGATGGCAAGAACCCCTTCGAACGGGCGGCCGACCTATTCCAGACGCTGGATGCCGATGCGGCGATGAAGCTGGCGATGGTCGCCGGCGATGTCACCCTGGTGCTCGACGATACCGGAACGATCCTCGATGCGGCCTATGATCCGCGCGAATTCCCGGCCTTTGCCGGCTGGATCGGGGCCAACTGGATCGAGACGGTGACCGACGAAAGTCGTCCGAAAATCATGGAGATGCTCGCAGGCGCCCGGCGCGGCGAGGTGCAGCACTGGCGCCAGGTCAACCACCCCTCGCGCGAGGGCGATGTGCCGATCCGCTATGCCGTGCTCAGCGTCAATGGCGGGGCCCATCGCATCGCTTTCGGGCGTGATCTGCGCGAAGCGGGCAAGCTCCAGCAGCGCCTTTTGCAAGTCCAGCAATCGCTTGAACGCGACTACCTCAGGATGCGCCAGCTCGAAGCGCGCTACCGCATGCTGTTCGAACGTTCGGCCGAGGCGGTGCTGATCATCGAGGCCGCCACGCTCAAGATCCGCGAGGCCAATCCGGCCGCGCATACGCTGATCGGCGCAAGGACGGGGAGCTTGCCGGGCAAGAAACTGCCGAGCGTGCTCGACAAGATTTCGCTCGATGCCTTGCAGGGCCTCGTGGGCGCGGCGCTGGTGTCCGATACGGTCAGTCCGGTGCGCATCCGCCTGTCGCGCGGCGCGCGCGAAGTGATGGCCACGGTGACCGGTTTCACCCAGGATCGCGGGCAGTTCCTGCTGGTCCGGCTGGTGCCCGCCAACGAGCGGGCGATCCCGGCTGCCTCGCCCCTGTTGGAGCTGGTCGACCAGATGCCCGATGCCTTCGTGGTGGCGGACAGCAACCTCGAAATCGTCACCGCCAATGCCGCCTTTGTCGAGCTGCTTCAGGCCGCCAGCGTCGATCAATTGCGTGGCCGCCACCTGTCGGAATCGATTGGCCGTCCGGGCATTGATCTCGATCTCATCGAAGGCCAGATCGATCAGCACGGGGCGGCGCGCAATGTCTCCACCGTGCTGCGCGTGGGCCATGATGTTGACGGCGAACCGATTGAATTGTCAGCAGTTCGCACCTCGGGCGAGGACGCGCATTACGCCTTCGTCATCCGCCCGATCGGCCGTCGCCTGCGCGATCTGCCGCCCGGTGCGCAGGAGCTGCCGCGCTCGGTCGAACAGCTCACCGAGCTGGTCGGCCGGATGAGCCTGAAGGATATCGTGCGCGAGAGCACCGACCTCATCGAGCGTCTGTGCATCGAAGCTGCGCTTTCCTACACCTCGGATAATAGGGCATCTGCGGCTGAAATCCTCGGCCTCTCCCGGCAGAGCCTCTATTCCAAGCTCCATCGCTACGGGCTTGGCAATCTGGCGGGCGACAACGACTGATCCTGCGGGGCCGAAAACCGCGGCCCGCGTAGGACAAAATCACCAACCGTAAAGCACCCCCGAACTGCGTCCAACTGCACCCCTAAAGGGGGTCTAGAGGAGGTCTAAAGGGGGTCAAGCAGGGGTCAAAACCGGCTTTGGCGGCGGTTTTGGCCACATCCGCCATTTTGCCCCCGAAAATCCAACATTGGTCATCCAACAAGGCAGGCGTGATTGACACGCCTTTTCCAACATTTGTGCAAAACACCCCCAAAATCGGACATTGTCGGATTTACACTGTCAAAACAATTTGACGCATAAGCCTGTCAGGCATAGCCTTGCACCATGGAACATTCGGTGCCTTCGACTCAAGCAAGCCCGGTTCCCGGAAGCCTTCCCCGCTTGCGGCCCGGTCCGCGAGACGTGCTCGAACTCCTCAAACCCATCACATGGTTCCCGCCGATGTGGGCCTTCATGTGCGGCGCGGTTTCGTCCGGTGCCGGGCTGGAGGGGCGCTGGTGGTTCGTCGCGGGCGGGGTGCTGCTGGCCGGGCCGCTGGTTTGCGGCACATCCCAGGCGGTGAACGACTGGTTCGATCGCCATGTCGATGCCATCAACGAACCGCACCGCCCGATCCCCTCGGGCCGCATCCCGGGGCGCTGGGGGCTCTATATCGCGATTGTCGCCAGCCTCGTTTCGGCGAGTGTCGCATGGCTGCTCGGCCCGCTGGTGTTCGTCGCCGGATTGGTCGGCCTCGGCTTTGCCTGGGCCTATTCCGCCCCGCCGCTGCGCTTCAAGGCCAATGGCATGCTCGGCCCGCTGGTGTGCGGGCTGACCTATGAGGGGCTCTCGTGGTTCACCGGCGCCACGGTGATGCTGGGCGCGATGCCGTCTGTCCCGGTCATCTGCGTGCTGGTGATGTATTCGCTGGGCGCGCACGGGATCATGGTGCTGAACGACTTCAAGGCGGTCGAGGGTGACCGCCAGACCGGCCTCACCTCGCTGCCCGTCACCATGGGGGTGGAGCACGCCGCGCGCTTTGCCTGCGTCACCATGGCAAGCGCACAGATCGTGGTGATCGGCCTGCTGGCGGTGTGGGGCTACCTCTATTCCGCGCTCGCCGTCAGCGTTGTGCTGGCCGCGCAGATTGCCGCCATGCCGCGCCTGATCCGCGATCCGGCGGGGAAGGCCCCGTGGTACAACGGCGTGGGCGTGACGCTTTATGTGCTGGGGATGCTCGCTGCGGCGCTCGGCCTCGGTGGATATATCTGATGCACGGGCCTGCCGCCTCCTTGCCGGTGCAGACCAGGGGCTTCGGCTGGATTGCGATCATCCGCATCGGGCTGGTGCAAGCGGCGATCGGCGCGCTGGTGATGATGGCGACAGCCGTGCTCAACCGGCTGATGATCGTCGAATTCAAGCTGGCTGCGGCCATCCCGGCCGGGCTGGTGGCGTGGCATTATGCGGTGCAACTGGGCCGGCCTTTCTGGGGCCACGGCTCGGACAAGGGCCGCGCCCGCACGCCGTGGATTATCGGCGGGCTGGCGGTGCTGGCGGGCGGATCGCTGCTCGCGACCCAGGCGACGCTGATGATGGGCGGCAATTTCCCTGCGGCCTTCACGCTCGCGGTGTTTGCCTATGCCATGATCGGCGTCGGCGTGGGGGCAGGCGGCACCTCGGCGCTGGCGCTGCTGGCGAGCGGGGTCGCGCCCGAAAGGCGGGCGGCTGCCGCAGCGGTGACATGGATCATGATGGTGGGCGGCATCGTCGCTTCGGCCATCACGGTGGGCATCCTGATCAAGCCATATTCGCCGGAGCGCGTGCTCGAAGTGGCAGCAGGCCTTGCAGCCGTGATGGTGGTGGTGACAGTGCTCGCCACTGTCCGGCTGGAGCGGCAGGCGGGCCATTTCCGCGACGAGGCCAGCGATGCGCCCGCGCCCGATTTCCGCGCCGCCCTGTCCGAGATCTGGCACGAGGCGGCCGCGCGGCGGTTCACCATCTTCATCTTCGTCTCGATGATCGCCTTTTCGATGCAGGACCTGATCCTCGAACCCTTTGCGGGCCTGATCTTCGACATGGCCCCGGGGGATTCGACCAAGACGGTCGGCCAGTTCCATCAGGGCGGCATTCTGATCGGCATGATTGTCGCAGGGATCGGCGGCAGCGCCTTTTCCGGCGCGCGCGCGCATGGCCTCAGGCCCTGGGTGGTGGGCGGATGCCTCGCCTCGGCGCTGGGGCTGGGGGCTTTGGGCCTTGCTGCGGTGAGCGGGCCGCCTTGGCCGCTCGGACTCAATCTCTTCGTGCTGGGCTTCGGCAACGGCGTGTTCGCGGTCGCGTCGATCGGCTCGATGATGGGGCTGGCGGGCGCGGGCGAAAAGACGCGCGAGGGCGTGCGTATGGGCGTGTGGGGCGCGAGTCAGGCGATTGCCTTCGGGCTGGGCGGATTGCTCGGCGCGCTCGGGCTGGATGCAGCGCGTCATGCGCTGGGAGATGACGGCGCGGCGTTCCAGCTGGTGTTCGCCATCGAGGCCGGGGCCTTCGTGCTCGCGGCGATCCTCGCAATCAAGGCGACGGGGGAGGCGGCGATGCGCATGGGCGCAGCGCAGGCCAAGAGGGAGGTCTATGCATGAACGAGACGATCTATGATGCGGTCATCATCGGCGGCGGGCCTTCGGGGTCCACGGCTGCGACCGATCTGGCGCTGGCGGGCCATTCGGTGCTGCTGATGGAGCGCGGCGGGCGGATCAAGCCCTGCGGCGGCGCAATCCCGCCGCGGCTGCTCGCCGATTTCGACATTCCCCAATCGCTGCTGGTGGCGAAGGCCCGTTCGGCACGGATGATCGCGCCCTCGGGCCGGGCGGTGGACATGCCGGTGGGCGAGATCGGCTATGTCGGCATGGTCGACCGCGACGAATTCGACGAGTGGCTGCGCGAGCGGGCGCGTCATTCGGGGGCGGAGCGTCTCTCCGCGACCTTTGAGAAGATCGAGCGCGATGATCGCGCGCATCCCATCGTCACCTTCCGGCGCGAGCGAGGCGGGCCGATCGAGAGCGTGCGCGCACGGGTGGTGATCGGCGCGGACGGCGCGCGCTCGGCAGTCGCCAAGCAGTGCCTGCCCGGTGCCGAGCGGGTGCCTTGCGTGTTTGCCTATCACGAGATCATCAAGTCGCCCGAGGGCAGCACCGAGGCCTTCGATCCCTCGCGCTGCGACGTGTTCTATCAGGGCCGGCTTTCGCCCGATTTCTACGCCTGGGTCTTCCCCCATGGCCACACCGCGAGCATCGGGGTGGGGAGCGCCAACAAGGGCTTCTCCCTGCGCAGCGCGATTGCCCGGATGCGCGATGATCTGGGGCTGGAGCGCTGCGAGACCGTGCGCCGCGAGGGCGCGCCGATCCCGCTGAAGCCGCTGAAGCGCTGGGACAACGGCGCGGACGTGATCGTCGCCGGCGATGCCGCGGGGATTGTCGCCCCGGCATCGGGCGAGGGGATCTATTACGCGATGGTCGGCGGGCGGCTGGTAGGCGAGGCGGCGAGCGCCTTCCTGCGCACCGGCGAGGCCAAGCAGCTGCGCACGGCGCGCAAGCGCTTCATGAAGGAACACGGCACGGTGTTCTGGGTGCTGGGGATGATGCAGTATTTCTGGTATTCGTCCGACAAACGGCGCGAGCGGTTTGTCACCATGTGCGACGACAAGGATGTGCAGGAACTGACCTGGCAGGCCTATATGCACAAGAAGCTGGTGCGCGCCAAACCCATGGCGCACGTCAAGATTTTCCTGAAAGACACCGCCCACCTGCTGGGCCTGAGACCGGCGACCTGAGGCGATGGGCGGGCCATTGCAGCAGGCGGGAGGGCGCTTTAAGCTTCCCGTGATGAAGCGGATGATGATCCTGCCCGTAACGGTCGCCACTGTGGCGGCGCTGTGCGTGGCGGCATTGGGGGCGACGGTGACCGATCTCGGCCCGTGGTATCAGGCGCTGGCCAAGCCCGCCTGGAACCCGCCCGATGCGATCTTCCCGATGGGCTGGACGCTGATCTATGCGCTGATCACCATGTCGGCCGTCACCGCCTGGCGCGCCGCGCCGACATCGGCGGCGGCGGAGTGGGTGATCGGGTTGTTCGCCCTGAACGGCTTTTTGAACATCAGCTGGAGCCTCCTGTTCTTCCGCATGCAGCGCCCCGACTGGGCGTTCTTCGAGGTCACGCTGCTGTGGCTCTCGATCCTTGCGCTGATCATCTATTGCGGGCGCTTCTCGCGCACCGCGGCAGCGCTGCTGGTGCCCTATCTGGCGTGGGTGAGCTTTGCCGCCGCGCTCAACTGGGCGGTGGTGGATCTCAACGCCCCCTTCGGCTGAGGGGCGCAGCAAGCGGCATGGAGGAATTCTTTGCCAGCGGCCATGCGGCCGATCTGATCCTTGGCGTGCTGCTGATCGAGGCTGCGTGGCTGCGGTTCTCGCGCGGCTGGACGATCGCCCAGCTCGCCGGGCTGCTGGGGGCCGGCGGCGCTGATCGTGCTCGGCCTGCGCGCTGCGCTGACGGGGGCGGACTGGTGGTGGATCGCGCTACCACTCGCTGCCTCGCTGCCGCTCCACCTGATGGACCTCGCCGCGCGCGACCGGGGCTGAGAGCCTGCCGCCCCTTTCCAGGCTGAACCCGCAAGCCACACCCCCCAAAGCAAAAGCCCGGCCCGGACCCCTTGATGGTCCGGACCGGGCTTTTTTCGGGCTTGCCTGCCAGGCCGGTGAAGGCCTGGCGAGGCGCGCCGGAGATTACTTCGGGCTGGTCGCGGTGATCGCGCCGCTCGGATCGTAGTTTTCGGTGGTCGGAGCGTAGTAGTGCTCCTGAGCCCACAGATACCAGTTATCGACTGCCGTGCCGGTGAGCAGGATGCCGATCCCGCCGGTCAGCGTGGTCAGCACCGCAAACCACCAGGCCCAGCGGTGGATCGATTCAAACGTGGCATTGAAGCCCATCACCCAGCGCCAGAACAGCGCGCCGCGTTCGGCTGCCGTCCCGCGATCGGTGATCTGCTCGATCTCGCGCTCACCGCCGTAGCGGCCCAGGGCAAGGATGGTCGCCCCGTGCATCGCGAAGAGAACCGCAGACCCGTAGAGGAACACGATCGAAAGCGCGTGGAAGGGGTTGTAGAACAGGTTCCCATAACGCAGTGAGAAATTGTTCGTCCAGTCGAGGTGGCTGAAGATGCCGTAGGGCACGGCTTCCGACCAGCTGCCCAGCAGCATCGGGCGGATGAAGCCCAGCACCAGGAACAGCCAGATCGCCGAGGCAAAGGCCCAGGGAATGTGCATCCCCATGCCCAGCGCCTTGGCCCGCATGTAGGTGCGCACCCACCAGCACAGCACCGAGATGGTGAGGAACGCGCCGGTCAGGATGAACCAGCCGCCCTTGGCCAGCGGAACGATCGGGCTGAAGCCATATTCCGGCCCCGGCGGATCCAGCGTGAGCCAGAAGAACTCGCGCATGAATGCGATCGGGCTCCAGTTGACACTGGCAGCCATGTTGAGGCCGATGATCATGATCGCCACTGCCCCGAAGGCCAGCGAGATCGTGCCCAGCAGGCCGAGATAGACCGGCCCGAGCTGGGCCTGTCCGAGCTTGCCCAGCCAGTAGCTATGTCCGGTCAGATTGATCCGGCCTTCGCTCCCGTCGAGGTGCGGAACGCCCATTTCGGGCGGTCCTTGCACCTGGACCTGGGTGAAGATGTTTTGATACGTCGCCATGGTTCAGGTGCTCCTTACGACCAGATCGGAATCTTCTTCCAGAAGTCCCAGAATTCGATCCAGCTGCCGACATACAGAGTGCCGGAAATGACGATACAGCAGGCGCTCCAGAACGCTGCATTGAGCGCGAGGAACAGGCCCACCCGGTGAATGCCCAGCGTGCCGATCGAGTAGCCGATGAAGTCCCGGAAATAGGTATCTTCATATTCGGGCGACTTGACGTCGGTTCCGCCGGTCGGATTGACCGCCGACAGCACCAGGCCGCCATGCAGTGCGAGCGCGAGGCAGTTCGTGAAGAAGAACGTGATCGCGAGCATGTGAACGGGGTTGTAGTGGAAGTTGCCGAAGGCGTAGCCGACGCCCGAAACCCACTCGAGGTGGGTCCAGATCCCGTAAGGGAAGCCGTTGCCCCATGCGCCCATCAACAGCGGACGGATGACATTGAGGGTGACGTAGGCCAGCACAGCGACGCTGAAGGCGATCGGGACGTGGTAGCTCATGCCCAGCTTGCGCGAGACTTCTGCCTGACGCAGCACCCACGAAACGAACGCGACCACCGCACATGCGGTGATGACCTGCCAGTATCCGCCCTGCTTCAGCGGAGCGAAGGCCAGTCCCATTTCAACCGGTGGCGGGTTGATGGAGATCAGCCAGGGATTGAGGGTCGGACCCTGCGTGGCTGCGGCGAAGATCAGCATTGTGCCCATAAGAGCGCTGATTGCCGTCGTCACTCCGAAGAATCCGACATAAAACGGCCCGACCCAGAAGTCGAAAAGGTCGCCGCCGATCAATGTGCCACCGCGTGTGCGGTATTTCCGCTCGAAACTAAGGAGCGCCATAGGTCCATCCTCCCCGCCACAAGGGCGGGTGCTATAGGTTTGCCAAAAAGTGTTAGGAGGCAGGCAGGCGAACCTGCCCCCTCACATTTAGCCTGCTGTCAGGTGGCTGCCGGAGCAGACGCAGCCGGAGCAGCAGCTGCTGCGGCCGGAGCAGCACTGGCGTCTTCGAGCCAGTTGTACCGTTCCGTGCTGAGCAGCAGGAAGTGGATGGTGAACGCCAGAACGGCGAGACCAACGTGAAGCGCCACGAGGGTGCGACGGACGTCAAAATAGTACCAAAGTCTCCACATGGGGAATTCCTTTGAGAAAGTGAAAAAAGCAGCGTTTCAGCCGGTTGCCACAGGGTTACCCCCTGACAAGGGGCTGTCCGATGCTATCAGATCGGCAGCCAGGGCTTGTCGGCCCAGACCAGCGCGTGAGCGATAAGGGCGATCACCACGTAGATGGTGAAGGTCCCCATGAAGCCCTTGTGGATTTCCTGTGCCTCTTCAGGCGTCAGGTGAGTTCCGATACGTTCGTTCATCGGGTTGTCTCCGTTCAGTTGGGTGTGATTGAGAGCCAAATGGCCCCCGTCGGCATCCCCGCGTGATCCCCCACGTGGATTGGAGAGCCCCCTTTTGGTTGGGGGCATGGGCTTGTGCTGATGCGGACATGATCCGCAGCAGCGACAAAGGGGTGGGGCGGGAGAGCATCATCATCATGCTCCCGCGCCTTCCAGCAGAGCTTCCGCAAGGCAGTCTGCTGTAACTGTGGTCTCGCCGCGCGCACGCGCGGTCCGCTCGGCCGCATCGCGCAGGCGCTTGGCGGCGGAAATGCGGATCAGCACCGGCTGGGCTTCGACAAGCTGGTCGAGCCGCGCCTTGGCGTCATTGTCCCAGGTCAACTCGGCCAGGGACCGCGCCGGGGTCGGATCGACCTTGTCCATCTCGGTGCCCAGCGGCAGGATGTGGAACAGCGCATCGAACAGCGCATTGCACACTTCCTGCACAAGGTAGGTCGCGCCCGAATAGCCCATGAAGGGCGTGCCGGTGTGGCGGCGGATGGCCGCGCCGGGGAAGCTGGCGGGGATATACATGCCGCGCGCACCGGCCTCGGCCATGTACATCCGCTCGTTATAGCTGCCGAACATCACCAGCGGCGGATTGGCGTGGATCGCGGCGCGCACCTCGTCGTTCACCGGCTTGACGCCCGCACAGCGCGAGAAGGCGAAGTTGCAGGGCAGGCCCATGTCGTCTTCGAGGAAGTGGCGGATGCCCCGCGCATAGGTTTCGTTGGCGACGATGCCGAAGCTCGCCGTGCCGAAGAAATCCTGCGTCACGGAACGCCACAGGTCCCACAGGGGCTTGATGGTGGTGTGCTTCTCGCGCTCGATGAAGGGCTCGGGATCGAGGCCGAGCTCGGCCGCGAGCGCGCGCAGGAACTTGGTGGTCTGGGTGAGGCCCACGGGGGCCTGGAAATAGGGCCGCTCCAGCGTCTCGCACAGGTTGCGGCCATATTCGCGGTACATGCAGACATTGGCGTCGCTGGTGGCGAGATCGCGGATGTCGGCCAGGTGGCTGCCGAGCGGGAAGACCATGCCGACTTCCGCGCCGATGCCTTCGACAAGGCGGCGGATCTCGGCGAGATCGGAGGGCATGTTGAACATGCCATAGGCCGGGCCGATGATGTTGACGCGCGGCTTTTCGCCATCCTTGCGGACGCGCTTTTCGGGCATCTTCTTGGGGCCGAATTCGGTCCACAGCCAGGTCAGCGCGCGGTCGGCCGACTGCCACTGGTCCTCGTCGATGGTGCGCGGCAGGAAGCGCTTGATATTGGTGCCTTCGGGCGTGACGCCGCCGCCGATCATCTCGGCGATCGAGCCGGTGACGACCACCGCGGGAAGCTCTGTATCCAGCGCCTGCCACGCGCGCTTCATCGCGCCTTCGGTGCCGGTCTTGCCGAGCTCTTCCTCGCCAAGGCCGGTGACGACGATGGGGAGTTCATGCGGGGGCAGGGCGTCGGTGTAGTGCAGGACGGACGTGACGGGCAGGTTCTCGCAGCCGACGGGGCCGTCGATGATCACCTGCAAGCCCTTTACCGCGGTGAAGACATAGGTCGCACCCCAGTAGCCGCCGGCCCGATCATGATCGAGGATAAGGGTCATGTGCCCACCGCCTCGGACGCCTTGCGCGCCGCTTCGTTGAGGGCCGCATATTTCTTGCGGAACTTGGGCCGGTCGACGGGGAGGTCTTCCCACACACCGGCGGCATGTTCGGTGCCGACGCCTTCGAAGAAGTCGCGCATCGCATCGAAGCGGGTCTTGTTCGCCATCGCGGCGTTGATCACGGTGGCAAGGCTGCCTGCGCCCGCCGGGCCCATCAGCGGGCGGGCCGAGATGAGGTTGGTGAAATAGAGCGAGGGGATCGCCTTCGACTTGGCGTGCTGCACCACCGGCGTCGTGCCGATGGCGAGATCGGGGCGATATTCCTCCACCGCGGCAATGTCCTGTTCGAGGCTGGCGCGGAAGTTCACCTCCACACCGCGCGCTTCGAGCCATTCGCGGTCCGCGTCCGACCATTTGGTCTTGGGGCAGGCCGAGCCGACATAGCGAACGTCCGCGCCGCTTTCGACCAGCAGACGGGCGACGAGCAGTTCGGAACCTTCATAGCCCGAGACCGTGATGCGGCCCTTGATCGGCATATTGGCGAGCGCGCCCTTGCAGGCGGCGATCATGGTGTTCTTGACGCCATCAACCTGCGCTTGCGGCAGGCCGAGTGTATCACCCAGCGATTGCAGCCAGGCCGCCGTGCCATCCGCGCCGACCGGAGCGGAGCCGACGATCGGGCGCCCTGCGGCTTCGAATTCGCGGATGCTGGCGGTGTAGAAGGGGTGGATCGCGGCGACGACGGCGCAATCGAGCGCCGCATAAAGCTCGCGCCATTCGCGGGTCGGCACCACGGGGCCGGCAGCAAGGCCGAGCGGCGCAAGCATCTGGCCGATGACGACCGGATCGGCCGGGAACATCTCGCCCAGCAGAGTGACAGTCGGCCGGTCCGAGCGTTCGCGCGGGGCGGCGACGGGGCCGGCCTTCACTTCCTCGCGGGCGTAATTGAGCATCGCGCCCGCCAGCACGTCCTTCGCCTCGGCATGGGTCGGGATGCCGAAGCCGGGCACGTCGATGCCGACGATGCGCACGCCGTTGATCTCTTTCTTCAAGAGCCGCAGCGGCACGCCGCTCGCGGTCGGCACGCACAGGTTGGTGACGACGATCGCATCATAGAGCGCGGGATCAGCGAGGTTCTCGACCGCTTCCTTGATGTCCTCGAACAGCTTGCCCGTCACCAGCGTTTCCGAGGAGAAGGGCACATAGCCCACCGTCCGCCGCGCGCCGTAGAAATGCGAGGTGAAGGTGAGGCCATAGACGCAGCAGGCCGAGCCCGAGAGCACGGTCGCAGTGCGCCGCATTCTCAGGCCCACCCGGAGTGACCCGAACGCGGGACACATGGATTGGGGTTGGTCATGCGGGCCGACCGGATAATCGGCCGCATATTGATCAAGGATGTCGCTCTTGCCGGCCGCGCGGGCGGCCTCGGCCATCGTGTCCTTAGATGCGCAGCCGCCTGCAGTCGCGGAATCGAGCTCGATCCGGTCAGGCGCGCGCGTGGGCTCGAAGGCGGGGTGCTCGCTCATGCCTCGTCGTAGACCACTTCGAGGCTCGGGCGGGTTTCGAACACGCCGCCGCGCATATCCGCCTGACTGGCGGGCACCAGTTCGACATTGCCGCCAACCACGTCCGCGCTGAACAGGCCGAGCAGGCCGTCCTGATCGAGCGGGGTGGGGCGCAGCGGCGGGGCCTCGGCGACATTGATCGCCAGCTCTTCAAACAGGCTCGCCCATTCGCCGCCGGGATGGCCAATGATCTGGTAATTGGCGCTCTTGCGGCGGATATCCTCGTTGGCGGGGATCGCGGTGAGCACCGGAATGCCGACGGCTTCGGCAAAGGCCTTGGCCTCGCCCGTGCCATCATCCTTGTTCACGATCATGCCCGCGACGCCGACATTGCCGCCCATCTTGCGGAAATATTCGACCGCCTGGCACACGTTGTTCGCCACATAGAGCGATTGCAGATCGTTCGAGCCGACCACGATCACCTTCTGGCACATGTCGCGGGCAATCGGCAGGCCGAAGCCGCCGCACACGACGTCACCGAGGAAATCGAGCAGCACGTAGTCAAAGCCCCAGTCGTGGAAGCCGAGCTTCTCAAGTGTCTCGAAGCCGTGGATGATGCCGCGACCGCCGCAGCCGCGACCGACTTCCGGCCCGCCCAGCTCCATCGCGAAGACGCCGTCACGCTGGAAGCACACATCCTCGATGCACACTTCCTCGCCCGCCAGCTTCTTGCGGGAAGAGGTTTCGATGATCGAAGGCGTGGCCTTGCCGCCGAACAGGAGGCTGGTGGTGTCGCTCTTGGGGTCGCAGCCGATCAGCAGCACGCGCTTGCCCTGCTGGGCCATCATGTAGCTGAGATTGGCGAGCGCGAAGCTCTTGCCGCTTCCACCCTTGCCGTAGATCGCGATGATCTGCGTTTCCTTGGTCACCTCGCCGGTGTGGACCGGATCGGGCTCGTGGTTCGCTTCATCGCGCAGCGCGGCAGACTGGGTTTCAAGCACGGACATCAGCAGTCGCTCCAATCGAGAACCATCTTGAGACAATCAGGATCTGTGAATGCCTGCGGGTAGGCCGCGTCCACCTGACTCGCCGGACGGCGATTGGTGACAAGACCTTTGAGATCGAGCCGACCGCATTCGATCAGCGCGCGGGTTTCGGCGAGATCGCCGGGCTGCCATTCGGCGGCCACGCGGAAATGGGCTTCCTTCATGAAGGCTGCCGGGAAGGCGAAGCTGACACGTTCGGAATAGAAGCCGGCGAGCACAATCTCTCCGCCCTTGGCAAGGCGCATCACCAGACTGTCGATGAGCGAGGCATCGCCGCTGGCATCGTAGATCGCATGATAATCGCGGCGGTCATCATCCGCCGGATCGAGCACGGTATAGCCTTCCGCGCCTGCACGGCGGGCGGGATTGGTTTCCCACACCGTGGGCGACTTTCCGCCCAGCGCCACGGTGAGGCGGGCGAGCAGACGGCCCAGCACGCCGTGGCCGATGATGAGATCGGGCAGGGCGTCGCGGTGATGGAACCCGCCCTTGATCGCGTGGAGCGCGGTGGCAGCAAGCGCGCAGAGCACGCCGGCATCGCCCAGATGTTCGGGGATCGGCAGGGCGCGGGCCGAAGGCACGATCACGCGCTTGGCGGTGCCGCCGAACAGGCCGCGCGCATCGGTGTAGCAATTGGCGCCGGGCACAAACACCCAATCGCCCACGCGTCCGAGCGCCTCGTGGCCGGCGTCGACGATGCGGCCGACGGATTCGTAACCGGGAACCAGCGGATAGCCGAGGCCGGGGAAGGGCGGCATGCGCCCGGTCCAGAGCAGCTTTTCGGTACCGGTGCTGATGCCGCTGAAGGTGATTTCGACGACGACATCGGACGCCTCGACAGGCTTCATCCCTAGCGCCCGCAGCGCAAGGCGCTCCGGTGCTTCAAGAATGACTGCCAGCGTGTCCATTTTGTCGGTCTCCTCCGGAGAATTCAGGGCTTTGGGCCCGAGTCGAATGCTCCGCAGCTAGGTTCTCCCGAGCGTTAGCTACGCCTTACGTGTAGGACTGTCAAATTTTATGGACAAGTTTCCCTCAGGCCTGTGCGATTATCACGCTTGCGTTGACAGGTTGCGCAGTTGCGACGAGCCGAGCACTGGCAAAGCCTGCCGCGCGCAGCATGGCGATGATTTCTTCCGGGCTGCGCGCCCGTCCTGATCCCATCGCCCACAGGTAGAGCCCGAAGAAGGCCTCCCCCATCGGTTCCGCCCCGCGAATCCGCGCCATCGGCTCGGCGATCAGCAGGCGCGCGCCGGGGGCAAGGCTGGCGCGGATATTGGCGAGCAGGCTCTGCGCCGGCGCATCATCGTGATCGTGGAGGATGCGGACAAGCGAGACCATGTCGTAGGCTTGCGGCACGGCATCCTCGAAGAAATTGCCGGGATGGGCAGAGACCCGCGCCGCGCCGAAGCGTTCCGCGAGCACCGCGCCGCCTTGCGCGGCGACTTCGGGCAGATCGAACAGGCCGAGTTCGAGATGCGGCCAGGCCGCGCCGATCGCTTTCAGGAAGGCACCATGCCCGCCGCCGACATCGAGCAGGCGGCGCACATCGCGGAAGGGCACGCTTGCCAGCACCTCGTCGGCAACGAAGTGCTGCGAGGCGGCCATCAGCTCGGAATATTCCGCCGTATCCTCGCCTCGCTCGGTGGTGCCTTGCAGTGCGCCGGCATAGGTCCAGAAGCGCGAAAGGCCGGTCGGCTCGCGCCGGTCAGCCTTCAGCAGTGCGAGCGGATCGGCGAGATCGGCGTAGAGCAGGCGGTGGTGGCGGACCATGGCCTGCACCCCGGCATTGGCAGCGAAGACCGCGCCCTGTTCGCCCAGCATCCACAGGTCAGGCCCGGCTTCCTCCGACAGCATCAGCGCCCGGCCCGCGCGTAGCAGGGTGAGGCCGGCCGCCTCGCTCATCCCCATGCGGCGGGCGACCTCGGCTGCGCCTATCGGCCCGTCTTTCAGAATGTCGAACAGCCCGCTTTCGACATAGGCGCGCAGCACCTGCGAATAGGCAAAGCCCGCCAGCAGATCGAAGGCGGCATCGGCGCGGCTCCTCGCGATCCAGCGGATGATCGGCAGGCGCGCGGCCCAGTGCTGGAAGCGGGGATTGGCGAAAACCCGGTTGCGGCGGCTGATCCAGCCGATCCTGATGGTGGTCCAATCGGTCACGGACAGGGTGTTTCATGCGCCATATGTCTAAATAATTGGACATGTGAGACTGTAAGGTCAATGATAATCGGCGGGATCGGAGCTGGGAGGAGGCAACTATCGCGCGAGTCGCCGTCATCGGTGCCGGTATCGGCGGGCTGACCAGCGCCGCGCTGCTCGCGGCGGCTGGGCACGAGGTCCATGTCTTCGAAAAGGAAGGCTGGGTCGGCGGCAAGGCGCGGCGCGTGGCTGTCGATGGCGCGGAAATCGACGGCGGGCCGACGGTCTTCACCTATCGCGCGGTCTTCGACGAGGTGTTCGCGGCCTGCAACGCGCGGCTCGACGATCATCTCGCCACCCGCAAGGCCGATGTCATCGCCCGCCATGCATGGGACGCGTCCGGCCACCTCGATCTGTTTGCCGACCGCGAAGCCAGCATCGCCTCGGTCGAAGCCTTTGCAGGCGCGGACACCGCGCGCGGATACCGCAATTTCACCGCTGAGGCCGAGCGCATCTTCACCGTCCTCGAAGCCCCCTTCCTGCGCGGCGACAAGGCCTCCACTCCGCTGCCGATGATGTGGCGCATGGGCCTCACCCGCATCGGCGACATGCTGGCGATGCGCCCCTTCGACGGGATGTGGAACGCGCTCGGGGCACACTTCAAGGATCAGCGGCTGCGGCAATTGTTCGGCCGCTATGCCACCTATTGCGGCTCCTCCCCCTTCAGCGCGCCCGCCACCCTGATGCTGATCGCGCATGTCGAGGCGTGCGGGGTGTGGCTGATCGAGGGCGGGATCCATGCGCTGGCCCGCGCGCTCGCAACCCTTGCCGGACAGCAGGGCGCGCGTGTGCGTACCCATGCTCCCGTCACCAAGGTGCTCACCAAGGGCGGCCGGGCGAGCGGCGTCAGGCTGGCGAGCGGCGAGGAAATCGCGGCCGATATCGTCATCTGCAACGGCGATCCTTCGGCGCTCGCTACGGGCCGCTTCGGGGAGGGCGCGGCGCGCTCCGTCCCCGCGATCCCGCCGGCCAAACGCTCGCTCTCGGCGCTGGTGTGGTATGCCCACACCCGCACGGGCGGCTTTGAGCTCAGCCACCACAACGTCTTCTTCTCGCCCGATTACGCCCGCGAATTCCGCGAGATCGCGCGCGGCGAGACCCCGTCCGAACCCACCGTCTATGTCTGCGCCATCGACCGCGGCGCCGGTGAAGACGCGCCCCCGCCGCAGGGGCGCGAGCGGCTCCAGATCATCGTCAATGCGCCCGCCAATGGCGACACCCACCAATACACCCCCGAGGAGAGAGAGCGATGCACCCGAACCATGATGGCGACGCTCAGGCGCTGCGGCCTCGAATTGGAGGAACCGCTGGCGCACCAGCTTATGACCCCGCAGGACTGGGAGGCGCTGTTCCCGGCCACGGGCGGCGCTCTTTATGGCAGGGCTTCGCACGGCTGGGCGGCCTCTTTCCAGAGGCAAGGGCCCAAGACGCGCCTGCCGGGGCTCTATTGCACGGGCGGGGCGACGCACCCGGCAGCTGGGGTGCCCATGGCAGCCTTGTCCGGGCAGCTGGCCGCACGTGTGATCGCGAAGGACCTCGCTTCGATGAAGACATCCCCGCGGGCGGCTATTCCTGGTGGTATGTCGATGCCATCTCCGACGACGGGCAGCACGGGCTGACGATCATCGCCTTTCTGGGGAGCGTCTTTTCCCCCTATTACAAGCGTTCGGGGCGGGACGATCCGCTGAACCATGTGTCGCTCAATGTCGCGCTCTACGGTCCGCAGGCCCGCTGGGCGATGACCGAGCGCGGGCGCGGTGCGGTGGAGCGCGATGCCAGCAACCTCGTGATCGGGCCAAGCGCGGTGACGTGGGACGGCGAGGCGCTCACCATCGACATTCACGAAGGCGACACGCGCCTGTTCGTCCCGTGGCAGCGCAAGGTCACCGGGCGCGTGCGGGTCTATCCCGAGGCGCTGAACCGCGCCGCCTTCGCGCTCGATCCCAAGGAAAGCCATATCTGGCACTGCCTCGCCCCCTGCGCGCGGATCGAGGTGGAGATGCAGTCCCCCGGCCTTTCGTGGAGCGGCAAGGCCTATCTCGATCACAATCGCGGCGCCGAGCCGCTGGAGACCGGCTTCAACACCTGGCACTGGTCGCGCGCGCATCTCAAGGACGGGGCGCTGGTGTGCTACGAGGGCGAGCGCGGCGACGGATCGCTGTTTGCCAGCGCCCTGCGCTTCGGCGCGGACGGCGTGCCCGAGCCGGTCGACCTGCCGCCGATCGCGGGCTTGCCTGACAGCAAGTGGGGCATCAACCGCCGCACCCGCTCCGACATCGGCGTCGCCGAAGTGCGCCGGACATGGGAGGACACGCCCTTCTACGCCCGCAGCGAACTGGCTTCGCGCTTTCTCGGCGAGGAGGTGACGGCGGTGCAGGAAAGCCTCGACATGCGGCGCTTCTCCTCGCGGCTGGTGCAATACATGCTGCCCTACCGGATGCCCCGAAGGAAAGCCTGAGCGCGCCGATTAACCAAGGGCTTAGGGTTCTGTGTCATAGGCGCCTGTAACAGGACAGGCGCATATGGCAGAACTCAGAGTTTCCAATGACACATCGGCCTTTGAGGTTCTGGCGCAGTGCGATGCGTCGGGCCGGTTGACGCAAGGGTGCGTGGCCGAGGCGCTCGCGATGATGGACCGCTATGGCCTGGTGGTGCTCACCGATTGCCTGTCCCATGCCGAAGCCGACACCGCGCTCGCCTTCATGCAGGCGACCATCGCCGATCCCGACCGCAGCCACAGCGCCTTCGCCAGCGAGACCGACAATCTCTATCGCCGCCGCGATTTCTGCTCGCTGCCCTCAAGCCCTGCGGTCAAGCGCTTTGCCGCGACCCTCGCCCAGCGGCTCGAAGGGGTGATCGGGGAGTTCTGCGGCAAGACGCGCCCGGTGCTCGAAGTGGCGACCTTCACCAGCTACCTCGGCTCGTCCCACCAATATATCCACCGCGATCCGGCAGGCGTGATCAGCATGTTTGCTGCGGTCGAGGATGTTTCGGATCAGCAGGGCGGCACGGTGTTTGCGCCGGGGACGCATATGTATGGCGGCTCTGCCAACACCCATGGCGGGGCGGCCAACGGTTTGATGGAGCTGTTTCGCACCCGCGCCAATGCGCGCATCTTCTGGCACAATCTCGCCAAGCTCAGGGCGATGCGCGGATCGGCCGAAGCGCCGCTCGCCCCCGGCGAATTCCGCGACCGGGTGTTCTCGACCCATTGGGACCAGCACCAGCCCAATATCCTGCGCTTCCTGCTGGGCAAGAACGCGCAGTTCAGCCTGCGCCACCTTGGGCTGCGCACGCTGTGGAAGCTCTGGCGCGAGGGTGCGCGGCTCGATCAGCTGTTTTCGCTGGTGCAGGTCGCCCCGCGCAAGGGGACGGTGATCCTCTATCGCAGCGATCTGCTGCATGCCGGGCCTGACAACCGCTCGCGCCAGCCGCGGCGGTTCTTCGGGATGAGCATCGCGCGCGACATGATCGAGCGCAAATACTGGCACGACGGCTATTCCCCGCATCCGAGCCTGGTGGCCGAACCGCTGAGCTTTGGCGATCTGCTGGCCTATCCTGCGCTGGCGGTGGAGGCCCCCGGCGAGCGCGAGGCGGCGGAATAATCGCCTAAGCGGCAGGCGGGGGCGCATCCTTCTCCGCCGCTTCGCGCGCTTCGCGTTCGGCGCGGGTTTTCTTGAGCTTGCGGTCCATCGAGACGAACTGCCACACCCCGAAACCGATGGCCCCGCCATAGAACAGCACCAGCTCGATCCAGCCGAAATTGCTGCCTTCCATGGTGCTCTCCTAGCTTGTGCCCGCCAGAAACCCCGCGATCAGCGCGGCGGCCTTATCGGGGTCTTCCTCATGCGCCAAATGGCCGAGACCGGGGAGAAGTTCCAGCCGCGCATTGGGGAGCCAGCCCTGCGCATCGCGCGCCCATTCGGGCGGGATAGCGGGATCATTGCCGCCGTGCAGCAGCAGCACCGGATTGGCGACCTCGCCCATGCGGGTGCGCAAGGTGGGCAGGTCCCAGTTCGCCATCATCGCCAGCGCGCCGCCGGCATGGCCGGGGTGCTTCAGCAATGTGCGATAGCAGGCGAGCCCCTCCGCCTCGATCCGCGAATGGGTGGAGCGCCACAGGAACCGCTCGGCCCCGCCGACAAGGTCGATGCTGCCGGTGAAAATGCGCGGCACCAGCGGGTTGGCGAACAGCGTTTTGGCGACCGCAGGGAAGATCTGCGCCAGCGCGCCGGGGAAGGGGCGCAGCACGGCGTTCAGCCCGACAATCGGCCCGGCATAGGCGTGATCGAGCGCCAGTTGCAGCGCCACCGCAGCGCCTGCCGAATGGCCGATGATCGCGGCAGGCTCCACCTCCAGCGCGTCCAGCAGGGCAGAGACTTCGCGCGCCATGGCGGGCAGGCTCATGGCATAGGCGTCATGGCCTTGCGTGAAGGCATGGCGCGGCAGATCGGGCGCGATCACGGTGTAATTCTGCGCCAGCAGCGGCATCAGCCCGCGCCATGAATGGACCGAGGCGCCAGTGCCGTGGAGCAGCAGGAGGGGCGGTCCGGCTCCCATGCGCTGCACATGCCAACGGGCCTTGCCGACTTCGATGAAGGTGCTGGCATCGCGGTGCGGCCAGATCAGGCCCTCGCGGTTCCAGTCGAGGCGGCTCATGCCGCGCTGGAACGGGTGGGCGCACCCTGCGCGGCATTGATCGCGGCTTGCAGCATCTTTGCGTCAGCGCGGGGCAGGGCGAGGAAGCGGCCGTCCAGCGCGCTGGCGAGGCTGGCGCCTTCGGGGCCGGGGCGGGCGGAGATATCGACCACCAGCGCATCGATCCCGCGCGCGGCAATCGCCTTGGCGGCGGTCTCGGCGTCGCTCATCGCCTGCGGGCGGCCGGGCGAACCGTCTGCGCCGATATTGGCGCGCCCGTCGGTGAGGATCACCAGCGCCGCGCTGCGGCCGCGCGCGATCACGGCCTCGGCCACTTCGCGCGCCAGATGGAGCCCCATCGCAAGCGGCGTGCCCCCGCCGCCGGGCAGTTCGGCAAGGCTGCGGCGGGCGCGGGTCAATGAACGGGTGGGGGGCAGCAGCAGCTCGGCCTGCTCGCCCCGGAACGCGATCAGCGCGACTTCCGAGCGGGTGACATAGGCCTGCGCCAGCATCAGCTCGACCGCGCCCTTGGCCTCGGCCAACCGCGCTGCTGCTGCCGAGCCCGAGGCATCGACCGCAAAGATCGTGACCCTCGCGCTGCGCTCCTCGAAACGGCGGATGCGCAGGTCTTCCTTGCGCATGATGATGGGAGAGGAAGGGTCCGCGCCGTTTTCGCGGCGGCGCACCGCCTGCCACGGCACAGCCGCGCGAAGGCTGTCGATCAGCGCCAGCTTCGCCCCGCCGCGCGGCATTCCGGGGCGCGCACCCAAGGGCTTGCCGCGGGTCGCGGCCTTGCGCTTCTGTCCCGTCCCGCTGGAGCCGGCGCGGCGCGGTGCCTTGCCCTGTGCTAGGCTAGCCAGCAGGTCCGCAGGGATCGACGCCTTGGCCGCCTCGACCAGAATCTCGGAGAGATCGGGCTCCTGCTGTTGTTGCTCGCTATCGGACTGATTGTCGCGCTCGCCATCGGGGGGCGGGGGCGGCTGGTCTTCGGGTGGCTCTTGCGGCTCCTCCTGCGGGGGCAGACGGGTGGCACGCGGGGCGAGCACCAGTCGGGCCGCGCCCGCCAGATCGGCCTCGGACGCGGCGCTGCGCCCCTCCAGCGCGGCGAGGGCGCGGGCGGCTTCCCCGGCAAAGATCAGCGCACGCAAGCTCTCCACCCCCAGCATCGCGGCGGTGGCGGCGAGGGCCTTCAATGCCGCATCGTCAAGCGCGGCAACATCGGCGAGGCTCCCGGCGGCGGGCGCGAGGTCCACCCCCTGCCAGCGGCGCGAGGTGGAAAGGTCGCAGGCGAAGGCGAGGCGCTCGGTAAGGCTTGCGGGCGGGGCTTCGTCAGGCTCGGTGGCATCGTCGAGCAGCACCAGCGCGGCGGCATCCTCGTCCAATGCCTGCGCCAGCCGACCGGCGACGCCTGCATCCATCCGCTCGGCCATGCCAGCCAGCAATGCGCCGCCTGCCGCTTCCTCGATCAACCCGCGCTGGCGCACCGGCGCACCGGCAGCGAGGCTCGCGGCGAGATCGATCCCGCCAAGCAGGCGCTCGTCATCGACATGGCCGGGGATGCGCCGCAGCGCGATTTCGCTGCCCAGCGCCGCTACCAGTGCCTCGCGCGCAGGACCAGCGCCGCGCAGCACCATCCCGCGAAACAGGCGCGGGGCGAGGCAAAACAGCCGCGCCGCCAGCAGGGCAGGCTCCAGCGGATCATCCGGCAGAGCGCCGGGCGTGGTCATCCGAACAGCTCGGCAATCGCCCGGGTGATGCGCGCGGTGGAGCCGGTTTCATCGAGCACATCGCGCCGCAGCCGGTGCCGCAGCGCCGAGGGCGCGATGGCGACCAGATGCTTGCGGGACACTTTCTTGGCCCCCTCCAGCGCCGCCAGAGCGCGGGCAGCGCGCATCAAAGTGAGCTCGCCGCGCAGGCCGTCCGCGCCCACCGTCAGGCACAGATTGGCGGCATCGCGCAGCACCTCCTCGCCGGCTTCCAGCTTGGCAAGCCGGGCCTTGCCCTTGGCCACTTGCTTGAGGATCGCTGCGTCGGCCTCGGCAAAGCGGGCGGCGAAAGCTTCCGGGTCAGCCTCGTTCGCTGCCACCAGCCGCATGATTTCGATGCGGACTTCGATATCCTTGGGGCTGCGCACCTCGACCGAGAGCCCAAAGCGATCGAGCAATTGCGGGCGCAATTCGCCCTCTTCGGGATTGCCGCTGCCGATCAGCACGAATTTGGCCGGGTGGCGCACCGAAAGCCCCTCGCGTTCGACCACATTCTCGCCCGAGGCGGCCACATCGAGCAGCAGATCGACGAGGTGATCCTCCAGCAGGTTGATCTCGTCGATATAGAGGAAGCCGCGATGGGCCTTGGCGAGCAGGCCGGGTTCAAACGCCTTCTCGCCCGAGCGCAGCGCGCGTTCCAGGTCGAGGCTGCCGATCACCCGGTCCTCGGTCGCACCCAAGGGCATGTCGATGAACGGCACAGGGCGCTTCACCAGCTTGCCGGTGCCGACCACACCGGGATAGCGGGCCTGATCCTCCTTCGAGGCACCATAGGGGCAGCCGTCCGCGGCCATGATCGGCGGGAGCAGGCTGGCGAGCGCGCGCGCGGCGGTGCTTTTGCCTGTGCCGCGATCGCCGAACACCATCACCCCGCCGATAGAGGGGTCGACGGCGGCGATCAGCAGCGCCTGTTTCATCTCGTCCTGACCGACGATTGCGGAGAAAGGGAAGCGTGCCATGTGGCTAGCCTTGTGAACCTTTGAGAAGGTTTGGACAAGGGAAAGTGACAGGCTGGCTAGACAGTTTTTGCTTTCGGTCGTGCTGCCGCACGACGCAGACCACCCGCCCCGCCTCCCCACCCGGCCACCATAACATAGTGGTACTATTGGTGGCCGGGTG